>NZ_LNCQ01000023.1:684047-742327 GCF_002831785.1 Allobosea sp. FBZP-16 | reverse complement strand
CGCGCGCAAGGCCCGCTCCAGGCGGGCGAGCAGGTCGCGCTGCTCGCGCTCCTCGCGTTCGGCGCTCTCGACCGCAGTCGCCGCCTCGCGCACGACGCCGGCGGCACCCTGATGGCGGGCGCGGGCGGCGTCACGCTCCTGCGCGGCGCCGGCTTCGGCTTCGCGAAGGCTGGCAAAGCGGGCGAGCGCCTGCCGAAAGCCGCTCAGGGCCTGTTCGGCAGAGACGCGCCGGTTCAGCGCCAGGGCGGCCTTGCTTTCAGCCGCCTTCAGCGATTCAGCCTGGGCCTTGGCGGCGGACAGCTCCGCCTCGGCCTCCGCGAGCGCAGCCTGGCGTTCCCGCGCCATCTCGGGCGTGTCGATCTCGGCGAGCCGCACCCGGATCGTGCGGCGCCGGTCGAGGGCCGCGCGCAGATCGGCGACCTCGGCGCCAAGGCGGCGCTCCTGTTCCGCCAATTGCTCGCTCTCGTCGATGGCGCTGGCGTAGGGACCGCCTGTCTTGGGCCTGCCGGTCGCGGTCACCAGCCGCAGCAGCTCTTCCTCGCAGGCGGCGAGGGCTTCGGTCATGCGCCGCCCGCCGGTCAGCGCCTCGACCTCGCCCTGGACCGAGGTCAGCACGGTTTCCCGTGCGCGCCTCTCCGTCTCGTCCTCGGCCTTGGCGCGCCGCTCGATGCCGGTCACGCCCTGGCGGACCCAGAGCAGGCCGGCCGGCCCGCTGATGCCGCCCTTCACCAGTGCGGAGATGAAGCGCTCGGCTTCGTCCGCCTGCGCGATCAGGCGGCCGCTGTCGCGCTCGCGGACCTGGGCGCGGCGGCCCCCATAGAACTGCTTCGTCAGCCGGAAGGCGCCGTCGGCGGTGGTGAGGTCCGCCTCGACCAGCGGGTTGCCGCCGCTATAGGGCCGCAGCGCCTGGACAGAGCCCGGCGTGCCGGTATGCGGCTGGAAGAACAGCGCGTGCAAAGCGTCGAAGCAGGTCGACTTGCCGTGTTCGTTGGCCGCGCAGAGCACGTTGATGCCGTCGCCGATGTTCTCGATGCGCACGCCGGTGCCGGCGAAGCGGCGCACATTGTGCAGGCGCAGGGCGGTCAGCTTCATCAGGACGCCGTCGCGCAATAGGAGAACAGGCGCATCAGCGCCTCGCGCGCCACCTCGCGCTCACCGGAGGAGCGGCCGTCGTCCCGGCTCTCTGCGAGCAGCATGTCGGCCGCGTGCCGCAAGGCGCCGGCATGGTCGATCCGGTCGAGATCCTCGCTCTCGCATTCCGTGACCAGCTCCTGCGCCTCCAGCTGCAGCAGGGCGAATTCGGGCGCAATCGCCTTGATATCGGCTTCCAGCCGAGCCCGAGCCGGCGGTCGCGTCCGGCCGGTCGCGAGGATGCGAAGGAGTGTCTGGCGCCGCGCAGGACCCGCCGGCAGCAGCGCCGCCAGATGCGCGCCGGGCTCGTCGCCCGCCAGGCAGTCGAGCACGAGCGTGCGCCAGTCGAACGATCCGGTCTCGATGGGCTCGACCACAGGCTCGGTTCCCGCCGCTGGAATCGTGACCAGCAGGGCACGGCCCGAGGCGTCGTGCTTGAACCGGTCCGGCTCCGGCGCGCCGCTGTACCAGGTGCGCGGTCCGATCCGCATCTGGCCGTGCCAATCGCCGAGGGCGAGATAGTCGAGACCGGCGCGGGTCGCCCGGTCGGGAGCGATGACGTCGCCGGCGCCGCCATCTTCCGAAAAGCTCTGCACGGCGCCGTGGGCGAACCCGATCCTGATCGTGCCCGGCGGGGTCGCTGCCCCGTCCAGCCATTCGGTGAGGTCGCGACCCGGCCGGCGCGTCGTGCAGGGCGCCGGCAGGAGGACGACGTCGTCGGCGAGCCGGAGAGGGGCCGGCTCGGTCGCGAGGACGACGTTGGCGGGCCGCGATGTCGCCAGGCCGGCCCAGAGTGCTTCCGCGGCGAGCGAATCATGATTGCCGGGCAGCAGGATCCAGCGAACGCCGTCATGCCCTGCCATGGCGGCCAGCGCCTGGCGAAGCACGGCCGGGCTCGGCGTTTCCGTGTCGAACACGTCGCCGGCCAGCAGAATCGTCTCCGCCGCTGCAGTGCGAGCCTGGGCAGCCAGCCGGTCGAGCACGGTGTGGCGGGCCTCGCGCAGCCGCCCGCGCAGCTCGTCCGGCATCGAACCGAACGGCTTGCCGAGATGCAGGTCGGCGCTGTGAAGGAAACGGACCATCCGACGTGGTCTACCTGCCGCTTCCGGCCGTGACCAGATGCCGGCTGCCCGCCTCGCGCTGGACCGGGCCGATCGATGAAGCCGGGAGCTCGATCAGCGAGATTGCGCTCCGCGCCCGCTGAACGTCATCGACTTGCACTATACTCTTGCCCGGCCCGCTGGGCGAGAGCCGGCGCAGCAAGGAGACGGTGATTGAGGAAGGAGTTTGAAATGGCGCGCCCGACACGATTCGAACGTGTGACCTTTGCCTTCGGAGGGCAACGCTCTATCCAGCTGAGCTACGGGCGCAAACCGTGCAGGCTGGATAGCCGATCCCCGCTGCTTCGGCAATGCGGGAATTTGCGATGATGCGGGTTCACGCTGCAGGATCGGTCCCGCACCAGGCTCCCACATATCGGGTGACAGCACGGGAGATCCGCCGATTTGGAGAACGGAGTGGACGGCTTCGAGATCGAGGAGGTGTTCACCGAGAACGGCGACCTCCTCGTGCTCTCTCTGGGGTTCGCGTCGGCGGGCGATCCGCTGGACATTCTGCATATCGCATGTGGCCGGCAGCGCGGCAGCCATCAGCCGCCGCAGGTCGAAGACCTGCTCTACCTCGAACGCACCGATCAGGATCTGGCCTGCGATGGCCGCGAGGTGATCCGGCTGGCGGCGCGTCTCGACCATGTCGAGCTCGCGCTGAGCGAGGAAGGCGCGCGGCTGCTACAACTGCCGCGTCTCGTCCAGTTCCGCTTCGGCAGCCGTCCCGAGCTGCTTGCGATCGCGCTGGCGCAGCTGAAGGCGATGGCGGCCGCAGGACAGGATTGCATCGTCATCGACGGGCCGGCGTGACCGCCCGTCGGCGCGCGGATCCGCCTCAGGCCTGCTCCTCCTTCGGGCGCGTCGAGGGCCGCAGGCGCTCGCGCAGCCCTTGGAAGACCACATAGAGCGCCGGAATCACGAAGATGCCGATGAAGGATGCCGCGAGCATGCCGCCGAAGACGGGCGTGCCGACGTCGCGCCGGGCGAGCTTCGACGGCCCTTCCGCGATCACCAGCGGCAGCAGGCCGAGGATGAAGGCGAAGGAGGTCATCATCACCGGGCGGAAGCGCAGGCGCGCGCCTTCGGTCGCCGCGTGCAGCAGCGGGTGGCCCTTCTCGCGCAGCTCCTTGGCGAACTCGACGATCAGGATGCCGTTCTTGGCGGCGAGGCCGATGAGCACGACGATGCCGATCTGGGCGTAGAGATCGAGCGTCAGCTTCGCCAGGACGATTGCGATGAAGGCGCCGAGGACACCGACCGCGACCGAGAGCAGCACCGGCACGGGGATCGTCCAGCTCTCGTAGAGCGCGACCAGGAAGAGATAGGCAAAGAGCAGCGCGAAGGCGAGGATGATCCCCGTTTGCCCCTCGGCCCGTTTCTCCTGGAAGGAGACGTCGGTCCATTCGCCGCGATAGCCCGGCGACAGGGTCTTGGCCGCGACCGCCTCCATCGCCTTCAGCGCCTGGCCGGAGGAGACGCCCGGGGCGGGCGAGCCCTGCAGCGTCACCGCCAGGCGGTTGTTGTAGCGGATCAGCGCCTGCGGGCCGACCACGACCCTGGCCTCGACGAAGGAGCGCAGCGGCACCATGTCGCCGGACTTGCTGCGGACATTGATGCGGTAGATGTCGTTGACCGAGGCGCGGTCGGTGCCCTCGGCCTGGACCTGGACCTGCCAGGTGCGGCCGAACAGGTTCATGTCGTTGACGTAGTAGCCGCCGAGCGAGGCCTGCAGCGCCTGGAAGACGTCGCTCAGGGCGACGCCGAGGATCTGGACCTTGTCGCGGTCGATATCGAGATAGATCGACGGGGCCGAATCCGAGAAGGTCGAGAACACCCGCCGCAATTGCGGGTCCTGGTTGGCGGCCACCGTCAGGCCGCGCAGCGCCTGGCCGAGCGCCTTGGCGTCGGAGGAGCCCATGTCCATCAGCACGTAGCTGAAGCCGCCGCCGCTGCCGAGACCGATGATCGGCGGCGGCGCGACCGGGACGACATTGCCGTCGCGCACGCTGCGGAACTTCTGGGCAAGCCGGGCGATGACGGCCGAGGCCGAATCCTCCGGGCTGGTGCGCTGGTCGAACGGCTTCAGGGTCACGACGAAGAAGCCGGCATTGGGCTGGGAGTAATTGTCGATGAAGTTGAGGCCGATGATCGTGGAATAATCGGCGATCGCCCTCTCGGTCTTGAGGATGCCCTCGACCTCGGCGGCGAGCGTCGAGGTGCGGCCGATCGAGGCGCCGTCGGGCAATTGCGCGACGACGAAGAAGGCGCCCTGGTCGTCTTCCGGCAGGAAGCCGGTCGGCGTGACCCGGCCCATGGCGTAGATGCCGGCCCCGAAGGCCGCGGTCAGCGCAAGGCTGATCGCCGAAATGCGCACGAGACGCGCCACGCCGTCGCCGTAGCGGTCGCGCGTCCAGTCGATGCCGCGCATGATGTAGCCGATCGGCCCGCGCCGCGGCCCGTGATGCGGCTTCAGCAGGATGGCGCAGAGTGCTGGCGACAGGGTCAGCGCGTTGATCGCCGAGAGCACCATCGCGACCGCGACGGTGACGGCGAACTGGCGGAAGAGCTCGCCGGAAATGCCGGGAATGAAGGCGACCGGCACGAAGACCGAGAGCAGCACCAGCGTGATCGCGACGATCGGGGCGACGATCTCGCCCATGGCGCGCTTGGTCGCCTCGGCCGGCGAGAGCTCCGGATGCTCCTCCATCACGCGCTCGACGTTCTCGATCACGACGATCGCGTCGTCGACGACGATGCCGATGGCGAGGACGACCGCGAGCAGCGAGACGGTGTTGGCGGAATAGCCGATGGCGTTGAGGACGATGAAGGCGCCGACCAGGCTCACCGGCACGGCGATGGTCGGGATCAGCGTCGCCCTGAGATTGCCGAGGAAGATGTAGACGACGAGCACGACGAGGACGAAGGCCTCGATCAGCGTCTTCTGGACCTCGTGGATCGTGGCGGTGACGAAGGCGGTTGGGTCGTAGGTGACCTTCCAGGCGAGGCCGTCCGGGAAGGATTTCTCAAGATCGCCGATCGTCTTCTTGACCGATTCGAGGGCGGTGAGGGCGTTGGCGCCGGGCGCCTGGTAGACGCCGATCAGCACAGCCGGACCGCCGTTCAGGCGGGTGTCGCGGTCGAGATTGGCGGCGCCTAGCTCGAGGCGCGCCACGTCCGAGAGCCGCAGCACCGAGCCGTCGGCATTGGTGCGCAGCACGATCTTGCCGAACTCCTCCGGCGAGGTCAGGCGGCCCTTGGTCTGGATATTGAGCTGGAGCTGCTGGTCGTCGGAGATCGGGCGGGCGCCGATGCGACCGACCGCGGCCTGCGCGTTCTGGCCCTGGATGGCGGCGATGATGTCGCCGGTGGTGATGTTGAGGCCGGTCAGGGCGTCGGTGCGGACCCAGGCGCGGATGGCGTAGTCCTGTGCGCCGAAGAGCGATGCGTCGCCGACGCCGGCCGTGGACTTGATCGCGTCGAGCAGGTTGATGGTGACGTAGTTCGAGACAAAGAGCGTGTCGTAATTGCCCTTCGGCGCATAGACGGCGATGACGCCGAGCAGCGCCGAGGACTGCTTCTTGACGACGACGCCGCTGCGCTGGACCTCCTGCGGCAGCTTCGACAGAGCGAGCTGGACGCGGTTGTTGACGTTGACGTTGTTGATGTCGGGGTTGGTGCCGAGCTCGAAGGAGACCTGCAGCGAGTAGCTGCCGTCATTGCCGCTGACGCTCTTCATGTAGAGCATCTTGTCGGTGCCGACGATCTGGGCCTCGATCGGCTGGGCGACGGTCTGCTCGACCACCGCGGCCGAAGCGCCGGGATAGGACGCCCGCACCGAGATCTGCGGCGGCACGATGTCGGGATACTGCGCGACGGGAATCGCGAACAGGGAGATCAGGCCCGCGATCGTGGTGACGAGCGCGATGACGATCGCCAGCCGGGGCCGGTCGACGAAGACGGAGCTCAGCATGAGGTCAGCTCCGGCCGGTCGTCAGGGTCACCGGCGAGGCCAGCACCGGCACACCGGGCCGGAGGTTCTGCAGGCCCTGGATGACGATCTGCTCGTTGCCGGAAAGGCCCTGGTCGATCGCGATATAGGAGCCGGCCTCGGCCCCGACCTTGACCCGCTTCACCACCGCCTTGCCGTCCTCGACGGCGAAGACGTAGGAGCCCTGCTGGTCGGCGATCAGCGCCGATTGCGGCACCAGCACCTTCTCCTCGCTTTGAGGCGCCTGGACGCCGACGCGAACGAGCGTGCCGTCAAGGAGCTTGCCCCCCGGATTAGGCAGAGTGGCGCGGACCAGCACGGTATCGGTGGAGCGCTCGACGGAGACATCGACAAAATCGACCCGGCCCTGCTGGTCGTAGGTCGAGCCGTCCGAGAACTTCAGGCTGACGAGCGGGGCGGAGCCGTCCGCCGGCAGGCGGTTCGTCTTCAGCGCCAGGAATTCGCGCTGGCTGACCGGGAAGGTGACGTACATCGGGTCGTCGCTGACGATCTGGGCCAGCACGCCGCTGTCGGGTCCGACGACATTGCCCTTGGTCACCTTGGTGCGGCCGATGCGACCGGCGATCGGCGCCTTGATCTCGGTGTAGCCGAGATTGATCTGGGCGGACTTCAGATTGGCTTCGGCGACGGTCAGGTCCCCCTGCGCGCCCTTTTCCTCGGCGACGCGCTGGTCGCGGATGGCCACCGAGCCGGCATTGGTACGCAGCAGCTCCTCGGCGCGCTGGCGCTGCACGGTGGCGTTCTGGAGCGCGCCCTGGGCCTTCTCGAGCGCGCCTTGCGCCTGCTCGACCGCCGCTTCGAACGGCGCGCGCTCGATGCGGAAGAGCGGAGCCCCCTCGGCGACGGTCGCGCCGTCCTTGAACAGGACCTCTTCGAGATAGCCGATGACGCGGGCACGGATGTCGACGCGGTTGACCGCCTCGATCCGCCCGACGAAATCGGCGGTCTGGGTGATGGCGCGCTTCTCGGCCATGACGGTGCCGACAGGGACGGCGGTGGGTGCGGGCTGCTGGGCGAGGGCGCCCGTTCCAAGCCCGAAGGCGGCCGCAAGCGCCATGACGGAGAGAGGCAAGGTCGAAGAGATCCGCTTCGTGCGTGCCATCCGGGAACGCTCAGACATCGGCCACTCCTCTTCGCCGTCTCGCTCCGCCACTGTTGTCAGCACCGGGCGCAAACCTATCCCGCGTCGATACTGTGCGTTTTCTGTCAGGAGCGCTACGGTCTTGTTACAACCGGCGGACGCGTTCGGAATGCCTGCCTTGCGACGATGCGAAGGTGCTCACGACACCCTGTCGAAGCTGTCGGCGCGGGCGAGATCCCAGTTGCGGCGATAGAAGGCGTGCTCGCACAGCCCGGTCAGCAATTCGCCTGGCTGCAGGAAGACGTGCAGGTCGGAGAACAGGCGGATCTCGGTGGCGCTGACGCGGCGTACGAGATGGTGGGGACCGAGTTCCTCGGGATGGGTCAGGCCGGCCGCTGCCAGCATGTCGGCCAGCGCGTGCAGCGTGTTGGCGTGGAAGCGGTGGACGCGCTGCGCTTTATCCGGCACGACGAGAGCCCGCTGGCGTACCGCATCCTGCGTCGCGACGCCGGTCGGGCAGCGGTTGGTGTTGCAGGACAGCGACTGGACGCAGCCGAGCGCGAACATGAAGCCGCGCGCCGCATTGGCCCAGTCGGCGCCGATGGCGAGGACGCTGGCGATATCGAAGGCGCTGACGATGCGCCCGGCGACGCCGATCTTGACCTTGTCGCGCAGGCCGGCCCCGACCAGCACATTGTGGACGAAGAGCAGGCCCTCGCGCATCGGCAGGCCGATATGGTCGCTGAACTCGACCGGGGCGGCGCCGGTGCCGCCCTCGGCACCGTCGACGACGATGAAATCGGGCACGACCCCGCTCTCCAGCATCGCCTTGACGAGCCCCATGAACTCCCAGGGATGGCCCAGGCAGAGCTTGAAGCCGACCGGCTTGCCGCCGGAGAGTTCACGCAGCTGTGCGATGAAGGCCATCATCTCCAGCGGGGTCGAGAAGGCGCTGTGGCTCGCTGGCGATACGCAGTCCTGTCCGACCGGGACACCGCGCGTCGCCGCGATCTCGGGGGTCACCTTCGGCGCCGGCAGGATGCCGCCATGGCCGGGCTTGGCGCCCTGGCTCAGCTTGATCTCGATCATCTTGACCTGAGGATCGACGGCCTGTCTTGCGAAGCGCTCGGGATCGAAGCGGCCCTTGTCGTCGCGGCAGCCGAAATAGCCGCTGCCGAGTTCCCAGACGATGTCGCCACCGCCCTCGCGGTGATAGGGGCTGATGCTGCCCTCGCCGGTGTCATGGCTGAAGCGGCCGAGGCGAGCGCCGGTGTTCAGCGCCCGGATGGCATTGGCCGAGAGCGAGCCGAAGCTCATCGCCGAGATGTTGAAGACGGACGCCGAATAGGGCTGCCGGCACTGGTCGTTGCCGATGGTGATGCGAAAGCTCTCGGGATCGGAGACCGGCGCCGGCCGGGTCGAATGGCCGATGAACTCGTAGCCTTCGCGATAGACGTCGAGCAGCGTGCCGAACGGGTGATCGCCGGCGAGGTTCTTGGCGCGGCGATAGACCAGCGAGCGCTGCGACCGCGAGAACGGCGCCGCCTCCTCGTCAGCCTCGAACAGGTACTGGCGCAGCTCTGGCCGGACCAGCTCGGCGAACCAGCGGATATGGCCGATCACCGGGTAGTTGCGCCGGATCGCGTGCTCGGTCTGGGAGAGGTCCCAGAGACCGATCAGCGCCAGTGCCAGGGCCAGCAGGCCGGGCAGCCAGAGCCAGGGATGGCTGAAGGCCAGCGGGATGGCCGCGAGCGCGACGAGGATGCAGAGGGTGAGGGTGCTGAAACGGCTCAGTCGCAACGTCATATTCAAGGCCCATCCGAAGGAGGACGCTATCTCCCCGTAGTTTCGAGCCGGTGTAAAGGCATCGTGGCCCGGCGCCGGGACGTGATCCGGGCTCCGGCCTGTCGTCAGCCATGGCCGTAGGCATCGGCGCCGTCTTCGCTCGCTGGCTCCTGCTTGTCGAAGGCTTCGAGCCAGCGCGACAGGCCGGGCAGCGGCGGGCCGGCCCGCAACTGCCGCAAGCTGACACGCAAGGTGTGACGGGCGAATTTGTTTGCCGGCTCGCGGAAGCTCGCGGCGTCGGAGCCGGAGCGGATCGCCGTCACAACCTGTTGCTTCAGCGCCGTCAGCTCCGGGTCGCCGGTCGCGGCGAGGAGCGCCTGGAAACGCTTATGTGCCGCGTCGTCCCAGGGCCGCGGCCGGCCCATCGCATCCTTCAGCGGATGGGCCGGGACGAGATGGGCAAAGGGGACCCAGCCCTCCGGAACCGGCTCGGTCGCCGCATGGGTGCGGCCGCTGCGCAGCAATTGCGGCAGGACATGGGTGTGCGGCCCTTCCGGGCTCTTGCCGTCGGCCGGCGGGATCGGCTGGTAGACCTCGCAGCGGCCTGGGCGCGCGATGAAGACGCGATGTGGCCCCTTGGCGACGATCGCGCCCATCGCCGGATTGCCGGCCTCGAACAGGCTCCTGCCGGCAGCGGAGCGAAAGGTCGCGATCAGCGCGGGATCGCCGGTGCGGATGCAGATGTCGACCTGCAGCGTGCCAAGGCCCATGTCGAACAGGATGTCGCCGGTGTCCTGCGGCCGCAGCGCCGCTTCGTCGGGCCCGAGCTCGGTCAGGACGCTGCGCCGGTTCATCGCGCAGGCGGCCTCCGGCAGGCAGAGCGCGACGCGATGGCTCCAGCCCTGGCCGACCGCGGTCTCCGAGGCGACGAGCCTGACCTCAAAGAGATCGTCGAAGCCGATGCCGCCGCGAGCGGTGACGGCGAAGAGCCGGCCCGGCCCGTCGCCGAAATCGACCGGCTCACCGGGATCGCGCAGGAATTCGGCAATGGCGCCGAAGGTGCCGAGAGACCACTGCGTGGTCTGGGTGGCGAGTTCCTGATGGATCAGGCTGGCCACGTCGTCTGCAGTCATCGGCTGGCTTCCTCGTTGGTCAGAGCCCGCCAGGGCTGGACGAAATCCTCGCCATTACGCTTGCCGCGCGCGACCGCGATGCCGAAGGCGCGGGCGAGATTGTCATCGTCAAGCACGGTGGCGGGTGGCCCGTCGGCGAGGATGCGCCCGCTTTCGAGCAGGACGAGCCGGTCGCAGAAGCGCCCTGCCAGCGAAAGATCGTGCAGCACGACGACGACGCCGGTGCCGGCAGCGGCGATGCGCCTGAACAGCGCCATCGCCTCGAGCTGATGGCGCGGGTCGAGCCCGACCAGCGGCTCGTCGGCGAGCAGCATCTCCGCTTCTACCGCCAGTGCCCGCGCCAGCAGCACGCGCATGCGTTCGCCTCCCGAGAGGCTACCCAGGCTGCGCTCACGGAAGGCGCTGGCATCGGTCGCGGCGAAAGCTTTGTCGATCGCGGCGCGGTCGGTCTCGGTCAGGTCGGCGAAGGGGCGACGATGCGGCAGGCGGCCGAGCGCGACGACGGCTTCCGCCCGCATCTGCCATTGCACGCTGCCGCCCTGGGCAAGGAAGGCGAGGCGCTGTGCAAGTGCGCGGCGTCCCAGCGTCCTGGCGGGCTTGCCGTCATAAAGGACCGTGCCTGCTGCTGGCGGCAGCAGGTCGGCTAGGATGCGCAGCAAGGTGGTCTTGCCGGCGCCATTGGCGCCGATCAGGCCGACGAGTTCGCCCGGCCGTAGCGCAAGATCGATCCCGGTGAGGATCGGCTTGCCGTCGAAGGCGATCGCGATGCCGTTCGCTTCAATACGCATCACGCCTCCCGCCGCAGGCGCTGGATCAGGCTGAACAGGAAGGGCGCGCCGATCAGCGCGGTGACGACGCCGAGCTTGAGTTCGGGCCGGATCGGCATGAGCCGCAGCGCCGTGTCGGCGGCGAGCAGCAGGATCGCGCCGCCAAACCCGCTGACCAGCAGGAGCCGGCCGGGCTTGTGGCCGACTAGCGGGCGTAAGAGGTGCGGCACGACGAGCCCGACGAAGCCGATCGCGCCGGTGACGGCGACGGCGCTGCCGACGGCGAGGGCCGCGCCGCCGATCAATCGCATCCGCAGCCAGGTCAGGTCGAAGCCGAGGCTGCGCGCGGTGTCCTCGCCGAGGGTGAGGCCGTCCAGCGCCGGCGCGGACGAGAGCAGCAGGGCCCAGCCGACCAGCATCAGCGGCAGCACCAGCCAGACATGGACCAGGCTGCGATCGGCGAGCGAGCCCATCAGCCAGAACACGATCTCCAGCGCGGCATAGGGATTGGGCGCGAGGTTGAGGGCGAGCGAGGTCATCGCCCCGGCGAAGCTGTTGATGGCGACGCCGGCGAGGATCAGCGTCATCGTGCCGGCGCCGCGGCCATTGAGGGCAAAGAGCAAGAGGACCGCGAGCAGCGCCCCGGCGATGCCGCCGAGCGGCAAAGCGAGCGCGAAGGCTCCCGCAAAGCCGGAATAGAACACGGTGACGGCGCCGAAGGCGGCGGCGCTGGAGATGCCGACGATGCCGGGCTCGGCCAGCGGGTTGCGCAGCAGCCCCTGCATCGCAGCGCCGGCGAGGCCGAGGCTGAAGCCGACCAGCGCGCCGAGGATGGCGCGCGGCAGGCGGAGTTCGACGAGCACGAGCGCGGGCAGGCTCTGCCGGCCGGCGAGCCAGTCGCCAAGCGCGGCGACAAGGTCGAGCCGGGCATAGCCGACGGCGAGAGACAGCGCCGCCATGACGAGCGTCGCGGCAGCGAGCAGGGCGACGAGCCGCCAATAGGACATCCGTTCGGATGTGGACGATGGCATGGCAGCGCTGCTCATGGGCTTTTCCCGGCTGTCGTCGGCGCGCTTGCGTCGAGCAGCAGTTCGATCGCGTCGATCACGGCCGGGCCGGCGCAGGTCCAGAGCTTCGAGGGCAGGGCGACGAGCTTTAGCCGGTCGCCGAGGCGAGTAAAAACAGGGTGATGCAGGATCTCGTGCGCCAGCGAGGGCGGGCCGTCCGGCGTAGTGTTGAGGATCAGGATATCGGCCTTGCCGAGCGCGACCGTCTCGAGCGCGATCTGGCCGTAATTGTCGATGCCGAGCTCGGCGGCGAGGTTGGTCAGCCCCGCTGCCGTCAGGATCTCGTCGACGAGCGAGCCGCGCCCGGTGGTGAAGCCGTTTGGGCGCAGCACGATCGCACGCGGATGCGCCGGGCGAGGGCGATCCGCCAGCGCGGCGAGACGCTTGTCGATCTCCGCGATCAGGGCTTCGCCGTTCTGTTGCTCGCCGAGCAGGTTCGCCATGTCGCGGATCTGCGCGCGCATCTCGGCAAGGTTCCCCGGCACGCCGAATTCGCGGACCGTCACGCCGACGCGCTTCAGCAGCGCGACGGTCGAACGAGTCGTATAGGCGCCGGCGATCACGAGGTCGGGCTTGTGCGCCAGCACCTCCTCGACCAGCCCGTGATTGGCCGGGATCGTCAGGGCGCGCGCAGCCATGTTGGCGTTGCGCGGGTTCTGCGACAGCCAGGTCACCGACGCGACGTGCTTCGGGGAGGCGAGGCGCAGCACCAGCTCGTCGGTGCACATGTTGAGCGAGACGATGCGCTGCGGCTTCGCGGGTATGTCGTCGGCGTGGGTGGCGGCGTTCGCGGCCACCAGGCAGAGAACAGCCGCACTCAGACGGAGAACGGTCTGCTGAAGAGTCGTCAGTATGCGATGGCGGCAAGCGTATCCGCGGGGAACCCCTCTCCCGGATGGGATAGGGGTGAGGGACCGCCGCTGATTATTGGCGCGCGACGGCGCCGCTGCGACTTCAAGGGGCGAGGGCAGGCCCTCATCCCTGCCCTTCTCCCACACGGGAGAAGGGTTCCCCGCGTTCTTCATCGGACGACCCGCGTCATCTTTCGCCGCAAGGGCGAGCATGACGGCGGAGCTCGACAGCCTCACAGGCTCACCCTGATCCCGCCGAAGGCGCTGAGGCCCGGCACCAGGAAGCCGACCGGGTTCTCGTAGCGCTTGTCGAACAGGTTATCGACGCGGCCGAACACGGTGAGCTTCTCGTCGACCTTGTAGTCGGCGGCGAGGTTGACGATGGCGGCGCCCGGTGCGCGCATCCTGGAGATCGAGAAGTCGCGGTTCCCATCCATGCGCTCGCCGACATAGATCAGCGTCGCCGACAAGGTCAGCTTCTCGATCGGCACCCAGCTCGCGGTGATGCTGGCCTTGTGGCGTGGCCGGCGCAGCAGCTCCTGATACGCGGTCTCATCCTTGGCCAGGGTGAAGGTGTAGTCGGCGCGGACCTTGAACTGCGGCGTCAGTTCCAGCGCCGCGAAGGCCTCGACACCCTTGGTCGTGGCGCGGCCGATATTCGTATAGGAGGTGCGCGCGGCGTTGGTCAGGATCAGGTTGTCGATGTCGTTGTGGAAGTAGGTCGCACCGACATTCACCTGCCCGTTCACCAGCGGCTGCTCGAAGCCGACATCCCAGCCGCGGCTTTCCTCCGGCTTGAGGTTCGGGTTGCCATAGAAGTTGAAGGCCGGGCGGGGATCGCTGAAGCGTTCGCTCAGCGTCGGCGCCTTGAAGCCGGTGCCGTAGCTCGCCTTCAGCTTGGTGTCGGTGCCTGGCACGATGAAGACCGGTGCGATGCGATAGGTGGTGTGGCCGCCGAACTTGTCGTCGTCATCGTAGCGGATATTGGCGGTGGTGAAGAAGCGGTCGGTCCAGTTCGACTGCAATTCGACGAAGGCGCCCCGGTTTCCGTTCGAGACGGTCTTGTTGGGCGTGTCGAAGCGTTCGTTCTCGTATTGCAGCCCCATCACCAGTGTCTGGCTCCGGGTGAGCTTCAGGTCGCCACGCCAGTCGTATTTGATGCGCTCACCGAGGTTCTCGGTCGGCACGTCGAGGATGCCGAAGGCGTTAGGCCGGCGATTGGAGCGATCCTGGTTGCTGTAGGAGACGCCGAAGCGGTTGACGAACTGCCCGCCCAGCGGGTCCCAGACGATCTCGCCGCGGGTGAAGGCCTGGCGATAGTTCTGGCTGGACCGGAAGCTGCTGGGCAGGCTCGGGAAGCCGGAATCGCCGGTGAACAGCAATTGCCCGTCGATATAGCGGCCGACCCAGTTGACGCTCAGCGTGTCGGTCAGCCTGGCGCCGAGGCGGGCGGAATAGCTCCAGTTGTCATAGGAATTGGGGTTGCGCCGCCGGCCGGCGGGAACCAGTTCCGGTGGTGTCACCGGTGTCGAATCCGCCCTGAAATGGCTGATGCCGAAGGCGTAGTCGAAGCGGTCGTCGCCGCCGCTGACCCCGAGGCTCTTGTTGAAGGCGCCATAGGAGCCGGCTTCGACCGAGCCGGTCACCTTGGGCGGCCCCTCGCCGCGCTTGCTGGTGATCGAGATCACGCCGCCCAGCGCATTGGCGCCATAGAGACCGCTCTGCGGGCCGCGCAGCACCTCGATGCGCTCGATGTCAGTGGTCAGCATCTGGCCGAAGTCGAAGGAGCGGTTCGGCGTCGAGGGATCGTTCACCTCGATACCGTCGATCAGCACCTTGACGTGGTTGGAGTTGGTGCCGCGCATGAAGACCGACGTAAGCCCGCCCGGCCCGCCGGTCTGGACGATATTGAGGCCGGGAACGGCGGCGAGCGCCTGCGGCAAGGTGCGGCGCTGCTCGCGCTCGATCTCCTTCGCGGTGACGACGGTGACGGCGCTCGCGATCTCCCTTGCCGGGGTCGGAACGCCGGTCGGGCTAATCACGATCTCGTCGAGCGCGATCGGCTTCTCACCCGACTGCGCCAGCGCAGCGGGCGATATCAGCACGGTCGAAGCGGCGAGCAGGGGGAAGGCAAGTGAGAAACGCCCGCTCCTGGCGGGCTTTGGCAAACGGAACACGGGAACCTCGGCGGTAACGTCAGTGGCACGTCACCGCGAACGAGATGTCCCCACCCGCGCCCGAAACCGGGCGCGCATGGTTCTACCACCCATCAGCGCACCCCGGCCGATGTGTTCGCGTGTGACCACGGCTGACGGCAGGTCTCCTGGCTCGCGGGTCGCTGCCCTTCGCCGCCTTCCCAGGGCCGAGGTCCCAGTGGCGTATGGCGAAAGGCTCGCCGCTTACAGTTGCGGGGGCAGCCGCAGCATGAGATGGCCAGGCCATCCGCACTGCGTTCCCTTTTGATCCCGTAAGGGAACCGTCGCGTTCACGAGTAGGGTGGAAAGGCGGCAGCGTCAATTCGCCCGCCAGCCGTTGTGAGCGGATTATTCGGCTGCCTTGAGCGAGCGCTTCGGACGCGGTTTGACGGCGGGTTGAGGGGCCTGCGCATAGGGCGCCAGGATCGCCATGATGTCCCGTTCGCGCGGCTTGGCCTCGGCTACCAGCGCGCGCTCCGCCACCGAATCGAGATGACTGTGCATCAGTCTCGTGACTTTTTCGACGTCGCCGGTCGTAAGGGCGTCGATCAGCAGGCGGTGCTCGTTAACGCCGCATTCCGAGGAATGCGGCCGGCTGTACAGCGACAGGATCAGGCAGCAGCGATAGGACAGCTCGCTGACATAGCGGATGAGGATCGGGCTCTCCGTCATCTCTGCGAGCAGGATATGGAACTCGGTCGCGAGCCGGATCGAGATCGCGTCGGGCCCGCCACGCGCCTCATCCTCGGAGTCGACATGGGCCCGCAGCGTCGCAAGCTGCGCCTTGCTCAGCCGGCCGGCGAGCTGGCGCACGACGAGCCGCTCCAGCTCGATGCGGATGTCGAAGGTGTCGCGCGCCTCCTGCCAGCTCGGCGTCGCCACAACGGCGGAGCGATTGCGGCGCAGTTCGACCAGCCCTTCGGCGGCGAGCTGGGCGAGCGCATGGCGCGCCAGCGTACGGCTGACACCGAAGCGTTCGCCGAGCGCATCCTCGGGCAAGGCCGCGCCGGGCTCGAGCGCGCGCTCGATGATCGCGCGGCGCAGCGCCCGGCAGATCATCCCGGCCTTGTCCGATGCGCCGTTTCCGGCCTCTTCCCGCGCCATCGCCGATACCAGTGGTTGAACGTCCTTCGTCTTAGCGTCTGCGCCTTGCAGTTCGCAATGCAGATTGGGATGCCGGGGAACCGGGCAGCCCCTCTAACGTTCATAAGGCGACCCAATGCGGGCCGGGGGGCTTCGCCATGACAACGACACCGGCTCCGAGCCGAAGGGGGGTCCAGCCAGAGGCGGGCGCCATCGCTGCGGCCGACCTGGCCGGGGCGGACATCGTAAAGGTGGCGGCGGCGCTCGTCTCGGCTGCGGTGATCATCGCAGCACTCTACTACGGGCAGGACATCCTGATCCCGCTCGCCTTCGCCTTCCTGATCGGCTTCGCGCTCAATCCCCCGGTGCTGTGGCTGCGCCGGCGCGGGCTGCCCAAGGTGATCGCGATCGTGGCGGTGATGACCGTCGTGCTCGTTCTCCTCGCCGGCCTCTTCCTCGTGCTGGGAACGCAGGTCCGTTCGCTGGGCGAGCAACTGCCGAGCTATCAATCGACCATCCATAACAAGCTCAACGATCTCAAGGCGCAGTTCAGGGCGCCGGGGATGCTCGATGGCGCGCTCAACGCGATCGCGTCCCTGCAAAAGGAAGTGGAATCGGTGCAGGGCGCCGGTGCTCAGCGGGTCGAGATCGTGCCAGCGCCGGGCACCCAGATGCAGGTCGCGCTGGTCTGGCTCGGCCGTGTGCTCGAACCGCTGGCGACGGCCGGTATCGTCCTCGTCTTCGTGGTGCTGGCACTGCTTGACCGGACCGACCTGCGTGACCGGCTGCTGCGCATCCTTGGCGGCAACCTGCACCGCTCGACCGATGCGATCGAGGATGCCGGCAGGCGGATCAGCCGCTATCTTCTGATGCAGCTCGTGGTGAACACGACCTTCGCCATCCCGCTGGCGCTCGGCCTGTGGCTGATCGGCGTGCCCGGTGCGCTGCTCTGGGGCGTCGTCGCAGCCGTGCTGCGCTTCGTGCCTTATCTTGGTGCGCTGATTTCCGCGGTCTTTCCGCTGGCGCTGGCGTTCGCGGTCGATCCCGGCTGGCACATGGTGCTGTGGACGCTGGCGCTGATCGCGGGGCTCGAGCTCATCAGCAACAATATCGTCGAGCCGATGCTCTACGGCACCAGCACTGGCCTCTCGGCGATATCGCTGATCGCCGCCGCGACATTCTGGACCGCGCTCTGGGGTCCGGTCGGCCTGATCCTGTCGACGCCGCTGACGGTCTGCCTATTGGTCCTCGGCAAGACCCTGCCGCAGTTGCAATTCCTCGACACCCTGCTCGGCTCGGTGCCGGTGCTTAGTCCGACCGAACGCATCTACCAGCGCCTGCTCGCGGGCGATGTCGACGAAGCCATCGAGATCGCCGAAAGCGAGATAGAGACGCTGGCGGTGGTGCCTTTCTATGACGCCGTCGGCGTCGCGGTCCTGCGCCTCGCCAGCGACGATTACGGTCGGCAGGCTACTGCGGCGCACCGGCTGCGCATCGCGGAGGGGATGGAGGCGCTGCTGGAGGAGTTGCGCGAGGCTCATCCCGCCGCGGCTGCCGAGGGCTTGGCCCCCAAGGTGGTCTGCATCGGCGGCAAATGGGAGATCGACGGGATCGCCGCGCAGATGCTGGCCCATGCACTCGATCTCGAAGGCATCCCGGCGCAGGTGCGCAGGATCGCCCATGTCACGACGGGCGCAGTCGCCAGGCTCGATCTCGACGGGGTGCCGATCGTCTGCCTCAACTATTTCAGCGGCGAGCCCGACAATGCCGCCCGGCAGTTCTGCCGGCGCCTGCGGCAGCGCTGGCCGGAGTTGAAGATCGTCGTGGTTCTCTGGACCGTGCCGCCCGAGAGGCTGGCAGGGCAGGCGAGCAAGGGGATCGGTGCAGACGAGATTGCGGCCTCGATCCAGGAGACGATCGGCCGGGTCCAGCGCCTATTGCCAGAGACAGCGAGCGAACCGGCTGTGGCAGCGATGCCGGCCGACGATGCCGAGCGCGTGGCGGCGCTCCAGGGCACGGCGTTTCTCGACGAGGCGCTGCGCGACGATCTCGATGCGATCGCCAAGCGCGCGGCCGATGCCTTCGACGTCGACGTGGCGATGATCTCGGCGATCGATGCCGAGCAGGAGATCGTCATCGGCGGCAGCAGGGAGCTCTCCGGTTTCGGCCGGGACAAGACCGGACGGCCGACCCTGCCACGCCGGGCGGCGATCTGCGACCATGTCGTGGCCAGCGGCGAGACGTTGGTCGTCGCCGATACCGAGCGCGATGCCCGCTTCACCGACAATCCCGTCGCCAAGGCTTGGGGGTTGCGCTTCTACGCCGGGGCACCGCTGCGCTCGTCCGACGGCCATGTGCTGGGAGCGCTCTGCATCCTCGATGCGGAAGCCCGCAATCTCGACCAGCGCGAACGCGAGCTGCTTGAGAAGCTCGCGGCCGATGTCGTCGAGACGATCAGCCGCGCTCGTGCCGGCAGCTCGCGACAGCAGTCCGGCGAGCCGGAAACCGAGGCAAGCGCGACCGTCGCGCAGCAGGTCCCGGACTGATCGCTGCCGCGTGCCTCAGAAGCTGTAGGCCGCCTTCACCTTCAGCAGATGCTGGCTGAAATTAGTGATGTCGAGATCGCCCGGCACGCCCTTGGCCTTTCCGCCAATCTGGACGTTGTAGGCGGCCGAGATGGCGAGCTGCTTGCTCGCCTGCCAGAAGATGCCGGGGCCGGCGAAGGTGGCGTAGCCGGCTTCCTTGCCGAAGCCGAGTTCGTTGTGGCGGCGCTGATGGCGCACTTCGCCGCTGAGATAGAGGCCGTCGAGCACTTGCCAGGCGAGCGAGCCGCCGACCGTGAAGGTCGAGGAGCGCAGATAGGGGCTCGGCCCCGTCCAGGTCAGGTCGTGCGAGAGGTTGAGCGCGGCGTAGAGCTTGCCGGGGACGAGCGTCTTGTCGGCGAAAATGCGCAGGCCGGTGTTGTAGGTGGTGAAGTTGCCTGCGCCGGTCGGATCGGTGCGGTTGAAGCTGGGATCGACGATGACGGTGAGGCCGATGCCGTGCAGGTCGCGGCCGAGCAGGCGGTATTTCATCTCGACGCCGGCACCGGCGCTGCGGCTGTCGGCCTTGGCGCCGGCGATGGTGGCGTCGGTGTACCCGCCGAGGAGGTAAGGGCCGACCTCGAAGCAGGGGAAGAGCCCGTAGGAGCCCTGCAGCTGCAGGCCATGCGCGGCCTGGCGGCCGTCGCGGACACCGAAGCCGCCATTATAGGTCAGGCTGGCACCGAAGGAGCCGGGATCGGCGACATCCGAGCCGGTGGTGAAGCCGAAGGCGTCGGTCGGGATGCCCTCGCTCTCGCTGCAGGCCGAGAGCACGGGCGGCACGGCCGGGGCGCCTTTGCGCGAGGGCAGGTCGGCGGCGAAGGCGGGCGAGAACAGGCTCGCAGCGGCGAGAGCGACGACGGCGGGCTTCAGCATGGCTGGCGATCCTGTTGACGAACCCACTGTCGAGTAAATGCGAATGAGTCGCAACATGCACTCTTCGGTCACTGCGCTATACCGGCGTATTGTTGCTGCAATGCAACAGGCGCTGGCGGCTCAGCCTGGGACGTCCACGGTGCGCAGCCTTGCGAACGCCACCGGCGCGATCTCCGCCAGAGCTGCGATGGGCTTCCAGGCGGCGGCATGGACTTCCTCTTCCTGGGCGATCAGCGGCAGGGCGGGATCGGCGATGAAGAGATATTGCAGGTCGTGATGGATGTGCGGCGGCTCGCTGCGGCGCGGATTGCCCGGCACCTCATGGCTGTCGATGGCGAAGGGCAGATCGCCGTCGCGATGCCAGAAATGCAGGACCGCAGCGGCGACGCCGGTCTCCTCTACCGCCTCGCGCAGTGCCGAGCCGTGGAAGCTCGCGGCCGGCTCGTAATGGCCGCCGGGCTGGAGCCAGCGGCCGATCACGACATGGTCGATCAGCAGCACCTGCGCATGGTCGGGCGAGAGCACGAAGGCGCTGGTGGTGACATGGCCCGGCATGGTCTCGCGCCGGTCGAGGATATGGCGCTCGGAGATCTGCCAGCGCAGCAGTGCCAGCCGTTCGCGCGGGCCTGCGACCTCGGCGAGATAGCGGGAGACGGTCGAATCGAGGCGCGCAAGGAAGCTCATGGCCATGCGCATCGCATGTCCGGGGCCAGCCGGAAAGGCTGCATTCCGATCAGGGCAGCTTCAGCCGGTATTCCTCGAAGCCGCCGTTCTTCACGCTGTCATAGCCGACGAGGACGCGCAGTTCGCCGCGCTCCTGGGCCAGCACGGCGAGCGCCTCCGCCTTGCCGTCCTTGCGCCGGGGCAGCTGGCCGAGCTCGCTGGCGCCGGCTGGGTCAGCGGGGTCGAGCAGCATGATCGCATAGGGTACGTCCTGCTCCTGCGCCGGGCCGACGAGGACGAGCAGGCGGCCATCGGCGAGCGGGGCGAGATCGCGCACGCCGCGCTGAGCTCCGGCGGCAAAGGCGAGGAGCTGCGGCTTGCCCGTTCCCGGCTCGCTGCCCGGCTTGAACAGTTCGGCGACGCTGCCGCCGACGAGGAAGGCGCGCCCGCCAAGTGTTGGCGCGCGCAGGCCGAGCCAGAGCCGATCGCCGACCACCGCGAGGCCTTCGATGTTGAGCCCGTTGCTCGTCTCGTCGAGTGCCTTGCCGACGAAGGGGGCGACCTCGCCGGCCGCGCCGAGCAGATCGGCGACGCGCCAGCTCAGCTCGGGCGTGCCCGCCTCGCCGTTGCCGGCAGCGATCCGGGCCAGCAGGAAGGAGGAAGGCCGGTATTCGCCGCTGCGCCGCGAGCAGCCATGCGAGCCGACGACATAGAAATGGCGGTCGGCAAAGGCGACGCCCTCGCCGTCGAAATCCTCGAAATCGCCCTGCTGCGGGCAGCCGATCGTCGGCTGGCGCCCGCTTGCGCCGGCGGGGGCGCTGTCCTTGATCAACGGCAGGCTCGGGCCTGGCATGATCGCGCCCTGCTTCAGCGTCGCGAACTGGGCGGCCTTGTTCTCGTCATTGATCACGAGGCAGCGATAGTCGCCGCCGGCAGGCGGGCGGCAGGCGATGCCGCTGATGTCCTTGGCGGCCTTGCGCGGCTTCTTGCCGGCGAAGTCGGAGGTGGCCTCGACCTTGCGCTCGGGCTTCAGAGCCTCGGCGCGAGCGGCATCGGTTGCGAAGAGGCCGAGCGCGAAGGCGGACAGGATCACGAGCCGCATGGTCTTGCTCCGATGGAAAGAGCCGAAATAGGGGGCGCGGGGGCGGTTGCAAAGGCCGGAGCGTCAATTCTTGCGCCGGGCGAGGACGGCTGATTGCAGGAGCGATTTTCGCCTTTCGAGATCAGCGCGCGGTCAGTTCCGCTGCCCACGCCCGAATGCTGTCCCCACCACCCGAGGCCACCCCGCAGGTTGTACCGATTGAGGGGCCGCGGAGCGGCCGCGAGGCTTGGCAGGCGCGTGCGCTGCTCGCTATCGTGGGGAATGGGCTAGGAGGCGGGAGGCGAGGATGCTCGAGCCGCTATCTTCCGCGCTTGTAATCGAACGAGGTGGCGGTGGCGAATGTCGAGCCCGGCGGCAGCTCGTTCTTCGGCAGGGCGGGCTGGCTGCTTCTCATCCTGTCGGCCGGGCTCGCCGCCTATTTCGGGCTGTCTTCGCTGCTGCTGCCGTTTTTCGGGGCGCCGGACCTCTACACGGGAATCGAGCGCTGGATCGTTCCGGCAGCAGGCGCGCTCCAGCTCGCAGCCGCTGCGGTGGCCTTCATGTTCATCGCCCGGCGCGATCTGCGCGGCGCGACCCTCGCCGTGGCCGCGTGCTGGATGCTGGGATGGCTGGGGACTCTGTCAGCCGTCATCCGCAGCGGGTTCGACGTCAACGCCGAAACGCGGCTCACATTGGCCTACTTCCTCGCATTGCCCGTGATCGCGGTCTCGGCCGCGGCGCTGGCGTGGCGGAACCGCCATCCGATCCTGGCCGCCTTCATCGTGACCGCGCCGATATTGGCCGGCCTCCTGTTCACCATCGCCTTCGCGATCATGATCGCGCTGCACGGCTTTTGAACCGCGACGCCGGCTCCGCTTCCGCGCATGAGCGGACCTCCGCAGCAGATTGAACAACTGCGCGGAGGCCCGCCGTCATCACGGCCAGACGGGTGCGCCGTCCAGCCCCGCGGTTTCCGGCAGGCCGCAGATCAGGTTCGCGTTCTGCACCGCCTGGCCCGCCGCTCCCTTGCCGAGATTGTCGACCACGCCCAGCGCGATCACCAGGTTGCGCTCGGGATCGGCCGCATAGCTGACGAAAGCGAGGTTCGAGCCGGTCGCCCATTTGGTCTGCGGCGGCCTGTCGGTCACGCGGACGAAGGAACGCCCGGCATAGAAGCGCCGTGCTGCGTCAAGGCACTGCTCCGTGGTGGCGCGGCCGCGGCAATAGATGGTGGCGAGGATGCCGCGGGTCATCGGCACCAGATGCGGCGTGAACACCAGCCCGGCCGCGCTGCCGCCGCTCAGCCGCTCGATCGTGCTGGCGATCTCGGGCATGTGGGTGTGCTTGAGCAGCCCGTAGGGCACCAGGTTCTCGTTGCTCTCGGCATAGCCGAACTTGCTGTCGCCGCCGCGGCCGGCACCGGAGATGCCCGTCTTGACGTCGATGACGATATTGCCGGGCTCGATCAGCCTGTCGGCCAGCAGCGGCGCGAGCGGGGTCAGCGTCGCAGCGGGAAAGCAGCCGGGATTGGCGACGCGGGTCTGCCCCTCGATCTCAGCCGGCCAGATATCGGCGAGGCCATAGGCCCAGCCGTCGACATAGCGGTGATCGCCGCCGATATCGACGATCTTCACGTGCCTGGGGACGCGTGCCAGCGCCTCGGCCGAGGCGCCGGTGGGCAGCGAGGCGAACAGCAGGTCGAGCTTCGGCAGGGTCGCAGGGTCCCATTTCTCGATCACCAGTTCGGCGAGCTTGGCCGGCACACCGGGGAAGCGGTCGACCAGACGGCTGCCGGCGCTGCTCTCGCCGGCGGCGTAGACCAGCTCGAAAGACGGGTGGCTCGCGATCAGGCGCAGCGCCTCGCCGCCGCCAAAACCGCTGATGCCGACAATGCCGACGCG
This sequence comes from Allobosea sp. FBZP-16, assembly GCF_002831785.1. Classification (NCBI taxonomy): domain Bacteria; kingdom Pseudomonadati; phylum Pseudomonadota; class Alphaproteobacteria; order Hyphomicrobiales; family Alloboseaceae; genus Allobosea; species Allobosea sp. FBZP-16. Next base: position 719,016 of record NZ_LNCQ01000023.1, on the reverse strand, counting down.
AATGCTCATGGTGGTGTCCTCTTTGGGGGGCGGGCAAACAAAAACCCCCGGAGCCGAGGGCTGCGGGGGTTCAGGAATGCGGGTCGAAGTCGCTTCGGCTGTGGCCTATGGTGAGGCCTTCACGCGGAAGGACGCTGATCGACGCGCAGCCAAGAAGCCGCCGCTCGGATGAAGCGGCGTCGGCGTCGGTCGCAAATGGTCCGGTTCCTGAACATGCCTTGCGACACTGTCGGCACCGATAGTCGTCGTCAAGTGGGATGTCTGCTGGCGACCCATCTCGGGACATACAAGCCGGGAGGTACCGGCGGCCGGAGTTGGCCCATTGCCGACGTCTGGAGTGTCCGCTCTCGGGCAGTGTAGTTTGCAGGTCTAGGTTGGGCGTTTGCCGGACGTCGAACGCGTCGCGGCGCAGTAGGGAGGTCCCCATGAGAAGCTTCGCAGTGTCGATCCTCGGGCTCGGGTTAGTGATGGGCGCCCCCGCCTTTGCCCAGGCGCCCGTGCCTGTAACGGTCGACAACTTTGTGCGGGCTGAAACCGATCGCTATTTCACCAATTCGGTCAATGGCGGTGGATTTGGTGCCTGGCACCACATCCGGGATCTCATCCCGATCGATCATCAACCCGTCATCCGTGGAAACCGGGATACATTGTATTCCTCGCGTGTCTTCGATCTTGATGCCGGTCCGGTCACCATCACGCTGCCCGATGCCGGGCAGCGGTACATGTCCTTGCAGATCATCACTGAGGACCAATACACGTGGACCGAATACGGTCTTGATGAACGCACCATCGATAAGGCGAAAGTCGGAACACGCTACGTGCTCGCTGGCGTTCGCACCCTGGTTGACCCGAATGACGCGGAGGATTTGAAGCGCGTTCATGCGCTTCAGGATGCGATCAAGGTTTCTCAGCCGGGCGGGCCGGGGAAATTCGAAATCCCGAACTGGGACAAGACCAGTCAGACGAAGGTTCGGGACGCGCTTCTGGTTCTTGCGACAACCGTTGCTGATACGCGCCGCGCCTTCGGCAGGAAGGGTGACGTCGATCCGGTTCAGTATCTGATTGGCGCCGCCTCGGCCTGGGGCGCCAACGCGCCTCAAGATGCCATCTATCTCAATGTAGTCCCGCCGAAGAACGATGGCGGCACGAACTATACGCTGAAAGTGAAGGACGTGCCGGTCGACGGTTTCTGGTCAGTCAGCCTTTATAACGGCGAGGGATATTATCAAAAGAACCCATATAACGCCTACACCCTGAACAACATCACCGCAAAGGCCGATCAGGAGGGCGCGGTGTTGGTCCGGTTCGGTGGATGTGACGGCAAGGTGCCGAATTGCCTGCCCATCATGAAGGACTGGAACTACATGGTACGGCTCTACCGGCCGCGCTCAGCTGTCCTCGACGGGACTTGGAAATTCCCTGAGGCACAGCCGGTGAACTGATCTCCTCCACGCGTTCGCCCGTGGGAGGCGGCAGAAAGGCCGCCTCCCACCCGTTGCGGACAAATGCTGACATCTATGATCAGAAAAAGAAAGCAAACTCGCGCCGCCCATATGAGCGGCGCGAGACGTCAACTCAGCCGAGCTTGCTATAAGCCGGCACGGTCAGAAACTCCTCGAACTCCGGCGCCAGCGAGAGCTTCGAGAACAGGTCGATCGCCTCGGGGAAGCGGCCCTTGTCATAGGCCTCGGCGCCGAGCTCGCTCTTCACCCGCGCCATTTCCTCGGGCAGGCAGCGCTTGAAGAGGTCGGCATCGACCTTGGCGCCGCCTTCGAGCGCGACGCCGTATTGGACGAACTGCCAGATCTGGGCGCGGCTGATCTCGGCGGTCGCGGCGTCCTCCATCATGTTGTAGATCGGCACGGCGCCGCGGCCGCGCAGCCAGGCCTCGAGATACTGCACGCCGACGCGGATATTCTCGCGGAAGCCTTCCTCGGTGCGGGTGCCCTCGTGCACTTCGAGCAGGTTTTCGCGCCCGACCTGCACATCTTCGCGCAGCTTGCCGAGCTGGTTCGGCTGCGGCATCAGCCGATCGAACACCTCCATCGCGACGGGGACGAGATCGGGATGGGCGACCCAGGTGCCGTCATGGCCGTCGCCGGCCTCGCGCTCCTTGTCGGCCTTGACCTTGGCGAAGGCGGCGGCATTGGCCTCGGGATTGTTCTTGACCGGAATCTGCGCCGCCATGCCACCCATGGCGAAGGCACCACGGCGATGGCAGGTCTTGATCAAGAGCAGCGAATAGGCGCGCAGGAAGGCCTTGGTCATCACCACCTGCGAGCGGTCGGGCAGGACGAAGGCCTTGTTGCGGGCGAGCTTCTTGATGAAGGAGAAGATGTAGTCCCAGCGGCCGCAGTTGAGGCCGGCCATGTGCTCGCGCAATTCGTAGAGGATCTCGTCCATCTCGAAGGCGGCCGGCAGGGTCTCGATCAGCACGGTCGCCTTGATCGTGCCGGTCTTGAGGCCGAGCGCGGTCTGGGCGGCGACGAAGACGTCGTTCCAGAGGCGCGCCTCGAGATGGCTCTCGAGCTTGGGCAGGTAGAAATAGGGGCCCGAGCCCTGGGCCAGCGCCGCCTTGGCGTTGTGGAAGAGATAGAGGCCGAAATCGACCAGCGAGCCCGAGGCGATCTCGCCGTCGATCTCGATATGGCGTTCCGGCAGATGCCAGCCGCGCGGGCGGATGATCAGGACGGCGGGCTTGTCCTTGAGCTTGTAGGCCTTGCCCGAGGTCGCATCGGTGAAGTCGATCTTGCCGGCCCAGCGGTCTTTGAGGTTGATCTGGCCCTCGACCATGTTGGCCCAGACCGGCGAGGAGGCATCCTCGAAATCGGCCATGAAGACCTTGGCGCCGGAGTTCAGCGCGTTGACGATCATCTTGCGGTCGACCGGGCCGGTGATCTCGACGCGGCGGTCCTGCAGATCGGCCGGGATGGCCGCAACCTTCCAGTCGCCCTCGCGGATGTGCCTGGTCTCAGGCAGGAAGTCCGGGGTCTCGCCGGCATCGAAGCGCTTCTGGCGCTCCTTGCGCAGAGCGAGCAGGCGCTTGCGGGTCTCGTTGAAGCGGCGTTGCAGATCGGCGACGAAAGCGAGCGCGTCATGGCTCAGGACCTCGTCATAGCGCTCGGCGAGCGCGCCCTTCACGACGACGCCGGCAGGAAGCTTCAGGCTGGTCGGGGCGGTCATGGCTGTCATCTCCCAGAGCTGCGATCGAATGAGTGCATTATGGGGCTTCGTGATTATGGCTGGAACCGCAGAGAATGTCAGATGATCTGATCACGAATGGAAACAATCCGTAGTGGACGCGAAAGCGGCCCTGACGCCGCCATTGCAAATGCGTGTCACGGCGCGGGGCGTGCCGGTTGACGATCAGGGGATATGTTCATGACCGCCATCCGCCTCGGCCTTCTGACAGCCGCATTCGCCGCGTGCCTATCGGCTGCGCCGGCCTTCGCCCAGAACCGTTGCGCCGTCACCGACCCGACGGGCACGCCGCTCAACATCCGCGAGACGCCGAATGGCGAGATCATCGGCCGCGTCAGCAATGGCGCCGGCATCCGCGTGATGAATACGTCCTTCGACGAGCGCGGCCGACCCTGGGCCCTGATCAGCCCGCGCGGGCGGAATCATGTGGTGGGCTGGGTCTACCGGGAATTCGTGTCCTGTTATTGAGCAAAGAGCGTCATGCTCGGGCTTGACCCGAGCATCTCGGAAACCAGTGCCTTCTCGTCCTGAGATTCTCGGCTCTTCGCTGCGCTCCGGCCGAGAATGACGTATGGCACTACCGCTCGGCCAGCTCCGCAAACCGCTTCAGAAACGCCCCCTGCGCCACTTCCGTCGCCTGCGGCTCGATCAGCGCCAGCACCTCGCGCGGCAAAGCCTGAGGCCGCCCGAAGAAGCGCAGGGCCTCTTCGCGCTCGAAGCCGGCGAGCTCGGTCGCTTCCAGGAAGGCCGAGATCTTGTCGGCGTCCTTGGTCTTGCGCTTGACGATCGCCGGCGTTGCCGCCGGCAGGCCGAAGCGCAGATGGATCGCGCCAAGCAAGCGCAGTTCGACGCCCTTGTAGGCATCGCCCATCACTGCCTTGAACGGCGAGATCATGTCGCCGATGACGTATTCCGGTGCGTCGTGCAGCAGCGCCATCAGGCGCCAGTCCCGCGGCCAGTCCGGATTGAGATGGCCGGCGATCGCCTCGACCAGCAGGCAATGCTGCGCAACCGAGAAGGAATGCGCGCCGCGTGTCTGGCCGTTCCAGCGGGCGACGCGCGCAAGGCCATGGGCGATGTCCTCGATCTCGACATCGAGCGGCGAGGGATCGAGCAGATCGAGCCGCCGGCCCGAGAGCATGCGCTGCCAGGCGCGCGGCGGAGCGGGCGGTTTGGCCATCAGGCGGCGGGGCGCGTGTCGCGGGCGAGGGCCGCGCATTCCTGCCAGCGGAAGCAGCCGGTGAGGTGGTCGTTGACCATGCCGCAGGCCTGCATCACCGCATAGACGATGGTCGGGCCGCAGAAGGTGAAGCCGGCCGCCTTGAGTTCCTTGGAAATCGCCTTGGAGACGGCGGTCTCGGCCGGAACCTGCTCATGGGTGCGGAAGGCGTTCTGGATCACGCGTCCGTCGAGATGCTTCCAGAGGAAGTCGGCGAAGGGGCCCTTTTCGCTCAGCCTGAGATAGGCCTGCGCATTGCGGATCGTGCCCTCGATCTTGCCGCGATGGCGCACGATGCCGGCATCGGCCAGCAGCCTTTGGACATCGGCCTCGCCGAAGCGGGCGACCGTCTCGGGCTCGAAACCGGCGAAGCCGGCGCGGAAGGCGTCGCGCTTCCTCAGGATGGTGATCCAGGACAGGCCGGCCTGGAAGCCGTCGAGCATCAGCTTTTCCCAGAGCGCGCGGGAATCGTATTCCGGCACGCCCCATTCGGTGTCGTGATAGGCAAGATAGAGCGGATCGCTCCCCGGCCAGATGCAGCGATATCGGCCGTCGGGTCCCTCGACCGCCGCCCGCCCGCCGATGACGTCGGTCATGCCGCAGCTCCGAATTCAGGCTCGCCCGGATAGGGGAAGCGGATGAAGGACGGCTTGGGCGCCAGCGTGAAGGCAAGGCCACCGGCGTCCAGTTCGTGGCCGGCGGCGAGCGCATCCGCCACCCGGTCGAGCCGCAACAGGGCAAGGCCGCGGCCATTGGCGCAGGAGCCGACGCGGCCGAGCGTCTTGCCGCCGGCGCTGGCCTCGACGCCGTCATCCGGATTGAGGCCCTCGCTGAAGACGACCGGCACGACGCGCGAGCGGGCGGTGCCGCGGTGCTGCATGCGCGAGACCACCTCCTGGCCGATATAGCAACCCTTCCTGAAGGAGACGCCGCCGAGCTGGTCGAACAGCGCTTCATGCGGGAAGGTGTCGCCATAGAGGAAATCGCGCCCGCCATCGGGAATGCCGAGGCCGATGCGACGGGCGTGGTAGTCGTCCATCGACGCATCGACGAGCTCGTCGGCGCCATCGCGGTCGACGATGGCGCGCTCGCCGAGTTCGGGGAGGCGCGGATCGGCATAGACCAGCCCGGCATCGGCCGGCAGCCTGCCGCCATCGGTCGCGGCGATCACCGTCGCTCGCTCGCTGAGATCGTCGAGCGTGACCTTGGCGCGCAGCTTGTAGAGCTTCAGCTTCTTCATCAGGTCGGGGATCTGGAGCAAGGACGTATCGAGCAGGAAGCCGCCGCCTTCCGCGTTCGGCACGGCGACAACCAGAAAATCGCCGATGATCTTGCCTTGCGGTGTCAGCAGCCCGCCGTATCCGGCGCGCTCGGGCGTGACGGTCTCCATCGCGTTGGTGACGATGTTGTCGAGGAAGTCGCGGGCATCGTCGCCGCTGACGCGGATGACGCCGCGGTCGACCAGTCTGGTTGCCGGCATGGTGGGGCTCTCTGAGCGATCGCTGTTTCGGCATGGCGCGCCGTTCGCCCCGATAGTTAGGGTGCTTCGGCCAAAGGCTCAACCGATGCGATCGGGGTGACAGGAAACGGGTGCCGTACGCCGCGCGGCTGCCCCCGGTGAAATTTTTTTCGAGGACCTGTCGATCCGGCGTTTTCCCATTCGACGTGTCAGCAAGAAGCAGCGGAGGCCGCTGGTCATTGCGGCGCCCGCCCGAGCTTCGACAGACGCAATGCGGGGACCAGGCTCCCGCGCGTTCGGGAGAGATCAGATGAGACAAGTCGTTGCTGCCACCTTCGTGTCCCTCGATGGCGTCATGCAGGCGCCGGGCGGCCCGCAGGAGGATCCGCAGGGCGGCTTCAGCCATGGCGGCTGGACCTTCCATTACTGGGACGAGGCGATGGGCAAGGTGATGGACAAGGCGTTGTCCGAAGAATTCGACCTGCTGCTCGGCCGCTGGACCTACGACATCTTCGCGGCGCACTGGCCCTATGCCGGCGACGATCCGATCGCGGTCAAGTTCAATGCCATCACAAAATATGTCGCGACCTCGGAGCCGCAGACGCTGAGCTGGCAGAACAGCGTCGCGCTCCATGGCGATGTCGCGGCGGAAGTCGCGGCGCTGAAGCGCCAGGATGGGCGCAAGCTCCTGCTGCAGGGCTCGAGCGAATTGATCCAGGCGCTGCTGGCGAAGGACCTGATCGACGAGATCACGCTGCTGACCTTCCCGGTGGTGCTCGGCAAGGGCAAGCGGCTGTTCGGCAAGGGCGCCATGCCCGCCGCCTTCAAGCTCACCGAGAGCAGCGCGTCCAGCACCGGCGTCCTCATGGCGACCTATCGCCGCGAGGGCGAGGTCACCACCGGCTCCTTCGAGTTCGCCGAGCCGAGCGCCGCCGAAATCGCCCGCCGCGAAAAATATGCGGCCAGGGGCTGAAAAAAAATTCGCAGGCCTGTCGATCGGGGCGCGCCTCGTTCGACGTGACGACAGAGGGCGGGAATTCTCCCGCCCCATACCGAAGCGAAATCAACCAAGACAGAGAGGAGAAGACCGATGCGTGTGATGGTTCTGGTCAAGGCCGACAAGGACAGCGAAGCCGGCGTGATGCCGAGCGAGGACATCCTCACCAGGATGGGCGCCTATAACGAGGAGCTGGTGAAGGCCGGCGTGATGCTGGCGGGCGACGGTCTGCATCCGAGTTCGAGGGGGGTGCGCATGCGCTTCTCAGGATCGCAGAGGGTGATCACCGACGGCCCCTTCGCCGAGACCAAGGAGCTGCTCGCCGGTTTCTGGATCTGGCAGGTCCGCTCTTTCGACGAGGCGGTCGAGTGGCTGAAGCGCGCGCCGTTCGACGGCGGCACCGAGATCGAGCTGCGCCCGATCTTCGAGATGGAGGATTTCGGCGAGGCCCTGACGCCGGAGCTGCGCGAGCAGGAAGAACGCCTGCGTGCCGAGACGGAGAAGCGCGCCGGCTGACAGTCTCAGAACGTCATTCAACCAGACCGGTGCGAGGCGAGGCCCGCGCCGCTCCAACCAAGCGGAGAAGACAGATGCGTTTCATGGTTCTGGTCAAGGCGACCAAGGACAGCGAAGCCGGCGCCCCGCCGACCCGCGAGCTGGTCGACGCCATGATGGCCTATAACGAAGAGCTGGTGAAAGCCGGCATCATGAAGGGCGGTGACGGGCTGCAGCCGAGCGCCAAGGGCGCACGCGTGCAGTTCGATGGCGAGAAGCGCGCTGTGGTCGACGGGCCGTTCGCGGAGACCAAGGAACTGGTCGCCGGCTACTGGCTCTGGGAGTGCAAGTCGCTCGACGAGGCGATTGCCTGGGTCAAGCGCTGCCCCAACCCGATGCCTGGGCCGTCTGAGATCGAGATCCGCCAGGTCGTCGATCTCGCCGATTTCGGCGATGCTGTCTCGCCCGAGGCCGACGCGGCCTGGAAGCGTCTCAAGAAGGAAGTCGGCGACAACGGCTGAGCCGCTTGCCAGCTTCCATGCTGATGGTGTGTATCGCAGGCCATGACGGCAAGCGATGCACACCCCGCCATCGAGGCGGTCTTCCGGATCGAGGCCCCGAGACTGATCGCGGGCCTCGCCCGCGTCACCCGCGATGTCGGCCGGGCCGAGGAGCTGGCGCAGGACGCGCTCGTCGCCGCGCTGCAGCAATGGCCGAGCGAGGGCGTACCGCGCAATCCCGGCGCCTGGCTGATGCAGGTGGCCAAGCACCGCGCGCTCGACGACCTCCGGCGCGCCAGGATGCTGAAGCGCAAGCATGAGGAGATCGGCCGCGACCTCGACGAGGACGATGACCCGGTCGCCGGGATCGAGGACGCGCTCGACGACGAAGTCGGCGACGATCTCCTGCGCCTGATCTTCACCGCCTGCCATCCCGTCCTCTCGGTCGAGGCGCGCCTGGCGCTGACGCTGCGCCTGATCGGCGGCCTCACCACCGAGGAGATCGCTCGCGCCTTCCTGGTGCCGGAACCGACCATGGCGCAGCGCCTGGTCCGGGCGAAGAAGGCGCTGGCCGAGGCCAAGGTGCCCTATGAGGTGCCGCATGGTCCCGAGCTGGCGAACCGCCTCGCCTCGGTGCTGGAGGTGGTCTACCTGATATTCAACGAGGGCTATGCCGCGACTGGCGGCGAGGACTGGGTCCGCCCGGCTCTGTGCCAGGAGGCGATGCGGCTCGGGCGCATCCTTGCTGGGCTTGCGCCGCAGGAGCCGGAGGTGCACGGCCTCGTCGCGCTGATGGAGTTGCAGGCTTCGCGCCTGCGCGCGCGGATCGGCCCGGATGGCGAGCCGGTGCTGCTGCTCGACCAGAACCGGGCGCGCTGGGACCGTCTGCTGATCAATCACGGCCTCAAGGCGCTGGAGACCGCGCGGCGGCTGTCGACCGAGCCCAGCCCTTATGTCCTGCAGGCCGAACTCGCCGCCTGCCATGCCCGCGCCAATACCGCCGAAGAGACCGATTGGCGCAGGATCGCTTCGCTTTATGGCGCTCTCTTTGCGCTGACGCCCTCGCCGGTGATCGAACTCAATCGCGCCGTCGCAGTCTCGATGGCGGAGGGGCCGGCGGCGGGACTGGTGCTGGTCGATGCGCTCGCCTCGGCACCGGCGCTGAAGAACTACCACCTGCTGCCGAGCGTGCGCGCCGATTTCCTGGTCAAGCTCGGCCGGCATGATGAGGCGCAGGCCGAGTTCACCCGGGCTGCCGGGATGACCCGGAACCGGCGCGAGCGCGATTTGCTGCTCGGACGGGCGGAGACGGCGCGACAGGCGCAAGGCGTGAATTGAATGCGCCGGTCGTCATTCTCGGCCGGAGCGTAGCGCAGAGCCGAGAATCTCAGTACGGTCAGGCACTCGTTTCCGAGATGCTCGGGTCAAGCCCGAGCCAGGCGCTCAGTGGCGGGTGCCGGTTGTGAAGTTGCCGCAGCGGATCTTCTCCGGCAGGGCCTCGGCGAAGACGGCGGTCGCCTCCTCGCCATAGGTCTCGACCAGCGTGCGCATCGCCGCGAACAGCGCGGCATGGGCCAGCGAGTCGGAGTCGAGGCCGTCCTGGCGCGCCTCGATGAAGGCGTCTTCGACATAGCAATAGGCAACGCGGCGGGCGTCCTTGACGTCCTCGGCGAGGGTCGGGTCGAGCGGCAGGTCGTCGGAGAGAGCGGACATGAAGGCAGCGGTATCCGGCGTCTGAAGGAACCTGTCGGACGGAACGGGCGCGCATGGACCGCGACTGTTCCAGTGATTTGCCCGGTCAGGATACGATCCGTCGATGGCCGGCGCCATCACGGTCTTTAAGAAAGGTTAATTCTCGGGGGACAATTCTGCTTAAGAATGGCGCAAGCCCGTGCCGAAACCGCATCGCCAAGCCTCCCGGACGATGTAAAACGGGAGTTCATCCTGCGCCAAAATCGTTGATTGTCCCGAAAACGGGCATCCTGCTTCAGCCGCCGAAGCGGCTCGCCAGCGCCTTGGCCAGCTTCTCGCCCTCTTGCGCCAGACGGGCGGAGGCCTCCTGGGTGCCGTCGCTGCAGGTGCGGTGCGTCGCCGAATAGGCGCGGTACCCGCGGTTATAGGCGCTGGCCAGCCGCTCGCGCCGCTGGGGCGAGCGGCCTTCCGATTCGAGCAGGGTTGCCATGCGTTCGCGCCAGTCCTGCGCCTCGCGGGCCTCGCAGAGCGTGCGCAGATAGGAGAGCGAGCCGATGATCTCGGCGAGCTGCAGCAATTGCGGCTCATAGGGCGGGGCGGGCGATTCAGGTTCCGGCGGGACCGGCTCGGCGGGACGTTGCTGCTGCTGTTGCGGCTGGGCCGGCCGCCGGGCCTGCGCCAGCAGCGCCTGCGGGCTCGCGGTCAGCGCGGCGAGCATCAGGGCTGCGAGCGCGCCTTTCGTCATGCGCCGGCCTTGCCAGCTACAATGGCGGCAGCGCGGCGCAGCACGTCGCCGAGCTCGCGCGTCGTCGGCAGGCCGCCGAGCTTGAGGGGATCTGCCCACATCACGGCGCCGGCTTCGGGACCCGGCCGCGGCTCGCCGGAGAGCCATTCCCCGACGAAGGAAGCGATGACGAAATGATGGGTCACCGCGCCCTTGGGGTCGCGGCCGACGATCTCGACATGGCGGTTGAAGCCGATGATCCGGGCATTGATGCCGACCTCCTCCTCGAGCTCGCGCAGCGCCGCCTCGTCCAGGCTCTCGCCGGCCTCGACCTTGCCGCCCGGCAGCGACCAGAGCTGGTCGGCCGGAGGCTTGGTCCGCGTCGCCAGCAGGACCTTGCCGTCGCGGAAGACGGCGATCGAGGCGGCCAGCACCGGGCGTGCCGCGGCGCGGGCGGGATTGGGGAAGGGGATGACCCGGTTGTTGTCCTGGCCGTTGTCCTGCCCGCTCACACGTGCTGCCCGCCATTGATGTGGAGCTCGGCGCCGGTGACGTAGCTCGAGGCATCGGTGCAGAGGAAATGGATCGCCTTGGCGACCTCCTCGGTCTTGCCGAGGCGCTGCATCGGCAACTTCTCGACGATCTTGTCGGTGCCGGGGGAGAGGATGGCGGTATCGATCTCGCCGGGCGAGATCGCATTGACGCGGATGCCGAGCGGGCCGAAATCGGCGGCCATCTCGCGGGTCAGGCTGGCGAGCGCCGCTTTCGACGTCGCATAGGCCGCCCCGGCGAAGGGGTGGACGCGCGAGCCGGCGATCGAGGTGACGTTGACGATCGCGCCCTTCGCGACGGTCAGCTCGTCGAGCAGACCGCGCGCCAGCATGATCGGCGCGAAGAAGTTGACCTGGAAGACCTGATGCCAGTCGTTGAACGAGGTCGTCGCAGCGCCGAGCCGGCCGCCCTTCGGCCCCTTCGGCGAGATGCCGGCATTGTTGACGAGCGCGTTGAGCTTGCCGCCCTCGGCGGCGAGACGCTTCTTGATCTCGGCGATGCCGCGCATCGTGTCCTCGGGGTCGCCGAGGTCGATCTGGACATGGTCGTCGGCGCCCGAGGGCCAGGGGCACTTGTCCGAGAAGGCCTGGCGCGAGCAGGAGAGGATGCGCCAGCCGGCCATGGCGAACTGCATCACCGTGGCATGGCCGATGCCGCGGCTGGCGCCGGTCAGCAGCATGACCGGGCGCTTGCCCGCTTCAGTCTTCGGGAAGTCGAACTTGGGCATGGCCATGTGGTTGTGACTTTCCCTCAGGGGTAGAGCCGCGCCTTCGTCCAGGCGTCGGCCGGCGTGGCGCGGCGGAAGACGATGCGGTCATGCAGGCGGAAGGCACCGTCGCGCCAGAACTCCATGTAGACCGGGGCGATGCGGAAGCCGGTCCAGTGCGGTGGGCGCGGCACCTCGCCGACGCCGAATTTCAGCGCGTAGCTCGCCACCGCCTTTTCAAGCGCGAACCGGCTCTCAAGCGGCCTGGACTGCTGCGAGGCCCAGGCGCCGATCCGGCTGTCACGCGGGCGCGACTGGAAGTAGGCGTCGGCCTCGGCGTCGCTGACGCGGCTGACCGGGCCCCGGAGGCGGACCTGCCGGCGCAGGCTCTTCCAATGGAACAGCGCGGCCGCCTTGGGCTGGCCGGCGAGCTCCTCGCCCTTCTGGCTCTGGGTGTTGGTGTAGAAGACGAAGCCCTCGGGGCTGCGGCCGTTGAGCAGGACCATGCGGGAATTGGGCATGCCGTCGGCATCAACCGTCGAGAGAGCCATGCCGTTCGGGTCGTTCGGTTCGGAGGCCTTGGCTTCCTCCAGCCAGCTTTCGAACAGGGCGAAAGGCTCCTGAGCCTCGGTGAAGTCACCGCTCGTTAACGGATTCACGTCTTAAATCCTCGCAAGTTTTGGAAGCGTCGGGCGAGCGCGATCCGTAATGCGGTTTGAGTTGGCAGTCATATATAAGCCCCGCGCGCAGCGGAGCCAGAGGCCGCGTGAGCGCAGTCCCCTTGCATCAGGGGCATCGCTCCTCGGCGTGCTCCTGCTCGGGCTGGCCTCGGCGGGCTGCTCGATCTCCTTCCCGATCATGGGTTTGTCGAGCAAGGCCGAGGACGAGGTCGCGATGACCACCGCCTCGGTGCTGCCGGCACGCGCCGTCGAGGGCAAGAGCCCGCTCGCCACGCTCGCGCCCGATCTCGGTCCCGAGGACTGGCGCCGGGCGGATGGCGCCATGGCGCTGGCGCTCGATCCGCAGGGCAACGGCGCGCCGGTTTCCTGGGACAACGCCCAGAGCGGCATGAAGGGCACGTTCACGCCGGTCGGCGGGCCGTTCCTGAAATCGGACGAGATCTGTCGCGCCTTCCTGGCCTCGATGAGCCTGCAGACCGGCCCCGTGAAACTGCAGGGCACCGCCTGCCGGCCGTCGGGTGGCGAATGGGCGGTGAAAGATGCAAAACCGTGGAAAGGTGCGGCCTGAAGCCTGTTGCAACCGCGCCACAGTCTTCCCATCTAGGGAGCGGTTCCGGTACGCCGGAATACGAAGCTTCCGAGGGTGTGTTTGAATGCGTGATCCGTATCAGGTTCTGGGCGTGGCGAAATCGGCCGACGAGGCCGAGATCAAGAAGGCTTATCGCCGCCGCGCCAAGGACCTGCATCCCGACCGCAACCAGGGCGACCCGAAGGCGCAGGAGAAATTCTCCGAGCTGAACACGGCTTATGAGGTCCTCGGCGACGCCGACAAGCGCAAGCAGTTCGATCGCGGCGAGATCGACGCCGAGGGCAAGCCGCGCTTTTCCGGCTTCGAGGGCATGGGTGCCGGGCGGCGCGGTGCGCAGCATGGCGGCTTCGATTTCCATTTCGACGGCGGCGGCCCCGGCCGCGGCGGCGATCCCGGCTTCGATCCGGCCGACATCTTCGGCTCGCTCTTCGGCGAGGCGGCCAGACGCGGTGGCGGGCGTGGCCGGCAGAGCCAGCCGCAGAAGCCGCCGGAGCAGAGCTTCACCCTCGAGGTCGGGCTGGCCGAGGCGGTCAATGGCGGCACGCGCCGGGTGAAGCTGCCCGGCGGGCGCGAGGTCGAGGTGACGATCCCCGAGGGCGTCGCCGACGGCAAGGTCATGCGCCTGCGCGGCCTCGGCCAGACCCATCCGCTCACCGGCGAGGCCGGTGACGTCTTGATGACGATCAAGGTGAAGCCCGATTCCCGCTTTACCGTCGACGGCATCAATCTGCGAGCGCGCGTTGCGGTGCCGCTGGCGACCGCGGTGCTGGGCGGGCCGATCCATGTGCCGACGCTGTCGGGCGCCGTCGAGATGAAAGTGCCGCCGCTGACCGGCACGGCGCGCCAGTTCCGCCTGCGCGGCAAGGGCCTGCCCGGCGCCAAGAAGGGCGAGCATGGCGATCTCTTTGTCTCCATCGACATCGAGATGCCCAGCGAGGATGCCGAGCTGACAGCGCTGATGAAGGCGCGGGCCGGCGGAGACGCCTGAACAGGATTTCGGCACAGGGCGCTTCCACCCTTCGGCCGCCTCGGTTATGAGACCGTCCGGTTCTCTTTTGCCGGTTCGTCCAGTTCGAAGGTCTCAGATGCCTGAATCCAGCAGCGCCGCCCCGACCGCCAACCTCCTGCGGGGCAAGCGCGGTCTCGTCATGGGCGTCGCCAACAACCGCTCGATCGCCTGGGGCATCGCCAAGGCTGCGGCGGATGCCGGCGCCGAGCTCGCCTTCACCTATCAGGGCGATGCGCTGAAGAAGCGGGTCGAGCCGCTGGCGCAGCAGCTCGGCGGCCATGTCGTCGGCCATTGCGACGTCACCGACGGGGCGACGATCGACGCCGTCTTCGCCGAAATCGAAAAGCTCTGGGGCAAGCTCGACTTCGTCGTCCACTGCATCGCCTTCTCCGACAAGGACGAGCTGACCGGCCGCTATGTCGATACGACCGAGGCCAATTTCTCGAAGTCGCTGCTGATCTCCGCCTATTCGTTCACCGCGATCACCCAGCGTGCCGAAAAGCTGATGCCGGATGGCGGCTCGCTGCTGACGCTGACCTATTACGGCGCCGAGAAATGGATGCCGCACTACAACGTCATGGGCGTCGCCAAGGCCGCGCTGGAATCGAGCGTGCAGTATCTCGCCGCCGATCTCGGCCCATCGAAGATTCGCGTCAATGCGATCTCGGCCGGGCCGATCAAGACATTGGCGGCCTCGGGCATCGGCGATTTCCGCTATATCCTGCGCTGGAACGAGTACAACTCGCCGCTGCGCCGCACGGTCACGATCGAGGAGGTCGGCGAGACCGCAGTCTTCCTGGTTTCCGACATGTCGCGCGGCATCACCGGCGAGGTGATGCATGTCGACGCCGGCTACCATGTCGTCGGCATGAAGGTGCCGACCGCGCCGGACATCTCGCTCGACAAGGGCGAGTAAGGTTGAGGCGCGCCCGCAACGGCGTGTTGCAGGGGGCCTATTCTGTAGCTACTTTGTTGTAACGGAATAGCATATCGCCTATCTTGCTCGCGAGAGCGGGAGCGAGCGATGCTGAGTGCAGTCAAGAAGTTCGGGAACTCTGCCGGCATCCTGATCCCCAAGCCTTTGCTGGCCGAGATCGGCGCCAAGGCCGGCGACAGCGTCGAACTCAAGGTCGAGGGCGGGCGCCTCGTGATCGAGCCCGTTATCCGCCCGGCGCGTGCTGGCTGGGCCGAGGATTCGCAGCGGCTCGCACGGGAACAGGACGACGGACTCGTCTGGCCGGAATTCGGCAACAGCGAGGATGAGACCCTGACATGGTGAAGCGCGGCGAGATCTGGCTGGCCGCGCTCGATCCAACGATCGGCAGCGAAATCCAGAAGACACGGCCTTGCCTCGTCATCTCGCCGCCGGAAATCCACGATCATCTGCGGACTGTCATCGTCGCACCGATGACGTCGGGCAGTCGCCCTGCCGGCTTTCGTGTGCCGGTGCAGCTTCAGGGCGTCGACGGGCTGATCCTGCTCGAGCAGAGTCGCGCGCTCGACAAGCTAAGGCTCCGAAGGAAGCTCGGCAGCGTTGCCGACGCGACCCTCGGGCAGGTGTTGCAAACCTTGCGGGAGCTCTACGCGGACTGAGCCGGTGAGACGGAGTGCAGCCGGCGTGTTCCGTCCTCGTCCCGGTTGACATCCTGGCTCGCGATCACTGCCAGCAGATCAGCGACGCTGCGTTCCCCTATCGTGATCCCCGGCGCGATCTCCGCCAGCGGCGCCATCACGAAGGCGCGTTCGGCGATGCGCGGATGCGGGATTTGCAGGCCGGGCCGATCGATCGTCTGCCCGCCATAGGTCAGGATGTCGATGTCGAGCGTGCGCGGGCCCCAGCGCTCGCGCCGTTCGCGGCCGCTCTCGCGCTCGATGGCGAGGCAGAGCGACAGCAGGTCCTCGGCCGGAAGCGTGGTCTCGATCAGAACCGCCATGTTGCGGAATTCCGGCTGGTCGAGCTTGCCCCAGGGCGCTGTGCGCCAGACCGAGGACACGGCCTTGACCTCAACGGCGGCGTGCGCGCGCAGCCGCGACAGGGCCGCAGCGAAGGCCGCCACGGGATCGCCGAGATTGCCGCCGAAGCCGAGGGTCGCCTCGACGATCACCGCGTGAAGTCCAGCTTGACCCCGACCGAATCCATGCGGCCCGGGATGGGCGGGGCGGGCTTGCGCAGCGTGACCGCGACCTTGGTCACGGCGGGGTATCCGGCCAGGATCGCCTCGGCCAGAGCCCGCGCCGCCGCCTCCAGCAGCTTGAAGCGCTTGCCCGAGAAGGTGCGCGTCACCAGGCCGACGACCTCGCCATAATCGACGGTGTCGGCGATGTCGTCGCTGAGCGAGGATGCCCGCAGATCGCAGTCCAGCACGAGGTCCATCGAGAAGCGCTGGCCGAGACGGCCCTCCTCGGCGAAATGGCCGTGATAGGCGTAGAGGTCGAGCGCCTCGATGAAGATCTGTCCGGTCGCGCTCATTGTGCTGCTCCGATCGCCGCCCAGATCTTCAAGGCGTCGACATGCTCGTCGACGTCGTGGGCGCGGATGATGGCGGCGCCTTGGGTGACGCCGTAGAGATGCGCGGCGATGCTGGCGGCGACGCGCTGCGCCGGCACCGCCTTGCCGATGACATGGCCGAGCACCGATTTGCGGGAGGCGCCGAGCAGGACCGGGCAGCCGAGCTCGCCGAGCCGGCGAAGCTCTCTCATCAGCAACAACGACTGCTCCGCAGTCTTGCCGAAGCGGCCGATGCCGGGATCGACGACGATCTGGCTGCGCGGCACGCCGGCTTCGATGGCGATTTCGATTGAGCGTTCGAGGAAGCGCATGACGTCGCTGAGGATATCGAGCCCGGGATCGACCCTCTCGCGATTGTGCATCAGGACGATCGGGGCGCCATGGCGGGCCGCGACGCCGGCGATGGCAGGCTCGCGTTGCGCACCCCAGACATCGTTGACAATCGAGGCACCCGCCTTGAGTGCGGCGTCGGCGACTTCGGCCTTGTAGGTGTCGATCGAGATCGGGATGTCGCTCTGCGCGACGATGCCGGTGATCACCGGCAGGACACGCGCGAGCTCGCTTGCCGCATCGAGGCGGGTATGGTCCGGCCGCGTCGACTCGCCGCCGACATCGACGATGTCGGCGCCCTGCCGCGCCAGCGTCAGCCCATGCGCGACCGCCACGGCGGGGTCGGCGAAGAGGCCGCCATCCGAAAAGGAATCCGGGGTGACGTTGACCACGCCCATCAGCAGGGGCCTGGCGCCGAGGTCGAGCCTGCGGCCATCCGGCAATGTCAGCGTGGCGCTCATGCGGCGATCGGGTTGATGCTGGAGGCTGCCTCTTACACATGGCGGCGGGGCGCGGCCACCACAAAGCTCACGAGGCGGTGAGGATGCGGCCTGCGGCGGTTTCGCCGCTTTGACGAGCCGGCCTGCAGCGTGCATGAGGCGAGGCATGATCCCGCTGACGATTCCCGGCCGCCTCTTCCTCGTTCGCCACGGCGAAACCGACTGGAATCGCGAGGGCCGGTTGCAGGGCGGGAAGGACATTCCGCTCAACGGGCTTGGTCGCATGCAGGCCGAGGAGGCGGCGCGCCGGCTCAAGGCGCTGACGCCGAACTACGCCACCGTCGACTATGTCTGCTCGCCGATGGAGCGGGCGCGCGAGACGATGACGATCCTGCGCCGCGAACTCGAGCTGCCACCGGACGGTTTCCGCATCGACGAGCGCTTGCGCGAGCTGACCTTCGGCGACTGGGAAGGCTTCACCTGGCGCGAGATCCGCAAGAGCGCGAAGGCCAGCGAGCGAGAGCTCGCCCGAGCGCGCGAGAGCGACAAATGGGGCTTCGTGCCGCCTGGTGGCGAAAGCTACCGCATGCTGGCCGAGCGGATCAGGCCGGTGCTCGAAGGGCTGGCGCCGGACACGGTTATGGTCAGCCATGGGGGCGTGGCGCGGGCGGTGCTGGCTCTGATCGGCGCCGTCGGCACGGCGGATGCGGCGCGTGTCGAGATCTGGCAGGGCAAGATCCTAGTGGTCGAAGGCGGCAAGGCGACCTGGATGTGAAAGGCGGCCGCAGGTGCGGCGCCGACGCTTGATACCATGCCGTCTTCAGGCTTGCCGTTCAGCCGCGGTTAAGCCAAATCTGCTCAGATACGGCCGGCAGGCGAGTTTCCGCGCGGCTGCGGGTGTCCGGCCTTGGATTCGATGGACGCGTCGTCGCGGGGAGGCGGGGCGTTCGACGTGAGGTGCAGGCCGGGCGATCAGGCCGCGACCTGCGGCGGGGCAGAATGAACGACATCACCACGGTTTCGGCGGGCGGCGCCGATACAGGCGCGACCGCGCTTGCGATGCTGGCGGGCGAGAAGCGGCCGGAGCTGCTGCGCGACGAGGTGCTCGCCGAGATCTTCGCGGCGAGCGTCTCCGCGCGCCCCGATCACCCGGCGCTGATCTGCGGCGAGCGGCGGCTGAGCTATGCCGAGGTTTGGGCGGAGGCGCAGAAGCAGGCACGCGGGCTCGCGCTGTCCGGCGTCGGGCCGGGCGACATGGTCGGCCTGTGGATGCCGCGCGGCATCGAGCTCCTTGTGGCGCAGATCGCGATCACGCTGTCGGGTGCCGCCTGGCTGCCCTTCGACGCCGAGGCGCCGGTCGAACGCATCGCGATCTGCCTCAACGATGCCAGCGCCAAGGGGCTGGTGACGCAGACCGACTGGAAGGCGCGTGCCGCTGCGACCGAACGCACGATCTGGTGTCCGCAGCAGCTCGCCGAGGCGAGCGACGGCAAGCCGATGCCGGCTCGTCCTGTCGGGCTGACGCCGGACCACCCGGCCTATCTGATCTACACCTCGGGCTCGACCGGCACGCCCAAGGCGATCGTCATCAGCCAGCGCAACATCTGCCATTTCCTGCGCTCCGGGAATGCGCTCTACGGGATGGGTCCGGAGGACATCGTCTTCCAGGGCGCCTCGGTCGCCTTCGACCTGTCGATGGAGGAGATCTGGACGCCCTATCTCGTCGGCGCGACCCTGTTCGTGGCGACGCCGCAGATGATGGGCGATGCCGAGAAGCTGCCCGCGATCCTGACCGATGCCGGCGTCACCGTGATCGACACGGTGCCGACCCTGCTCGGCATCCTCCCGGCCGACGTGCCCTCGCTGACATTGATCCTTCTAGGCGGTGAGGCGCTGCCGCCCTCGATCGTGCAGAAATGGTCGAAGCCCGGCCGGCGCATCTTCAACACCTATGGGCCGACGGAAGCGACGGTGGTGGCGACGGCCGCGCCGGTCGAGCCGGGCGAGACGGTCACCATCGGCCGGCCGATCCCGAACTACACCGCCTATATCGTCGACGACGAGATGAAGCTGACCGGCGTCGGCCAGCAGGGCGAACTGCTGATCGGTGGTCCCGGCGTCGCCAAGGGCTACCACTTGAGGCCGGAGCTGACGGCCGAGAAGTTCATCGCTAATCCGTTCGGTGGCAGCGGCGGCGACCCGGTGCTCTATCGCTCCGGCGATGCCGTCAGCCTCGACGAGAACGGTAACATCGTCTTCCACGGCCGGATCGACGACCAGGTCAAGATCCGCGGCTTCCGCGTCGAGCTCGGCGAGATCGAGACGGCCTTGTCCGACGAGGCCGGCATCAGCCAGGCCGCGGTGGTGCTGCGGACCGATGACGGCATCGAACGCCTCGTCGCCTTCCTGGTCGGCGAGCCAGGCGTGCAGATCGAGGGCAAGGTACTGCGGGCGTCGCTGCGCGAGAAGCTGCCGCCGTACATGATCCCGGCGCATTTCGAGCCGGTCGGCTCGCTGCCGCGCATGATCTCCGGCAAGGTCGACCGCAAGATGCTGAAGGCCGCGCCATTGACGGCGCCGGCCGCCAGCGGCGAGCAGGAGCCGCCGCGCAACGAGACCGAGGCCGCCCTGCTCGACGCGGCCAAGCGCGTGCTCGGGGCGCAGGCACTGCCGCTGGAAGCCGACTTCTTCGTCGATCTCGGCGGGCATTCGCTGCTGGCGGCGCGCTTCATCTCGATCGTGCGAGAGACGCCGGCCTATGCCGGCATCACCCTGCAGGACGTCTATGGCGCGCGAACCTTGCGGGCGATGGCGGAGCTGCTCGATTCGCGCGGTATCCGGGCCGAAGAGGACCTCTCCTTCACGCCGCCGCCGCTGCGCCGCCGCTTTCTCTGCGGGCTGGCCCAGGCGATTGCGCTGCCGATCATCATCAGCCTGTCGACGGCGCAATGGCTCGGCATCTTCGTCAGCTACATGCTGCTCTCGGGCGAAGAATTGTCGGCGATGGCGCAGGTCTTTGCGCTGCTCGGCATCTATGTCGCGATCACGCTCGTCACCGGCTTCATCGCGATCGGCCTGAAATGGCTGGTGCTCGGCCGGACCAAGCCCGGCACCTATCCGCTCTGGGGCGTCTATTATTTCCGCTGGTGGTTTGCCTCGCGCGTCGCCGGGCTCGTGCACATCAAATGGCTGCAGGGCACGCCGGTGATGCGCTTCTATTGGCGCCTGCTCGGCGCCAAGGTCGGGCGCGACGTCATCATCTCCGATTACGAGGCTGGCGCGGTCGACCTGGTCACGCTCGGCGACGGCACGACGCTGGGATCGAAGACCACCTTCGCCAATGCCGAGGCTGTTGGCGCCGACTTCATCATCGGCCGCATCACCATCGGCAAGGACGTCTATGCCGGCTCCTCCGTGGTGTTCGGCCATGGCTGCACCGTCGGCGACCATGCCGAGATCGGCGATCTCACGGCGATCGCGCCGGGTGCCACCATCGGCACGGCCGAAATCTGGGACGGCTCGCCGGCGCGCAAGACCGGCATGGTCGATGTCGAGGCCCTGCCGCCGCAAGCCGAGGCCAGCGCCGGGCGCCGGGCGGCGATGACGCTGTTCTACATCGTCATGCTGATCGTACTGCCGCCGATCAGCCTGTTGCCGATCTTCCCGGCCTTCTGGCTGTTCGACAGGATCGACAACTGGGTCGCGACCTGGTCGGACGTCAGCTATCTCTGGTATCTGCCGATCCTGACCTGGCCGACGGCGATCGGGCTCATCACCGTCACGGTCTTCCTGATCTGCGCGCTGCGCTGGGCGATCCTGCCGCGCGTCTCGTCGGGCACCTATTCGATCCACTCGGGCTTCTACGCCCGCAAATGGACGGTGGCGCTGGCGACCGAGGTGACCCTGGAGACGCTGTCCTCACTGTTCGCGACGATCTATATGCGCTTCTGGTACCGGATGATGGGCGCGCGCATCGGCAACGGGGCCGAGATCTCGACCAATCTCTCAGGGCGCTACGACATCACCGGGATCGGCGCCGGCAACTTCATCGCCGACGAGGTGATCTTCGGCGACGAGGACATGCGGCGCGGCTATATGCGCCTCGACATGACCCGCACCGGCGAGCAGGTCTTCGTCGGCAACGATGCGGTGGTGCCGCCGGGTGCGGTGATCCCCGACAAGGTGCTGATCGGCATCAAGTCGAAGCCGCCGGCGAACGAGCTGATGAGCCCAGGCGACACCTGGTTCGGCTCGCCGCCGATTAGGCTACCGACGCGGCAGAAGGTCGATCTCGGTGCCGACTGGACCTACAAGCCCTCGACGGGCAAGAAGCTGGCGCGCGCCGTCTTCGAGGCACTGCACACCTCGTTCCCGGCGATGCTGTTCATCTCCTTCGGCACGCTCGCCGTCGATCTCGTGCTGCAGCAGAAAATCTTCGACCGCGACTGGGTCGGCCTCGTATTCGCCTTCATGGGCTGCGCGGTGCTGATCGCCGTCACTCAGGCGCTGATCTGCGCGCTGATGAAATGGTTGCTGATGGGCGTCTACAAGCCGGTGATGAAGCCGATGTGGTCGTTCTGGGCGATGCGCACCGAGGCGATCGCCGTGCTGTACTGGGGCCTGGGCGGCAAGGTGCTGTTCGACTATCTACGCGGCACGCCGTTCCTGCCCTGGTTCCTGCGCCTGTTCGGCGCGCAGTACGGCCAGGGAGTCTGGCTGGATTCGACGGACATCACCGAGTTCGACTGCATCAAGGTCGGCGACTTCTGCACCGTCAACGCCCATTCGGCGCTGCAGACCCATCTCTACGAGGACCGGGTGATGAAGGTCGGCAAGGTCACGCTCGGCAAGGGCGTCTGCGTCGGCGCCGGCGCGACCGTGCTCTACGACACCCATGTCGGCGATTACGCCCAGATCGGCCTGCTCACCGTGATCATGAAGGGCGAGAACCTGCCGGCGAACACCCGCTGGGAAGGCGCGCCGGCGGTGCCGGCGGCGGGGCATTGACCCGCGGTGTTTGCCAGCCTTCCGCCATGGGACTAAGAGCCTGACGCAAAGCAGCGTCGGGCTCCCATGTCGCACAACACCTTCGGCCATCTCTTCCGCGTCACCACCTTCGGCGAGAGCCATGGTCCTGCGATCGGCTGCGTCGTCGATGGCTGCCCGCCGCTGATCCCGCTGAGCGCGGCCGAGATCCAGCGCGACCTCGACAAGCGCCGGCCCGGCCAGTCGCGCTACACCACGCAGCGCCAGGAGCCGGACCAGGTCCGCATCGTCTCCGGCGTCTTCGCGCGCGAGGCCGATGGCGAGCAGGTCACGACGGGAACCTCGATCGGGCTGCTGATCGACAATGTCGACCAGCGCTCGAAGGACTATTCCGAGATCAAGGACAAGTATCGGCCCGGCCATGCCGATTTCACCTACGACGTGAAATACGGCATCCGTGACTATCGCGGCGGTGGCCGCTCCTCGGCGCGCGAGACGGCGATGCGGGTCGCGGCCGGGGCGATCGCCCGCAAGGTCGTGCCGGGCATGGTGGTGCGCGGCGCCCTCGTCCAGATGGGACCGCACAAGATCGATCGCGGCAACTGGGACTGGGACGAGGTCGGCAACAACCCGTTCTTCTGCCCGGATGCGAAGGCGGCCGAGCGCTTCGCCGATTATCTCGACGGCATCCGCAAGTCCGGCTCCTCGATCGGGGCGGTGCTGGAGATCGTCGCCGAAGGCGTGCCGGCGGGCCTCGGCGCGCCGATCTACGGCAAGCTCGACGCCGAGCTCGCCGCGGCGCTGATGAGCATCAACGCGGTCAAGGGCGTCGAGATCGGCGACGGTTTCGCCGCAGCCGAGCTTTCCGGCGAGGAGAACGCCGACGAGATGCGCGCCGGCAATGACGGCAAGCCGCTGTTCCTGTCGAACCATGCCGGCGGTATCCTCGGCGGCATCTCGACCGGCCAGCCGATCGTGGCGCGCTTTGCGGTCAAGCCGACCTCGTCGATCCTGTCGCCCCGCGCCACGGTGAACCGCACCGGCGGCGAGACCGAGATGTTCACCAAGGGCCGGCATGACCCCTGCGTCGGCATCCGTGCCGTGCCGGTCGGCGAGGCCATGGTCGCCTGCGTGCTCGCCGACCAGTATCTGCGCCATCGGGCGCAGGTCGGCGTGATCGAACCGCGCTGGCCGTTCGAAAGCTGACTGATCAGCGCCGGGCGCTTGCGATCGTAGTGACCGCCAGCGCCGCGACGGCGTCGAGTTCGCCTGCAGCCGCGCCGTCATTGGCCTGGATCGAGAGCCCTTGCAGGATCGCTCCGAGATAACGGGCCAGTGCCGCGCAATCGGTCTCGTCCTTGAGCTGATGCTCGGCGACGGCGCGCTCCAGCCGGGCCTGGAAGAGGGCGATGCTTGCGGCGCGGTAGCCCGCAACCTCCCTGGCGATATCGCCGTGCTCGCTGCCGTAGTTCACCAGCGCCGCTGACAGCATGCAGCCCCTCGGCTGCCCCTCGCTGCAGAACTGGCGCACGGATGCGGCGTAGAACTGCCTGAAGGCCTCGACGATATCCGGCTCGTCGAGCGCCGCACGCGCCGCCGAGCCGACCTCGCCGAGATACCAGCCGAGCGACTCGCGGAAGAGGTCTGCCTTCGATTTGAAGGCGGCATAGAGGCTCTGCGGCGTGATCCCCATCGCCTCGGTGAGATCGACGAGCGAAGCACCCTCATAGCCGAGTTTCCAGAAGGTCTTGCCGGCGGCGGCCAGCGCCTTCTCCCGATCGAAGGCGCGCGGCCGGCCGCGCGGCCGGCGATCCGTCTCATCCTTATTTATCACAGTGATCACTCTGGAATTCATTCTGGAAGCGCGATATCAGGAGCGATCGCTCCTTATATCGAAAGTCGATCGCCATGCGTAGCCTTCCCATTCTGCTGGTCGGACTCATGCTCTCGCTGCAAGCCATGGCGCAGCCGGCCCCCGATACGGCGCTCTCGGCCCGGATCGAGCGCGTCGTCGCGCAGGCCATTGCGGAGAAGCGGCTCGTCGGGGCCGTCGTGCTCGTCTCTCGCGGCGGCAAGCTCATCCATCACCAGGCCGCCGGGTTCGCCGATCGCGAGGCGGGCCGGCCGATGCAGGAAGATGCGATCTTCCGCTTCGCCTCGGTGACGAAGCCGATCGTCTCTGCGGCAGCGATGAAGCTGGTGGAGGAGGGCAAGCTTCGCCTGGATGATCCGGTGACGCGCTTCCTGCCGGATTTCCGGCCTGCCCTCCCGGACCGGACGCAGCCGACGATCACGGTGCGCCAACTCCTGACCCACACATCGGGGTTGAGCTATCGCTTCTTCGAGCCGTCGGGCAGCGCCTATCACACGCTCAACGTGTCGGACGGAATGGACCAACCCGGGTTGAGCCTGAAGGAGAATCTGCGCCGCCTCGGCCAGGCGCCGCTCGGGTTCGCTCCCGGGACGAAATGGAGTTATTCGCTCGGCATCGACGTGCTCGGCGGTGTGCTCGAGGTTGCCTCGGGCGAATCGCTGCCCGCGGTCGTCCAGCGCCTGGTCACCCGCCCGCTCGGCATGAAGGACACAGGCTTTGCGGTGGCGGACTCGACGAGGCTCGCCGTGCCCTACGCCGACGGAAGGCCCGCCCCCGTGAAGATCACGGACGACATGGCGGTGCCTTTTGGGACGGGCAGTGTTCTCTTTACCCCGAGCCGCGTCCTCGATCCGGCCTCATTTCCCTCGGGCGGCGCCGGAATGGTCGGCACCGCCGGGGACCTGCTGCGGTTCTTGGAGGCGATCAGGACGGGCGGTGCGCCGATTTTGAAGCGCGAAACGGTGGCGGCGATGATGCAGGACCAGGTCGGAGTCCAGGCGGCGACGCAGGGGCCGGGCTGGGGCTTCGGCTATGGCTGGGCGGTGCTCGACGACCCGAAGGCGGCCGCGACCCCGCAGGCCCGGGGCACGCTGCAATGGGGCGGCGCCTACGGCCACAGCTGGTTCGTCGATCCGACCAATGAGCTCATCGTGGTCGCGCTGACCAACACGGCCTTCGAGGGCATGGCGGGGCCGTTCGTGACGCAGTTGCGCGATGCCGTTTATGGCACGGCCAGATGACGCCAGATCGCGCTTTTCAGTAATACTGAAATAAGCCGATCCGCTTCATTGAAATCGAAGGGTGGCGGTGCTAGCTATCACGCCATGAAGCTCGACGCCTGGCTCCAGCAAACCAAGACCGCCCGCAGCGCCTTCGCGCGCCAGGTCGGCCTGTCTCCGGCCAGCGTCACGGCGCTCTGCAACGATCCCACTTCCTGGATCTCCCGCGAGAGCGCCGAGCGTATCGCCGCCGCGACCGGAGGCGCCGTCACCCCCAACGACTTTCTGGGCCTGCAGAGCCCGCGCGAGGCTGCCATGACCGCAAGCAATGTCGCCGAGACCGTCGAAGCCTTCGCGCGCGGCGAGATCGTCATCGTCACCGATGACGACGATCGTGAGAACGAGGGCGATCTCATCGTCGCCGCCTCGCTCTGCACGCCGGAGAAGATGGCCTTCATCATCCGCAACACCTGCGGCATCGTCTGCGCGCCGCTGACGTCGGGCGAGGCGCGCCGCCTGCGGCTCGACCCGATGGTCTCCTCCAACGATGCCCCGCTCGGCACCGCCTTCACCATCACCGTCGACGTCAAGCATGGGCTGACCACCGGCATCTCGGCCGAGCAGCGCACCAATACGGTGCGCGCGCTCGCCAACGGCAATATGGGCGCCGCCGATTTCGTCCGGCCCGGCCATGTCTTCCCGCTGATCGCGAAGGATGGCGGCGTGCTGATGCGCTCTGGCCATACCGAAGCCGCCGTCGATCTCTGCAAGCTGGCCGATCTGCCGCCGGTCGGCGTGATCTGCGAACTCGCCAACGACGACGGCACGGTGATGAAGGGCGCGCAGATCACCGCCTTCGCCCAGAAGCACAATCTCAAGCAGATCACCGTCGCCGACCTGATCGCCTATCGCCAGGCGCGCGAGAAGCTGGTCGAGCGCGTGCATTCCTTCCCGGTCAAGACTGAGTTCGGCGAGATGACCGGCCATGTCTATGTGACGCCTTTCGACGACACCCAGCATTTCGCCTTCGTGATGGGCAAGCTCGGCGACGGCGAGAAGGTGCCGGCCCGTCTGCACCGCGCCAATGTCGTTGCCGACGTGCTCGGCGGGGCGTCCTCGATCCAGTGCGTGCTGCGCCGCTTCCAGCAGGAAGGCAAGGGCGTGCTGGTCTATCTGCGCGACGGTTCGGCCGGCGTGCCGATCAAGAGTGTCGATGGCGAGGAAGGCTCGGACGCGCTGCGCTCGCAGCAATGGCGCGAGGTCGGTCTCGGCGCCCAGATCCTGCGTGATCTCGGCGTCGCCTCGATCGTCAACCTGGCGTCCTCGACCCGCGCCTTCGTCGGCCTCTCCGGCTTCGGCATCGAGATCGCCGAGACGGCGCCGCTGGAGTGAGCGGCGACGGTTAGCCCCGCATCAGCGCCATGACATGGGCGGCGGTCGATTTCGACAGGCCTTCGAGGTCGTAGCCGCCCTCCAGGATCGAGACGAGCCGCCCGTCGGCATGACGGTCGGCGATCTCCATCAGCTTCTGCGTCGCCCAGGCGAAATCCGCTTCCTTCAGGTTGATGTTGGCGAGCGGGTCGCGCCAATGCGCGTCGAAGCCGGCCGAGATGATCACGAGGTCGGGCGCGAAGGCCGCGAGCCGCGGCAGGATCGCGCTCTCGAAGGCGTCGCGGAAGACGTCCGTGCCGTCGCCGGCCCGAAGCGGGGCATTGACGATCGTGCCGTGCTCACCGCGCTCGGACGGCGCGCCGGTGCCGGGGTAGAGCGGCATCTCATGGGTCGAGGCGTAAAGCACGCTGGCATCGCCCCAGAAGATCTCCTGCGTGCCGTTGCCGTGATGGACGTCCCAGTCGACGATGGCGACGCGCTCGGCGCCATGGGCCCTCTGCGCATGGCGGGCGGCGATGGCGGCGTTGTTGAAGAAGCAGAAGCCCATCGCCTTGTCGCTCTCGGCATGATGGCCAGGCGGGCGCATGGCGCTGAAGGCGTTGGTCGCGCGTCGGCTCATGACCTCGTCGACGGCGTGGACGGCCGCCCCGACGCCGTGAAGCGCCGCAGCGAGTGTCCCCGGCGACATGATGGTGTCGGCGTCGACCTGGACCATGCCCTCTTGGGGCGCGGCTTCGACGATCGCCTGCGCATAGGCGGCGGGGTGGCAGAGCGCGACCTGGGCGAGCGTGCCTTCCGGGGCCTCGACGCGCTGCAGGAGTGCGAATCGCTCATCCTCAAGGGCCTGCTGGACGGCGCGGATGCGGTCGGCGCGTTCGGGATGGCCCGGCGGCGTGACATGGCGGAGGCTGGAAGGATGGCTGATCAGCAGCGTCGTCACGCGCAAGTCTCCGATGGTCGCGAAGCTTTCCAAACGGGGTAGCCCGCAAGCGTGACCATATTGTCACTGCAATGCAGCAAGACGCCAGAGCAGGTGCCGAACTTCATTGCCTGTGAGTCATTTGCGCCGTAAGACCAGCCTGTGTTCGACCCGGGCCGTCTCTCGTCGGGTCACCGTTTTTTAACGATGCATTCATCATAACGAGCACCGTCTCGGTGCCGGCGGTGGACCCCATGAAGCAGACTCTCGTTACGGTGCTCGGCCTGTCGGTGCTTCTCGGAGCCTGCCAGTACAAGACGGTGCATGCACCGTCGCTGTCGGCGCGCGATGCCGAATACATGGCGCTCGTCCCGAATTTCGAGACGCAGATCACGCATCTGCCTTACGAGATCACCGACCCGACCGGCGAAGAGCCCGGCACGATCGTGGTCGATACCACCGAGAAGTTCCTCTACTTCGTCCTGCCGAACAAGAAGGCGATCCGCTACGGCGTCGCGACCGGCGACGAGGCCTTCGGCTGGACCGGCACGGCCGTGATGCAGCGCAAGGCCGAGTGGCCGCGCTGGACGCCGCCGGCCGAGATGATCGCGCGCTGGCCGCATCTGGCGCCGCGCGCCGGCGGCATGGAGGGCGGGCCGGACAATCCGCTCGGCGCCCGCGCGCTCTATCTCTACCAGAACGGCAAGGACACGCTCTACCGCATTCACGGCACCAACGAGCCGGAGACGATCGGCCGCTCGGCCTCGTCCGGCTGCATCCGGATGCGCAACATCGACGCGATCGACCTCTACAACCGCGCCGCTGTCGGCGGGAAGGTCATCGTCCGCTGACCCGGAGCGGCGCTGCGGCGTCGCCCATCATCCCAATTCGATCAGCACGATCTCCGGCGGCGCGCCCAGCCGGATCGGCAGCTTGCTGGTGCCGAGCCCGGCCGAGACCACGAGGTCGCGGCCATTCTCCCGGACATGGCCGTAGGCATAGCGGTTGCCGTAGCGCGAGGGCACGATCGGCGACCAGCCGAACAGCCTGACCTGGCCGCCATGGGTATGGCCCGCAAGGGTCAGCGCGACGCGAGAGGGCACCCTGGCGAAGATATCGGGCTCATGCGCCATCAGGATCACCGGCGCGTCGTCGCCGATCATGGCGAGCGTGGCCGGCAGGTCGTCGAGGCCGTAGCGCAGCCCGCGCGGACGACGGCGCAGGACGAAGGCCTCCTGGTCGCCGAGCCCGGCGATCCAGAGCGGGCCGGCGCTGGTTTCGAGCCGGACCGCCCGGTTCTCCAGGACGGGAATGCCCACCGCTTCGAGCGCGACCGTGGACTGGGTTGGTCCGCGGAGCTCCTTCTGAGCGCGCTCGTCCTGCCACCAGTCGTGATTGCCGAGCACGGCGAAACGGCCGGCAGGCGCTTCCAGGCGGGCGAGCTCGGCTGCCCATTCAGCCGGTGCGGGGTCGCTTGGCCTGCGGGTTCGGCTGGCGACGAAATCACCGACCAGCAAGGTCAGGTCCGGCTTCAGCGCATTGGTCTGCGCGACGATCTCACGCACGCGCGCAACCGGCATATGCGGTCCGCCGACATGCAGGTCCGTGATCACGGCGAGCCGCAGCCGGCGCCCTTCGGGCCAGCGGGCGGGCTTCAGCCGGTAGCGGGTCACGCCCTGATGCGTCGGTTCCCAGGCATAGGCGTAACCGCCCAGGCCGAAGCTGGACAAAAAAAGACCGGCGAGAGTCTGAAGAACTCTGCGCCGGTCAAGCATTTGGGGTCTCAGTCGGAGGTCGTCGTATCAATCTTCGAAACCGTTGCGCAGGAGCGCCGGAACGTCCCTGTGCTGCGAGGTCAACGCGGCCGGGGTCCAACGGGTTCCCGCGAGAATCGCAGGAATCGCGATCGGACGAAAGCGCGATGCATAGGCCTCACGCGCGCTGGCGTCATGAAAGCTGGCGGAGCGGTGCGCGGGGTGGCGCGGCTTATGCGTAGACATGATCCTCGGTTTCCGGTTGTGGCGCCGACGGTTCCTGGCCGTCAGCACCGCAAATGTCGCTGCCGATCGGGTCGGGCCGGCGGCGGCATTTTGAAATTGTCGTGACATTTTTCGTGTCACACCGAGGCTTTGGTCAGCTTTGGCACAGTTTCGCGGGGCGGCAGGCAAAATTCACTGCCAGCCGCCGTTTCACGGCATGGTCGGGCCTGTCCCGACCATCCACGTCTTCCTTCACCAGATGCGGTGCCCAAGACGTGGATGCTCGCCACAAGGGCGAGCATGACGTCGTGGTTCCAGAGTGCGCCTTCAGCCCGCGATCAGGCCTTCGGCCTTGACCCAGTCGAGCGTCTTGCCCAGCGCCCGCTCGTAACGGTCGAACAACTCGTCGATCTCGGCTTCGCTGATCACCAGCGGCGGGCAGAAGGCGACGCGGTCGCCGCCCAGAGCGCGCAGGATCAGCCCTTCCTCCTGGGCGAAGCTGGTCGACTTCAGGGCGACGCCCTTCTTGGCCTCGAACTGCGCCTTGCTCGCCTTGTCCTTGACGAATTCGATGCCGCCGATCAGGCCAACGCCGCGGGCTTCGCCGATCAGCGGATGCTCGGCGAGCTTGGTCAGGCGCTGCAGGAATTTCGGCGCGACCTTGCGGACGTGATCGATGATCTTGTCGCGCTTGTAGATCTCCAGCGTCTTGACCGCGACCGCGCAGCCGACCGGGTGGCCGGCATAGGTGTTGCCATGGCCGAAGGTGCCGATCTTCTTGCTCTGGTCGACGAGCACCTCATAGACCGGCTCGTTGATCAGCACGGCGCTGAGCGGGAAATAGGCCGAGGTCAGGGCCTTGGCGCAGGAAAGCGTGTCGGCCTTCATCTTGTAGGTGGTCGTGCCGAACATCTCGCCGGTGCGGCCGAAGCCGGTGATGACCTCGTCGGCGATGAACAGGATGTCGTATTTGGCGAGGACGGCGTTGATCGCCTCGAAATAGCCCTCGGGCGGGGTGACGGCGCCGCCGGCGCCCATCACCGGCTCGGCGATGAAGGCGGCGACCGTGTCCGGCCCCTCGCGCTGGATCATCTCGTCGAGCTCGGCGGCGAGCCGCGCCGAGAAGTCGAGCTCGCTCTCGCCCGGCTGTGCAAAGCGATAATGGTGCGGGGACGAGGTGTGCAGAATGCCAGGCAACGGCAGATCGAAATCGGTATGGTTGGCCGGCAGGCCGGTCAGCGAAGCCGAAGCGACGGTGACGCCGTGATAGCCCTTCAGACGCGAGATGATCTTCTTCTTCCTGGGCCGGCCGAGCGCATTGTTCATGTACCAGACCAGCTTGACCTGGGTGTCGTTCGCGTCCGAGCCGGAGGCGCCGTAGAACACCTTGGAGATCGGGACCGGGGCGATCTCCTTCAGCTTCTCGGCCAGCTCGATCGCCGGGTCGTGGCTGCGGCCGGAGAAGAGATGGGTGAAGGGCAGCTTCTTCAGCTGCTCATAGGCGGTCTCGGCCAGCTCCTGGTTGGAATAGCCGAGCGAGGTGCACCAGAGCCCGGCCATGCCCTCGATATAGTCCTTGCCGGTGGTGTCGTAGACGAAGACCCCCTTGCCGCGCTCCAGCACCAGCGGGCCGACCTCGCGATGGGTGGCAAGGTTGGTGTAGGGGTGGACGAGCGTCTCGATGTCGCGGACGGCGAGGTTGGTCAGCATTCCCGGCTCCCGATGTTTATGCGTGATTTATGCGAGCATAGACCGCGGCCAGCGCAAGCGCTGAGCGATTTTCCTGCAGATCGGAGCAGAGTCTGGCGCGGGGCGGGGCCGGCGCGTCGGATTCTTGAGGCAGCTTCCAATCTGCAGCCCTCATCCTGAGGAGCGATCGCAGATCGCGTCTCGAAGGATGCTCCAGATGGTTCAGGAGCCCCTTGGAGCATCCTTCGAGACGCAGCCTGAAGGCTGCTCCTCAGGATGAGGGCTGAGAGGCGGGTATTGCGGCTGGAATCATTCCAAACCGGCTTGCCAGCCGCCGCGACGATGCGCATGGTTCTGCGCGCTTTCGAGAGAGCCCGATGATCGATCCCGCCCGTATGGTGAACCAGCCGGCGCCCGGCCGCGACTGCGGCACGTGCACATTGTGCTGCAAGGTCTATGATGTGCCGGCGGTCGAGAGCGTCGCCGGCAGCTGGTGCAAGCATTGCCTGCCCGGCCGGGGCTGCGGCATCCATGCGACGCGGCCGGATCATTGCCGGGCCTTCTTCTGCCTCTGGATGACGCAGAACTTCCTCGGGCCGGAATGGAAGCCCGACAAAGCCCGCTTCGTGCTGACCATGGACCCGGCGACCAACTGGCTCTTCGTCCAGCTCGACCCCGGCGCGCCGCAGGCCTGGCGCAAGGAGCCCTATCTGACCCAGCTGCGGCGCTGGGCCGCCGCCGGCAACCGCCCGGTGATCGTCTTCCTGAACAAGTCGGCGACCGCCGTCATGCCGACGCATGACGTGCCGCTCGGTATACTCGCTGCAGACGAGCGGCTGGTCCTGCGCGAGGAGCTCGCAGGCGGACGGCCGCGTGTGACCGTCGCGAAGGTCAAGGCCGCGGCGTGAGCGTGCCGGAACGGCCGATGCTGCATCACCTGTCATTCGGCGTGGCCGATATCGCGCGGGCCGCGGCCTTCTACGATGCCGTGCTCGCGCCGCTGGGTTACGTCCGGGTCTGGAGCGATCTTCGGCCGGGCGAGGCCAATCAGGCGGTCGGCTACGGTGTTGCGGGCGGTGGGGACGGTCTGGCGCTGAAGCACCGCCCGGACGGGCAGCGGCCGCCGGGACCGGGGTTCCATGTCGCCTTCGCGGCTCCCAGCCGGGAAGCGGTCGATGCTTTCCATCTGACAGCTCTCCAGCATGGCGGGCGCGACAATGGCGGGCCGGGCCTGCGCGCCCATTACGGCCCGCACTACTATGCGGCCTTCGTCACCGATCCCGATGGCCACAACATCGAAGCCGTGTTCAACACCGCCGTCTAATCGGAATTGGAGACTCGATTGAGCAAGCGGGCGCGGGACTATGGCCTGATCTGCGGCTCGCTGCCGCCGGGCCCGCTCAATGCGATCACCGATGTTGCCGGCGTCGCCGTCGGCCACCGCACCATCCGCGAGGGCGATATCCGCACCGGCTTCACCGCGGTGCTGCCGCATGACGGCGACCTCTTCCGCGAGAAGGTGAGGGCCGGCGTCGACGTCATCAACGGATTCGGCAAGAGCGCCGGGCTGATGCAGCTCGCCGAGCTCGGCCAGATCGAGACGCCGCTCCTGCTCGGCAACACCTTTGCGGTCGCGACGGGAATCGAGGCGCTGGTCGGGCGGGCGCTCGCGGCCAATCCCGAGATCGGCCGCAGCACCGGTACGGTCAATTCGCTCGTGCTCGAATGCAATGACGGCTTCCTCTCCGATATCAGGGCGCGCCGCCTGACCATCGCCGATGCGGAAGCTGCGCTCGATGCTGCCAAAAGCGGACCGGTCGAGGAGGGCGCGGTCGGCGCCGGCACCGGCATGAGCGCCTTCGGCTTCAAGGGCGGGATCGGCACGGCCTCGCGATTGGTCCAGCTCGATGGCCGCAGCTTCACGGTCGGCGTGCTGGTGCAGGCGAATTTCGGGAATGCCGGCGACCTCGTCCTGCCGGATGGCCGCCGGCCGGTGCCGCCCGAGCAAGGCACCCAGCCGCCGGAGCGCGGTTCGGTGATCATCATCCTGGCGACCGACCTGCCGCTGGAGAGCCGGCAGCTCAGCCGCATCGCCCGGCGCTGCGGCGCGGGGCTGGCCCGGCTCGGCGCCTTCTGGGGCAATGGCAGCGGCGACATCGCCATCGCCTTCTCGACCGCGGGCCGGATCGCGCATTTCGAGGCGGCCGATCTCGTCCCGCTCACGGTCCTCAATGAGAACCGGATCGACCTGCCCTTCCGCGCCGCGGCCGAGGCGACGCAGGAGGCGGTGCTGAACGCGATGCTGGCCGCGCCGGAGACGATCGGACGCGACGGCAAGCGCCGGCCGTCGCTGGCGGATTGGCTGTAGGCTCAGGCCGCAGCGACAGGCGGCACGCGATAGCCGCCACCCAGTCTCTCCAGCATCGCGCCGACCGCGATCGCCGTCCGGTCCTCACTGAGGGGTGCGATGATCTGGACACCGGTCGGCAGGCCAGCCTGCGACAAGCCCACCGGGGCGCTCAGCGAGGGCAGGTCGGCGCCGGTGGCGAGGCTCGCCCAGCACAGGAAGTCGAGATAGGGCCGCTCTACGCCGTCGATGTCGAGCCGGCGGGCGTGGAAATCGGGCAGATGGTCGTGCTTCTGGCTTGCGACCGGCGCCGGCGGGCAGAGCAGCACATCCCAGTTCTGGAAGAAGCGGGCCCATTGCCGCTTCAGGGCGAGGCGGCGCTGCTGGAGCTGCTGATAGAGCCCGGGCGTCATCCTTGCGCCGCGCGCCTGCAGCGCCTGATGCGAGAGGTCGCCGGGCGCGAACTTCGCCGCTTGCGCCTGGATGCGGGCGCGCACCTTCGGCGGCAGGCCATAGGCGACGACGGCGTGATTCAGGAGCGCATAGACCTCATAGGCCTCGCTGAAGCGGAAGCCGGGGCGGGCGGCCTCGTCGACGATGGCGCCGGCCTCAGTGAGGCGCCGGCCGGCTTCGCGCACGGTGTCCGAGACCTCCTTGGTCACCGGAGCGAACGGCTCCTGCGCCCAGATTGCGACCCGCAGGCCCTTCGCCTCCGTCCTGCGCGGGGCGGGCAGCGGCGCTCCCGCTATATTCGGGTCGCGCGGGCCGGTCAGCACCGGCAGGATCAGGTCGAGGTCTTCGGTGGCGCGGGCGATCGGGCCGGCGACGACGAGGTCGGCATTGCGCAAGGTGCGCCGCTCGGGCGGCGGCGGGATCAGACCCCAGGTCGAGACCAGGCCCCAGCTGGTCTTGAGCCCGAAGACGCCGCAGGCCTGCGCCGGCCAGCGGATCGAGGAGCCGAGATCGGAGCCGAGCTCGAAGGCGCTCATGCCCGTGGCGACCGCGACCGCTGCCCCGCCCGAAGAGCCGCCGGGCGAATACTCGGGATTCCACGGGTTGTTGGCGATGCCATGGGCCGGGTTGTAGCTCTGGAAGTCGCCGGAGAAGACCGGAACAAGCGTCTTGCCGAGGATCACCGCGCCGGCGGCGCGCAGGCGGGCGACGGCTGCGGCATCCTCCTGCGGGACGCGCTCCTTGTACGCGGGCAGGCCGCCGGAGGAGGGCAGGCCGGCGACGTCGAAGGCGTCCTTGATCGTGATCGGCAGGCCTTCGAGCGGGCGGGCTTGCCCAGTGGCGATGCGCCGATCCGACTCAGCTGCCATCGCCCGCGCGGTGTCGCGATCCTGCGCGACGATGGCGTTGAGCGTGGGGTTCAGCGCATCGATACGGGCGAAGGTCGCCTCGAGCAGCTCCGCCGCTGTGAAGCGTCTGGCAAGCAGACCGGCGCGCAGGCTCGTGGCGG
>NZ_LNCQ01000023.1:672919-683907 GCF_002831785.1 Allobosea sp. FBZP-16 | reverse complement strand
CGGGATCCCCTCTCCCGGATGGGAGAGGGGTAGGGGTGAGGGACCGCCGCTGATTATTTGAACGCAACGGTCGCCGCGGCGATTTCTGCGGATAGGACAGTCCCTCATCCCTGCCCTTCTCCCACACGGGAGAAGGGTTCCCCGCGCCTTGTCTGCCGGCAGCGCCTAACGACCAAACCGGAAACTACCCAGCCTTCCGCCGCTCCATCGCCCTCAGAAACGCCTCGCCGTCCTTCACCCCGAGCTCATAGGCGAATCGGATGCCCTCCCAGTTGCGGATGGTGAACTGGCTGACCGGGATCACCTGCGATGGGCGAACATAGGTGCGGTTCTTAACCTGCGGCACCTGGGTGAAGGGGCGCGTCAGCAATACCAAAGTCTGTTCGCCGGCCGCCTCCATCTCGGCGAGCGCCCAGGCCGGGGCGCTGTCGACCAGGCCGCCGTCGAGCGCGGCGCGGGCGCCGATATTGCCGGCCGGCATGAACGGCGGCACCGCTGCGCTCGCCATCAGCGCGTCGACCAGCTGTTCGGGATCGGCGCAGTCGGCGATGCGGATCAGATCGGGCCGGAAGCCGAGCTTGCGCCCGACCGTCGGATGGACCGGCCGGCGGAAGCGCTTCTCGAGCTGGTAGGCGCCGATGCCGATCGTGGTGATGACCGGCAGCGGCCAGAAGCGCGGCGGCCGCGAGATCGCGATCAGGAAATCGGCCTGGGCCGTCAGCGCGGCCAGCCGCTCCGGCGTGAACAGGCTCGCAAGCATGCTGCGATACATCTCCGCCACCGGGAAGAGCCGGCCGCCACGGCGGAAGGCGGCCCAGTCGACCTCGGAGGTGCGGCCGGTGCAGGCCTCGCGCAACATCTCGCGCACGGTCGGGCCCAGCCCAAGCGCATTGTAGAGCATCGCCCCGGCGCCGGCGCTGGCGCCGACGATGCGGCGCGGCTTCAGGCCGATCTCAGGCGCGACGGTCTCGTAGAAGCCGCCCTGCCAATAGCAGCGATTGCCGCCGCCGGCATAAGCCAGGCCGGCGAACATCAGGGCGCGTCAATGGCGCGGGCGCGCTCGCGCCAGGCCAGGACCAGCCGGTCGAGCTCGGCGAGGTCGTCATGCGGGAGCTTGCCGAGCGTCTGGGCGACATAATCGCGCTGCGTCGTCATGCCGGCCTCGGCGAGGCGCCGGCCCTCCGGTGTCAGGTGCATGGCATAGGAGCGCCGGTCGCCGACGATGGCGCGGCGCTCGACGAGGCCGGCCTGCACCAGCCGGTCGACCAGTCCGGAGACATTGCCC
Organism: Allobosea sp. FBZP-16; assembly: GCF_002831785.1. Classification (NCBI taxonomy): domain Bacteria; kingdom Pseudomonadati; phylum Pseudomonadota; class Alphaproteobacteria; order Hyphomicrobiales; family Alloboseaceae; genus Allobosea; species Allobosea sp. FBZP-16. The sequence continues at coordinate 682,622 of NZ_LNCQ01000023.1, read as the reverse complement.
TTGGTGACGTAGAGCCGCTCGGCGAGCTCGCTCTGGCTGATGCCCTCGCGCTCGGTCAGGGTCGAGAGCAGGTCGAATTGCGGGATGGAGAGACCGAGCTCGCGGATGCGCGCGGTCATCTGGCCGAGCATGCGCTGATGCAGGCGCATGAAGCGGAACCAGACGCGGTCCGGCTCGATGGGTTCCGGGGCGGGGATTGGGCGCGGCACTGACAAGGCGTTCATCCCTAGATCGTTTACTTGTAAACTAACTCATCTCCTAGCGGGAGGCGAGGGCTTTCGCCGCGAGCCGTCCGCTGGCTATGCTGCCAAAAAGCGAAGCAAGACGACAGGGAGAAACGCATGCTCGGGCTGATGCAGAATTGGCCGCTGCTGATCCACCGGATCATCGATCACGCGGCGATCCAGCACGGCACGCGCCAAGTCGTCTCCCGCAGCGTCGAAGGGCCGATCCGGCGCACGACCTATGCCGATATCCGCCAGAGCGCGCTCAGGATCGGCAAGAGGCTGACGCAGGAAGGCATCCGCCTCGGCGACCGCGTCGCGACGCTCGCCTGGAATACAGACCGGCATCTGGCACTCTGGTACGGCATCAGCGGCATGGGCGCGATCACCCACACCGTCAATCCGCGGCTTTTCCCCGAGCAGATCGCCCAGCTGATCGATCATGCCGAGGATCGGCTGCTCTTCCTCGACCTGACCTTCGTGCCGCTGATGGAAGGCCTGCAGGACAAGCTGCCGACCGTCGAGCGCTACATCGTCCTGACCGATGCCGCGCATATGCCGCAGACCTCGCTCCGGAACGCCGTTCCTTACGAGGACTGGCTTGCCGAGGTCGACGACGATTTTGCCTGGGCCACGTTCGACGAGAACACCGCGGCCGGGCTCTGCTACACCTCGGGCACGACCGGCGGGCCCAAGGGCGTGCTCTATTCGCATCGCTCCAACGTGCTGCACGCCATGGGCTGCGCCCAGCCGGACTATATGGGCCTGTCGGCACGCACCGTCGTCCTGCCGGTGGTGCCGCTCTTCCACGCCAACAGCTGGTCGCTCGCCTTCTCGGCGCCGATGACCGGGGCGAAGCTGGTGATGCCTGGCATGAAGCTCGATGGGGCCTCACTGCTGGAATTGCTCAACGATGAAAAGGTGACGCTGACCGCGGCGGTGCCGACGGTGTGGCTCGGCCTGCTGCAGCATCTGGAAGCGACCGGCGGCAAGCTCGACACGCTGAAGCGCGTGGTGATCGGCGGCTCGGCCTGTCCGCGGGCGATGACCGAGGCCTTCGAAAAGACATACGGCGTCACCGTCGACCATGCCTGGGGCATGACCGAGATGAGCCCGATCGGCTCGTTCTGCTCGATCAAGCCGGTCTATGACGGGCTTGAGGGCGATGCGCTCTACGACCTCAAGGTCAAGCAGGGCCATCCGCAGTTCGGCGTCGAGTTCCGCCTGACCGACGATGACGGCACCGACCTGCCCTGGGACGGCAAGACCTTTGGACGCCTGAAGGTGCGGGGACCCGCTGTCGCGGGCGCCTACTACAAGCACGATCAGCCGATCCTCGACGAGCAGGGCTTCTTCGACACCGGCGATGTCGCGACGATCGATCCGCACGGCTACATGCAGGTCACCGACCGTTCCAAGGACGTGATCAAGTCCGGCGGCGAGTGGATCTCGTCGATCGAGTTGGAAAACCTCGCCATCGGCCATCCCGACGTGGCGGAAGCCGCGGTGATCGGCGTCGCCCATCCGAAATGGGACGAGCGCCCGCTCCTCGTGATCGTGCCCAAGCCCGGCAAGACGCCCGGCCGCGAGGAGATGCTCGCCTTCATGACCGGCAAAGTCGCCAAATGGTGGCTGCCCGACGATGTCGTGCTGGTCGAAGCGATCCCGCATACCGCGACGGGCAAGATCCAGAAGACGGCGCTGCGGGAGATGTTCAAGGAGTATCGGCTGCCGGGGTGAGGGGAGGCCTGCCATGCGCGGGCAGCGGGCGGCGGCCCTTGCGGCGAAGCCTCGCGCCGCAGCTATATAGGCCGGACATAGCAGCAAGGACTCGTCCGCATGGCCAAAGACTTCGCCGGCAAGCGCGTAATCGTCATGGGGGGCAGCCGCGGCATCGGACGCGCGATTGCGCTGGGCTTCGCCGCACAGGGTGCTTCGGTCTCGATCTGCGCGCGCAATCCGGGGCCGCTCGAAGCGGCGCGGCGGGAGATCGCGGCGCTCGGCGTGACCGCGCATGGCTCAAGCGTCGATCTTGCCGACGCCAAGGCGATCGAGGCCTATGTGCCGCAGGCAGTAGCCGCGCTCGGAGGCCTGGATGTGCTCGTCAACAACGCCTCCGGCTTCGGCCATACGGATGACGAGGAGGGCTGGGCCGCCTCGCTCAACGTCGACATGATGGCGATCGTCCGTGGCAGCCATGCGGCGGTCCCGCACATGAAGCCGGGTTCGTCGATCGTGAACATCTCCTCGATCTCGGCGCTGCGGGCCTCCTCCCGCTCGGCTCCCTATGGCGCGATCAAGGCGGCCGTAATGCACTACACGGCGAGCCAGGCGAAGATGCTGGCCAAGCAGGGCATCCGGGTGAACGGGGTCGCGCCAGGCTCGATCGAGTTCCCCGGCGGGACGTGGGAAGACCGGAAGACCTCGAACCCCGCGCTCTATCAGACGACCCTGGCCAGCATCCCCTTCGGCCGGATGGGCAGGCCGGAGGAGGTCGCCGAGGTCGTCCTCTTCCTCGCTTCCGACAAGGCCGGCTGGGTCACCGCCCAGACCATCGTCGTCGATGGCGGGCAGCTCGTCGGGCCCTGATCCGGGCAAAGGCAATGAACGGCTTAGGCAAGGCGAGGCTCATATCGACCGGGCGTCCCGATCCATAGGCCGAGCCAGGGAGATCGCATGGAACTCCTCTTGGTCCTCGCATTTCTGGCGCTGTTCAGTCTGAGCGCGCTGGCAGGCATCGCCTTGCGCAAGCGCCTGCACGAGCGTCACCTGACCAGCGAGAACATGGATTCGATCAGGCTGGTGACCGGCCTGATGGTCACCTTCGCGGCGCTGATCCTCTCCCTGCAATTGTCGACGGCGCGGAGTCGCTTCGACGTGACGAGCAGTCACCGCTCTGCCTATGCGGCTCGGCTCGCCAATCTCGATCAGTGCCTGCGCCTGTTCAAGGAGGCCGCCGATCCGATCAGGCTGAAGCTTCGGCGGTACACGGCTGCAGTGATCGCGAGCACCTGGCCGCACGAGGCGGCGCCGACGGTCGCGGGCATGCCGGACATTGCGGGCATGGCTCTTCGCGGCGAGGACCGGACGCTGTCGCGCTTGATCAGCGAGATCGGGGCAGAGGTGGACGCGCTTCCGACCACAGGCCTCGAGAACACCGCGACGCGCTGCCGTGCAGCCTTTGCGCAGGTTTCGTCCGCCAGATGGAACGTCATCGAGGATGCGATCGCCCCATCCGGCGACTTCTTCATCGGCATATTGAGCTTCTGGCTCAGCCTGGTCTTCCTGAGCTTCGGCCTGCAGATCCCGCGGCGCGCTCTCAGCGCCATCGTGCTGGCGATCGGGGTGCTCTCCGTCTCCAGCATCATGTTCGTGATCGTCGACCTCAGCCTCCCCTATCAGGGCGTGTTCCACGTCCCCAGCACTGCGATGCGCGAGGCACTTGCGGACATGATGCGATAGGGCGACCTCTTCGGCACGACCACGGCCCCGCCGGCTTCCGCCGCGAGGGTTTGAAAGACGAGCGCAAGCCCGAGGGAAGCGCGGGGTCCGGTTGCGGCAGCGTTCCGCCGCCATGTCGAATGTCGATGTCGAAGTGTCGAGACGGCAGACGCTCACCGCCTCCGAACCCCGCGCGCGATTCTCTTCAAGGTGCCGCACCGGGCCTTCAGGTCGGGCAGGACCTGGCTTCGCCCGGACGAGGCCCCTCCGCCATTCCAGCCCGCGACGGCTGTTCAAAGCGGACACCGCTCTCCCGCCCGGCCGCACGATGCCTCGCGACAGCCCCCTTGGTCGGACGGGACGGGGGGAAGAATACGACAGGTTTCAGGGGCGGGGATTGATCGGGAAATTGTCCCCGCGACCTCTCCCTTCTCCCCTCGGGGGGAGAAGGTGGCAGCGCGAAGCGCTGTCGGATGAGGGCCGTCATGCAGGGCACGCGGCGAGCGCCTCGCCCGGTCGTCCCGCCCTCATTCCCCTGCCGGGACCTTCTCCCCCGTGGGGAGAAGGAGGCTTAAAAACCCCGCGATCGCCTCAACCAGCACATCTTCCGCCTCACGATGCGGGACATGGCCGATCCCCGGCAGGATCAGCGCCTCGCCGCGTCCTTCGGCGATACGCTGCGGATGGCGGGCCGAGCCGTATTCGTCCAGCTCGCCATGAACGGCGAGGACGGGGCAGCGCACCCCGGCCAGCGGCTGGTCGATCGTCCAGCTCGCGAAGGCGGGCGATAGCCAGGTCTCTATCCAGGCGTCGATCACCCAGCGCGTCTTGTCGCCGTGATAGCGCGCCAGCCGCGCGATGTTGCCGGGGCCCTCAAGGTCGCGCTGCGCCACGCTGATACCTTCCAGCGTCCGGTCCTCGACAAAGGCTTGCGCGGCAATCGTGACGAGTGCCCGGCAACGCCCCGGCCACTGTGCCGCGGTCTCCACCGCCATGCCGCCGCCGACGCTGTGGCCGCAGGCGATGAAGTCGCCGATGCCGAGCCGGTCGCAAAGCTGCGGGACGGTGCTGCGCCCTTCCTCGCCGACGAAGTCGATGCCGAGCCTGCCGGGATGCGGATCAGAACGGCCGAAGCCGAGGCGGTCATAGGCGACGATGCGTCGACCGGTTGCGGCCGCGAGCTTCTCCGGGAAGCTGCGCCAGAGCTCGACGCAGCCGAGCGAGTCGTGAAGGAGCAGGATCGGCGCATGTCGGCCGGTCTCAGGGTCGGATGGGATCTAGCTGCGTGCGAACAGCTGGTGGTCGCCGAGCTGGAGGAAGACGTCGTGCTCCTCGATGGTCTTCATGCCGGCAAGCTCATCCGCTCTGGTCCTTCAACGCCTCGGCCAGGAAGCCTGCCAGCGCTCGCACCGCCGGCGTCGGCCGACCCGGAGCCAGATGCAAGGCGATCTCCGAGGCGGGCAGGGGAGGCAGGCCATCGGCCTCGCCGAGCAGGCGCAGCCCTTCGCGTGCCGTGCCGGCCTTGACCACGGTCAGCGCCGCGCCAGCGGCGGCGACCGCCTCGACCGCGCCGATGCTGGAGGAGGAGAACAGGATGCGCCAGGGCCGGCCGGCCTCGTTCAGCGCCGCGAGCGCCCATTCGCGATACATGTTCGGCGCTTTCAGGAGCGCCAAAGGGAGCGGCCCTGCAGGAGGGAAGTCGTGCCGATCGGACCAGGCCCAGGCGGTGCGTTCGCTGCGCAGCACCTCGCCGCTGCCGTCGCCCGCCTTCTGCGTCGCCAAGACGAGGTCGAAGGCCTCGCCGAGGCTGCCGATCAGGTCGCGGGTGAAGCCGGTGGTGACCTCGAGCTCGACTTCGGGATGCGAGCGGGCGAAACGGGCGAGCGTCTCGGGCAGCACGATGGTGGCATAGTCGTCCATCACCGCGAGCCGGACGCGGCCGGAGACGTTTCGTGCCCGAACGACGTCGAGCGCTTCGTCATGCAGCGCGACGATGCGGCGGGCGTAACCGAGGAAATCCTCGCCGGCGCGCGTCAGGAGGACTTCCTGCGGCGAGCGCTGCAGCAGGGTCTGGCCGGCGATCTCCTCGAGCTTGCGCACCTGCGTCGAGATCGTCGACTGCGTGCGGGCGAGCGCGGCGGCGGCGCGGGTGAAGGAGCGCAGTTCCGCGATGGTGACGAAGGAACGCAGCAGGTCGATGTCGATATTGCGCAGTGCCGTCACTTGCCTGCTCCGACGAGACAGTCTCCTCCCGGGTCATCCCGGGCGTAGCGAAGCGCAGGCCCGGGATCCATTCCGGAACGGTTCAGGCATGGATCCCGGATCGGCGCGGCTTCGCCGCTTGTCCGGGATGACTCGGATGAAAGGGATATGGCAACCCCTCTCGCGCCCGCAGCATGGACGGCGCCGATCATCCAAATCGAATAATTCAATTTTGGCTGGCCGGGCACGCCCGCTAGCTATAGGGCGAGCCCTTCTGTTCGGACGTAGCGTCAACGAGGTCAAGCATGCCGAGGCTGAGATCCGCCACCACCACCCATGGCCGCAACATGGCCGGCGCCCGCGGCCTCTGGCGCGCCACCGGCATGAAGGATTCGGACTTCGGCAAGCCGATCATCGCGGTGGTGAACTCCTTCACCCAGTTCGTGCCGGGCCATGTCCACCTCAAGGACCTCGGCCAGCTCGTCGCGCGCGAGATCGAGAAGGCCGGCGGCGTCGCCAAGGAATTCAACACCATCGCGGTCGATGACGGCATCGCCATGGGCCATGACGGCATGCTCTATTCGCTGCCCTCGCGCGAGCTGATCGCCGACAGCGTCGAATACATGGTCAACGCCCATTGCGCCGATGCGATGGTCTGCATCTCCAATTGCGACAAGATCACGCCCGGCATGCTGATGGCGGCGATGCGCCTGAACATCCCGGTCGTCTTCGTCTCGGGCGGGCCGATGGAGGCCGGCAAATACATCGCCGAGGGCGTGCTGAAGAAGGTCGACCTCGTCGACGCCATGGTCGCTGCCGCCGACAGCAAATACTCGGACAGCGAAGTCGAGGTGATCGAGCGCTCGGCCTGCCCGACCTGCGGCTCCTGCTCGGGCATGTTCACCGCCAATTCGATGAACTGCCTGACCGAGGCGCTCGGCCTGGCGCTGCCCGGCAACGGCTCGACGCTGGCCACCCATGCCGATCGCAAGCGCCTCTTCGTCGAGGCCGGGCACCTGATCGTCGACATCGCCAAGCGCTATTACGAGCAGGACGACGAGAGCGTGCTGCCGCGCAATGTCGCGAGCTTCAAGGCCTTCGAGAACGCGATGACGCTCGATATCTCGATGGGCGGCTCGACCAACACCGTGCTGCATCTGCTCGCGGCGGCGCATGAGGCGCAGATCGACTTCACCATGGCCGATATCGACCGGCTGTCGCGCAATGTGCCGGTGCTGTGCAAGGTCGCCCCGGCCGTCGCCAATGTGCACATGGAGGACGTCCACCGCGCCGGCGGCATCATGGCGATCCTCGGCGAACTCGACCGGGCCGGGTTGCTCGACACCTCGCTGCCGACCGTCCACAGCGCCACGCTGGGCGAGGCGCTGGAGCGCTGGGATATCCGGCAGACGCAGAGCGAGGCGGTGCGCTCCTTCTACAGCGCCGCGCCCGGCGGCGTGCCGACGCAGACCGCCTTCAGCCAGGACCGGCGCTATGAGGAGCTCGACCTCGACCGCGAAAAGGGCGTGATCCGCGAGAAGGCGCATGCGCATTCGCAGGATGGCGGCCTCGCCGTGCTCTACGGCAATATCGCGCTGGACGGCTGCATCGTGAAGACCGCCGGCGTCGACGCCTCGATCCTGACCTTCTCGGGCACGGCGGTGATCTTCGAGAGCCAGGACGCGGCGGTCGAGGGCATCTTGAACCGCAAGGTCAAGGAAGGCGACATCGTCCTGATCCGCTATGAGGGGCCACGCGGCGGGCCGGGCATGCAGGAGATGCTCTATCCGACGAGCTATCTGAAGTCGAAGGGTCTCGGAAAGGCCTGCGCGCTGGTCACCGACGGGCGCTTCTCCGGCGGCTCCTCGGGCCTGTCGATCGGCCATGTCTCGCCCGAGGCGGCCGAGGGCGGCGCGATCGGCCTGGTCGAGAGCGGCGACGTGATCGAGATCGACATCCCCAGGCGCAGCATCGTCCTCAAGGTCTCCGACGAGGAGCTGGCGCATCGCCGCGCCGCGATGGAGGCCAGGGGCAAGGACGCCTGGAAGCCGGTGGCGCCGCGCAAGCGCAAGGTCTCGACCGCGCTGAAAGCCTATGCGGCGCTGGCGACCAGCGCGGCGAAGGGGGCGGTGCGGGCGATCGACTGACGCGACCCGAGCCAGCGGAGGCCCCGGCATGAGCGAGCTGTGGGGGGTGGTGGCCGCGGCGGCGTCGAGCGCGCTTGGAGGAACCTCCATCGCCGCGACCCGCTATCTCGTCGGCCATCTCGATCCCCTCGCGATCGGCTCCTTCCGCTTCGGCATCGGCTGCCTGCTGCTCGCCCCGGTCGCCCTGCTCGGCGACCGGCGCTGGCCCGAGCGCGGCGACTGGCTCCAGACCGCCGGGCTCGGGCTGCTCTTCTTCGCGCTCTTCCCCATCCTCTTCAACGCCTCGCTGATCCATACGAGCAGCGCGCGCGGGGCGCTGGCGCTCTCGACCTTGCCGCTTTTGTCGCTGGTCGTCGGCGCGGCGCTCGGGCGCGAGCGTTTGACAGCGCGCAAGACCGCCGGCGTGCTGATAGCGATGGCCGGCGTCGGCTTCGCGCTGCTCTCGGGCCTTGGCCATGCGCCGCCGCAGGCCTGGCGCGGCGACCTGCTGATGATCGCGGCGGCGCTGTGCATGGCGCTCTACGGCATCTGGTCGAAGCCGGTGATCGGCCGCTGCGGGCCGATTCCGTTCACGACGGTGGCGATGGCGGTCGGCGCTGCGGCGCTGATCCTGATCTCGCTGCTGCGCGGCAGCTTCGATGCGGTGGCGCAGTTCGCCGTTCCGCAATGGTCCGCGGCGCTTTATCTCGGCGTGATCGGCGCTGCGCTGACCTTCTATCTCTGGGCTTTCGCCCTGGGGAAGGCGTCGCCGACCAGCGTTGCGGTCACCGTCACGGTCAACCCCGTCACGGCGTCGCTGGTGGCCGCCGTGTTGCTGAACGAGCCGATCGGCTGGAATCTCGTCATCGGGATCGTCGTCGTCGGGATCGGCATCTGGCTTGCGACGACGGATGGACAAGGCGTTCGCGCGAGCGGCTAGGCTTGCCCGGCGTCACATCTTCGCCACGGATCGTCCGGACAAAAGCCGCATCGACAAATCGACGCGCCAGCGCGGCACTGCGCTGGCGCTGGGATTCTGGAGGTGGCCTTGCCGGCGTTCCTGATCGTAGCCCTGCTTTGGCTCGGGCTCCTCTCGCCTTCGATCGCGCAGGCGCCGCCGGTCACCCTTTCGGACAACGCCGACTCGATCGCGGTGGTGGTCGGCAACAAGACCTACAAGCAGACCGGCACGGTCGACTTCGCCCATAACGATGCCGAGGCGATCAGGACCTACCTCACCGGCACGCTCGGCTTTCGCGAGCAGAACGTCTTCCTCATGAAGGATGCGACGCTCGGCGAACTCACCCAGATGTTCGGCAGCGAGGCCAATCCGCAGGGCGGCAAGCTCTGGCGCAGCGCGGTCGAAGGGCGTTCCAACGTCTTCGTCTATTATTCCGGCCATGGCGTGCCTGATCTCGCCACCCGCCAGCCCTTCCTGTTGCCGCAGGACGGCAATCCCAATGCCAGCGAGAGCGGCTACGCGCTGCAGACGCTCTACCGCAACCTCGAGCTGGTCAGGCAGAAGATCGGAGCGCAGCGGCAGCTGATCGTGATGATCGACGCCTGCTTCACCGGCGAGACCGGGCGCAAGGGCGAGAGCCTGCTCGCGGTCTCGGCGCCTGGGTTCACGCCCGCAAAACCGCGCACCGATGGTGGCATCGTCAAGCTGGTCGCGACCTCCGGCGCGACCCCGGCGAACTGGGACGAGAG
>NZ_LNCQ01000023.1:395842-672909 GCF_002831785.1 Allobosea sp. FBZP-16 | reverse complement strand
GGCTGGCGCGTCCGGCTGGCGCGCCCGAGACCGGCCCGCTCGCCTGGTCCGACCTGCAGCGCTACCTCAAGGACAGTGTCGAGGCCGCGGCCCGGCGCGACAGCGGCCGCGAGCAGGCACCGGAGATCGACCTCGCTTCGATCGCACTGCCGGTGGCGCAGCCGGTGCCGGCGGTGGCGCGCGCGGTCGCATTGGCGCGGGACGAGGCCAACTGGCAGCGGGCCAAGGCGGCGGGTGAGCGCAGCGCGCTCGAGGGTTACGTCGCGCGCTGCGGCGAGACCTGCCAGTACCGCGAGGCGGCGATGGCGCTCTTGCTTGAAAAAAGCCGCAGTGGCGAGGCCGCCATCGACGAGCAGAACTGGGTCAGGCTCGGCGGCTCCGGCCGCTACGAGGACTATCTCAAAGGCTGCGGCACGGTCTGCGCCTATCGTTCGCTGGCGGAAGGCTATCTCGGCCGCACCGACGCCTCGCGCGATCCGCGCGTGCAGGACTGCGACGAGCTCGCCAGCGATCCCAACGATCCCGACCGGCGCGAGGGCGTCAAGGGCGTGAAGTTCGCGCGGATCGATGCGCGCGCCGCGATCGCGGCCTGCAAGCAGGCGGCGGAGCAGCAGCCGCAGATCAGGCGGCTCTCCTACCAGCTCGGACGCGCCTACGACAAAGCCGAGCGCTACAAGGACGCACTGGCTGCCTATGACAAGGCGGCAGATGCCGGCAGCGCCGCGGCGATGAACAATCTCGGCGCGCTCTACGAGAACGGCCAGGGCAGCAAGGTCGACCTGCAGAAGGCCTTCGGCCTCTATGAGCAGGCCGCCGGCACTGGCAACGCCATCGCCATGAGCAATGTCGGGCGCATGCTGCAATATGGCCGCGGCCGGCCGCGCGACGAGGCCGCGTCATTGCGCTGGTACCAGAAGGCGGCGGAAGCAGGGGATGCCTTCTCGATCGCCAAGCTGGTGCCAGCCTATCTCGAAGGGCGTCCGGGCTTTCCGAAGAATCCGCAGAAGGGTTTCGACCTGTTCCGCCAGGCCGCCGACAAGGGCGATCCGATCGCGATGGTTTCGATGGCGACGCTGATCGATAACGGCTTCGGCTCCTTCTTTCCCGGGACGAATTCGCTGCAGATGCTGATGAAGGCGCTGGCGAAGGGCGAAGCCGGCGCCGCGGCGATCTCGGCCAGCGACGTCTCAGAGCAGAAGCTGAAGCCGGACACGGTGCGGGCCTTGCAACGGGCGGCACAGAAGGCCGATCATTACAGCGGCGCGATCGATGGCCGCTTCAATCCCGTTTTTGTGCGGGCGCTGGATGGTTATGCGCGGTCGCTGGAGCAGGAGCACTAGAACCCGGCCGTGAGCGGTTTGCTGCGAAGTCTTCTCGTCGCCGGACTGTTCGTTGCCGGGGGCAGCGCCGCGCAGGCCGATGCGCTGTCGGCCTGGCTCGACACCATCGCCGCCTGCGCCGGCAAGCGCGATCTCTCGCTGGCCGTGGTCGGCTTCGATGCCGGCCAGCAGGTTCTGTCGCGCACGCAGGCCGACGAGGCCCGGCTCGCCATCGAGAGCCGGCTGCAGAGCGAGGGGCGGGTCAGGCTGGCGGCGAGCGCCGATGTCGTCCGCATCAAGACGCTGCGCGACAGCCTCAACCTGCAGAAGCCGGGCGAAGCCGAGGCGCAGATCCGGCGGGCGTTCGACGGCGACGCCAGCGTCTTCTTCACCGAGCCGGCGCGGCAGGAGGACAAAGCGAGCTTCCGCCTGCAGGCGATCACGAAGACGGGTGACTGCAAGGCGACGAGCGAGCCGGTTGAGATCGCGATCAGGACCAAGCCCGGCGTGGTCGATATCGACCAGGTCATGAGCCGGGCGGTCGACAACCTCGTGCGGGCCGCGCCGGAGCTGAAGCGGGTCGATATCTGCCCCTTCGCCGCGGCGAGCGGCTACAGCACCTGCAGCGCCGCACTCGGCGAGAGGCTGCTGCTCGCGCTCGACGCCGAGTCGCGCTCGGACGATCGCGTCCTGCGCGGCCGGCCGCTGGAGATCCGCAAGGCCGCGCCCGGACAATGCGCCGCTGTTGGCGCCGAGGTGATGACGCGCGGCCGCTTCGACAGGGATCGCAACGGGCAGAGCTGGATGGAGCTCGAGTTCCGCCGCGGCGATGCCGTGCTGGCCCCGACGGGGCGCAATCGCATTCCGGTCGAGGGACTAGGCTGCGACCCGGCGGTCAGGCCCTTCCTCGAGCATGTCGCCGCCAGCGCCGGTTCGGACCGGGCACGGCTCGCTTTGCTGCCGGCGGCTTCGCCCTTTGTGAAAGGGCGGCGGCTCGATGTCCGCATCGAGGGCAAGGCTGGCACGAAACTCTATTGCTGGGTGTTGGCGCCGGACGGCACCGCGTCGGTCGTGCTGCCGGTGCGCGGCGGGGAGGGCCGGAGCGTGCTGCGTGCCGGCGGCCAGTCCTATCCCTACGATTTCGGGCTGACCGACATCGTGCTCGACGCCGCCTTCGAGAACCTCTTTGCCTGCTTCGGCGCCGACGCCGAGCTGCCGGCAGCCTTGCGCGAGCGCTGGCTCAAGGCGGCGCCGAGCGCGAGCGAGGACGCGGCGACGCTTGCGCCGGACGAGGTGCTCGACCTGCTGGAGAAGCTGCGGGCCGTGCCGGGCGTGGTCGAGGCGACGGTGCCGATCGTCGTGCGCTGACATTCGTTCGAGGTCATCCCGGGTCTGCGCTGCGCTCCGCCCGGGACGCCCTGGTCAGTTTCAAGTGCTCCCTTGTTTTCTTCCCGAGGCTCAAGCACTCAAGAGCGCATGCATCGGCGGCTTGTCTTCGAAGAGCCAATCTCACGCGCGGCGATCTGGAGCCGGCGGCTGGCGCTGTTCGGGCTGACGGTCGTCGTGCTCGCGGTGCTGATCTTCCGCTTCGGCCAGCCTTCGCTCGAGCGGCTGGCCCCGATCGCCGGCGCCTATGTCTTCGTGCTGCTCGCCTCCCTGCTGGCGCTCGCGGCCTTCGTCAGGATCTGGCAGGAGGGGCATCGCGGCATCGGCATTGCCGTGCAGGCCTTCCTGCTCTGCCTGCTGCTGCTGGCGCCGGTCGCGTATGGCGGCTTCCAGTTGGCGACCCTGCCGTTCCTCGCCGACGTCTCGACCGATATCGACGAGCCCCCGGCCTTCAGCCGCTCGCGCGTGGCCCTGACGGCGCGTGAGGGGCGGGTGCCGCCCGATGTTCCCGCCGAGCGGCGCAGGGCGCAGCGCCAGGGCTATCCGAAGGCGCTGCCGATCGTGCTCGAACTGCCGGCCGAGGTCGCCTACGACATCGCCCGCAAGGCCTGCGTCACGCTTGGCTGGCAGGTGCTGGAAGGGGCCGCGCCCGGCGGACGCAGCGGGGCAGGGCGGCTCGATGCGATCGCGCGTTCGCGCGTGCTGCGGCTTTACGACGACATCACCATCCGCATCCGGCCACGCGCCGATGGCAGCCGGATCGACATTCGCTCGGCCTCGCGGCTGGGCGGCTTCGATTTCGGCGCCAATGCCAGGCGCATCGCCGCCTTCGAGGAGGAGGTGAAGCTGCTGGTGGAATTGCGCTGAGCTGCATTGCCGTCATTGCGGGCGCCGCGAGGCAATCCAGGGGGACGTAGAGCACAGCCGCCTCTGGATTGCTTCGTCGCTACGCTCCTCGCAATGCCGGTTGAGCGCTCAAGCCAGCCGGTAGCGGCTCGCCAGCAGCGGCGCCCCGTCGTCGCAGATGACGACGCCACGCTCGACCAGGTCCTCGAGCTGCGCCAGCACCGAAAGCGAGGCGGCGCCGAGCAGGCGGGGTGGCAGCTCCTGATAGATCGGCGGCACCATCTCGGCGATCGTTTCGTCGCCGGCCTGCAGGCGGCTGACAATGGCCGCCTCGCGCAGGCGCCGGTGCTGCACCAGCCCGCGCAGAAAGCGCTGAGGCTCCCGCACCGGGCCGCCATGGCCCGGCCAGTAGAGCCGGTCCTCGCGGCCACGCAATTTCTCGATCGAGGCCATGTAGGCGACCATCGAGCCGTCGGGCGGGGCGACGATCGTGGTCGACCAGGCCATGACATGATCGCCGGAGAACAGGGTGGTCTCCTCCGGCAGGGCGAAGGCGAGGTGGTTTGCGGTGTGCCCGGGCGTTTCCAATGCCTGGAGCGTCCAGCCCGGGCCCGAGACGGCGTCGCCCTCGGCCATGATCAGATCGGGCGCATAGTCCCGGTCGGCAGAGGCGTCGAGCGGGTTTATCTCGCCGAGGACGAGTTCGCGCGCCGGCCGGTGCAGGCCGCAGCCAACGATGCGCGCGCCGGTCGCCGTCTTCAACGCCCGCGCTGCCGGGGAATGGTCGCGATGGGTGTGGGTGATGACGATGTCGGTGACGGTCTCGCCGGCGATCGCCGCGAGCAAAGCCTCGACATGGCCGGGATCGTCCGGGCCGGGATCGATGATCGCGATGCGCCCGCGGCCGACGATGTAGCTGCAGGTGCCGGTGAAGGTCATCGGCCCGCCATTGCCGGCGATCAGCCGGCGCACCAGCGGCGAGAGCTGGACGAGCTCGCCGGAAGCCGCACCGGGATCACGGTCGAAATCGAGCGGCTCGTCGGCGGTGTCCTTGTCGGCGCTGGTCATCTGCACATCCGGAAGCGAACACGATCACCGGCTTGTCGGCCGGCGGGCCATTTCCTATAGACGAACGAGCCGGGCGTCGACGGCGCTCGAAGAAGAAGGACGAGATCCGATGGCCGAGACGCTGCCACTGCCCGCCACCTCCATGGTCAACGCGGCCCTGCCGGCCCTGTCCGATCCGCGCACGCGCGTCCTGCGCAATGTCGCGCTCGCCGTCGTCGGCAGCCTGCTGATCATCGCCGCCGCCAAGGTCAAGGTGCCGTTCTGGCCGGTGCCGATGACACTGCAGACGCTGGCGGTGCTCGGCCTCGGCGCCGCCTATGGCGCGCGCCTCGGCGCTGCTACCGTCGCGCTCTACATCGCCTATGGCCTGTTCGGCCTGCCGGTCTTCACCAACACCCCGCCGGTTGCGGCCGGCCCGCTCTATCTGCTCGGACCGACGGGCGGCTTCCTGATCGGTTTCGTCGCCGCCGCGGCGATCGCCGGCTGGGCCGGTTCGCGCGGCGCTTCGCTCTGGCGCCTTGCCGGCGGGGTGGTGCTGGCCGAGATCGTGCTGATGGCGCTTGGCTTCGCCTGGCTGGCGCTCGGTGCGCAGATGGCGAGCGGGGCGACCGGCATCGGCTTCGCCAAGGCGTGGGCGGCGGGTGTCGAGCCTTTCCTGCTCGGCGACCTGATCAAGGCGGCGCTGGCTGCGAGCCTGGTCGGTGCCGGCTGGTCGGTGCTGAAGCGCCGCGGCTGAGCCGATAGGCCCAACCGAATCAGAAAGCCGGGGCGTTGCCCCGGCTTTTTTGTTGTCTTGAAGCGTTTCGTGCGGTGTCAGCCGGCCGGCTTCTGGCCGGTGCAGACCTTCTTCACCGGCTGCAGGAACATGTCGAGTTCCATCATGTTGCCGCAGCGGTCGCAGCCGGCGAGCAGCGTCGTGAGGCCGAGGACGGCGATGAGGCGGAAGGCGGATTTCATGCGAGCGCGGCTCCAGATTGCGGCGCGAGCATAGCGAAGCGACCTGCTGCGCGCCACTGCGCGGCGCGCCGGTTCTGGAATGGCGGGGACGCCCTGCTCGGGAGATAAGGCGGTCGAGCGGGGATTTCTCGGTTTCTACCCAGACTTGCAGGCGAGACGCTGCGGCGAGGCCGTTTGTTCGTGCACATCCAGGTCTGGTCAGGAAGTGAACGCTGGTTCATAGTAATTGCTGCCGTTTACCTGTTGTAAAGCCCAGCAGACGCACTCTTTTGGACAGTTTCTCAACTGCGGATCGGATGCCGGGGGGCACGCGATGCGTGAAATCGGCTTCGGCCTGGTGTTCAGCCTGGCCATGGCTTTGAGCGCCTTCCTCGTCGCGGCCTGGCCGGTGCCGGGGCAGCCGATCGCTGCCTTCTTTCCCAACGGCACCTCCCAGCCGGAGATGGCGCGCGCCGTCGCGGAGGCGGGTGGCAGCATCCTCCAACTGGACGCCGCGGCGGCCGTCGCGATCAGCGTCGGCGATGGCCGCGACTATGCCGCTTCGCTCTACCGGGCCGGTGCCTGGCTCGTGATCGACGGTTCGCTGGCTCAATCCTGCATCCGTCAGGCGAGGAGCCTTGCAAATGGGTGAAGTCGAGCGCCTCAGGACGCGGTTCGCCAGGTTCCTGATCGCGATCCTCTGGGCCAATGTCGGACTGCTTCTGGTCGCAACGCCGGCCGGCGGGCCTGCCCAGTCGAACCTCATCGTGATGGGTGCGGCTCTCGCAATCCTGAGCACCCTTGCCTGGCGCATCGACCGCATCGGCTGGGTCACGCGTCAGGTCACCAGCGTCGCGCTCATCGGCCAGGTCATGCTGCTGGTCTATGCCTTCGCCGGACATCCCTACCAGGCCGACCTGCACATGTATTTCTTCGCCATGCTGGCGGTGCTGGCCGGCTGGCTGGACTGGCGCATCTTCCTGCCGGCGACACTCGCCATCACCGCCCACCATCTCGCGCTGAATGCCTTCAACTCGATGGGCGTGTTTCCTGGCGGCAGCGACATCAAGCGGGCTTTCCTGCACGGCGCCATCGTGACCGTGCAGGCGGCCGCGCTGAGCTGGATCGTCTGGGCGCTGCGGCAGGCGGTGGAGTCGTCCGAACGGGAGCGAAGCGAGGCGCTGGCGGCTCGCTCGATCGCCGACGAGGCGCGCCGGGACGTCGCCGAGACGACGGCGCGGGCAGCGCATGAGCGGCGGCGCATCCTGCATGACCTCGCCAACGAGTTCGAGCGCAAGATCGCCGGCATCGCGCGGGCCGTAATCGCCTCGATCGCCTCGCTCAGAGCCGCATCCGTGCAGATGCGGACCGGTGCCGAAGAGGTGTCCCAGCGCTCCGTCGCCGCATCGAAGGCGTCGCGCTCGTCGTCGTCGAACGTCGTCGCCATCACTGCGGCGACCGCGGAGCTCGCCAGTTCCTTCACCGAGGTCGACCGCCAGGTGAACGAGGCCGCCCGGCTCGTCGGCGACACCACGCGGCAGGCGCTGACCGTGCTCGACAGGGTCGGCGATCTCTCGCGCAAGGTCGACGAGATCGGCAACGTCACCAATGTCATCTCGACCATCGCCCGGCACACCAACCTGCTGGCGCTCAACGCCTCGATCGAGGCTGCGAGGATCGGCAATATGGGCGGCGGCTTCGCCGTGGTCGCGCATGAGATCAAGGGGCTTGCCGACGAGACCTGGCGGGCGACCGAGCAGATCCAGAGCCAGATAGACGCGATCGGCCTCTCCGGTGCCGACGCGATCGACGCGATCGACGCGATGACGGCGACGATCGACACGCTCAACCAGATTTCGATCGCGGTCGCGGCTGTCGTGGAGAAGCAGAACGTGGCGACGGCCGGCATCGCCGAGAATGTCAGGCGCGCCGCAGATGAAACGGTCACGGCCGGCGGGCATATCGACATCGTCAGCCGTGTCGCGGAGGAGACCGGCGAGGCGGCGAATCACGTGGCGGACTCGGCCGATGTGCTGTCGCGTCAGTCGGCCGATCTCGACAACGAAGTCGCCGATTTCCTCGGCCGGATCCGGGTCGCCTGAGACGGCCCTTCGGTTGGAGCGCGGCGGCGTCGGACCGGGATGGACGGCCCGACGGATCGTCCGAACCGGGCCGCGCTCGTCGAAACTGCCGCCATGTCCGTCCAGAAACGAAAAAAGCCCCGAAGGGCTGTTTTCGCAACGTCTTGGGCCATCTCGGGAAATTTTGGTCGGAGTGGCAGGATTTGAACCTGCGACCCCCTCGTCCCGAACGAGGTGCTCTACCAGGCTGAGCCACACTCCGATCAACTGGTGGCCGGCTTATAGCCAGCCGCTCGCCGCAGCGCAACAGCCAAGGGCACGGGTCGCGCGATCTTTTTCGGAAGAGCTCCGGCGCCAGGCCCCGGCTATGCGACGGGCTCTACAGATGTCACCCCCGGACAGGACGATCCGCTGTTGCGCGCCGCGGCGGCGCGCTCTAGAACGCAGCGCAGATTGGGGCGTCGCCAAGCGGTAAGGCAGCGGTTTTTGGTACCGCCATTCCCAGGTTCGAATCCTGGCGCCCCAGCCACGCTCTCCTGACGTTCTTGGCTGGTCACGCGCGACCTTTTGCACCCTGCGATGTCCGCTTCCGAACCATAACGGTCATTCGCGAGTGCCATCGCGCCGTTTACAACGTCCGGTCGGCTTGACTCTCTCAGCTCACATGTTCTCATTATGTTCTCAAATCGAGAGTGAGAAGCATGTCAGCGCTGCCAGCCGACCAGCGGGTCGAGGACGCGTCCCTCGACGCCGAAATCACGGGGATGATCGCCGAGTTGCTAGAAGAGCACGGCTCCGAGCTCGCGGCGCTGCGGGCGCTGGCGCACGACTTTCTCGTTCTGCTTGCCGATGCCGATCGCTCGGTGTCGCGCGGCTATCTGCGCGGGCTGTTCTCGGAGGGCGCGCGTCCCATTCACCGAGAGGACGAATGAGGGTGGGGGCGCTCGCGGATGGAGATCGGCAGAAGCATAACGGAGAGGGAGCCCTGACCCCTTCCGCCGCGACGTCCCGATCATCGCCGGCGCCGATGATCGGCGGCCGGCTTTCATCGCAATAGTGATCCGGCTTACTTGCCGTATTGCTGGATCAGCGCGCGGGCCTCGGCGAGCAGCTTCTTGCCGTCCGCACCCTTGGCGCTGACCTCCTTGACCCACTCCTCCTCGACCGAGGCGGTGGCGGCGACCCAGCGCTTGTACTCGTCCTGCGGCAGGTCATAGAAAACGCCGCCCAGATCCGCCGCCTGCTTCTTGAAGGGCTCGACCACCGCGTCGAAGCCGGTCTCGCCAGCCCAGGCCGAGGTCTGCGGCCCGCTATTGGCGTCGATCACCGTCTTCAGATCGGCCGGCAGGCTGTCGTATTTCGCCTGGTTCATCCCGAACAGGAAGATCGTGTTCGAGATGCGGGGCGCTCCGGCTGGCACGTTGAGATGGTATTTGGCGATCTCGGCGAGCTTGATCGCCGGCGAGCCCTCCCACGGCACCGCCGCGCCGTCGACGACGCCCTTGGCGAGCGATTCCGGGACGGCCGGCAGCGGCATCTGCACCGGGGTCGCGCCGAGCGCCGCGATCATCTTCGAATTGGCGCGGGTCGCGGCCCGGATCTTCAGCCCCTTGATGTCGGCAAGCGTCTTCGGCTGCTTGCTGGTGAAGTGGAAGAGCGCGCCGTCATGGACATGCATGAACAGGCGCTTCACGCCCCTGTACTCGTCCTGCGCGTTCTTCTCGACATAGTCCCAGAAAGCGCTGCTGCCGGCCTTGGCCGTCACCACCATCCAGGGCAGCTCGAAGACCTCGGATTTGGCGAAGCGGCCGGCCGCATAGGTCGGCACGGTCCAGATTGCGTCGACGACGCCGTCACGCACCTGGTCGAAGAGCTGCGCCGGGGTGCCGCCGAGCTGCATCGCCGGGTAGATCTGGCATTTCAGCTTGTCGCCGGACTCCTTGGCGATCTTGTCGCACCAGGGCTGGATCAGCTTGACCTGCGCGCTCGAGGTCGAGGGCAGGAAATGGTGGACGCGGATGATGACCTGCTGCGCGGAGGCTTGCGTCGCCGCCAGCAGGCCTGCCAGCCCGCCGACAGCCAACAGGCCATTGCGGAACCGATTGAGGATGGACTTCCGTTGCTTGCTCATGCTGCACCTCCCTGAGTGGTTGTTGTCTGCTTCTCGGTGAACGGCCTCACAGCGCGCCGAATGCCTTGACCAGGACGAGCGAGATCGAGGGGAAGGCGACGAGGAGGACGATGCGGACGAGGTCGGAGGCCAGGAAGGGCATCACGCCCTTGAAGGTCTCGACCAGCGGCACGTCCTTGGCGAGACGGTTGATGATGTAGACGTTCATCCCGACCGGCGGATGCACCAGGCCGATCTCGACCACCATCAGGGCCAGGATGCCGAACCAGATCGACTTGTCCTCGACCGACATGCCGTAGAAATCGAGCCCGACGATCATCGGATAGAAGATCGGGATCGTCAGCAGGATCATCGCCAGCGAATCCATGACGCAGCCGAGCAGGATGTAGATCAGCAGGATCATCGCCAGCACGAAGAGCGGTGCGAGGCCGCTGTCCTTGACCCAGCCTGCGAGCTCGGCCGGCATCTGTGACAGGGCGAGCGCCGTGTTCAGCATGTCGGCGCCGAGCAGGACGAGCAGGATCATCGCCGTCGCCTGCGCCGTGCCGAGCGCGCTGTCGATCAGCCCGCGCCAGCGCATGCCGCCGCTGATCGCCGCGATCGCCCCGCAGGCCGCAGCGCCGATCGCGGCAGCCTCGGTCGGCGTCGCCCAGCCGCCATAGATGCCGACGATCACCAGCACGAAGACGAGGATCACCGGAAACACGCCGGCCAGCACCTTGAGCCGCTCCGGCCACGGCACGCGCGGGCCGGCCGGGCCTGCCTCGGGATTGCGCCGCACGATCAGCTGCACCACGAACATGTAGCCGAACATCGCGATCAGGCCGGGCAGCACGGCGGCCATGAACAGCTTGCCGATCGATTCCTGGGTCAGGATCGCGTAGATCACCAGCGGCACCGAGGGCGGGATCATGATCCCGAGCGTGCCGCCGGCGGCGAGCGCGCCGGTGGCGAGGCTGCCGGAATAGCGGTAGCGGCGCAGCTCGGGCAGGGCGACCTGGCCCATCGTCGCTGCGGTTGCCAGCGAGGAGCCGCAGATCGCGCCGAAGCCGGCGCAGGCGCCGATAGCCGCCATGGCGACGCCGCCGCGGCGATGGCCGATGAAGGCGCTGACGCAGCGGAACAGGCTCGCCGAAAGGCCGCCATGTGTGGCGAACTGGCCCATCAGCAGGAAGAGCGGGATGACCGTCAGGTCGTAGTTCGACAAGCGGGCATAGGGGATGGATTTCAGGATATTGAGCCAGGGCGCCCAGTTGCCGCCCATCAGATAGACATAGCCGCCGGAGCCCGCGACGAACATCGCGATGCCGATCGGCACGCGGAACGCCATCAAGGCCAGCAGGCAGGCGAAGATGGTGAAGCCGATCGAGATCCCGCTCATCGACGGGCCTCCTCGCGATGCAGGGCTTCCTGGGCATGGCGTGTCGCCATGTAGAAGCCGGCCAGCGCCAGCATCGCAAAGCCCGGCGCCATCGCGATCTGCGCCCACCAGACCGGAATATCGAGGATCGCCGAGGTTTCGCCATCCTGCCGGGTGCCGATCGCGCCGACATAGACGCGCCAGGTCAGGACGGCTCCGACCAGCCCGACCAGGAGCGAGCCGAAGGCGTCGAGCAGGTGGTTGACCCAGGGCGGGGCCGCGGCGGTGAAGAAGTCGACCTTCACGTCGCCATGGTTGAGGTGGCAATAGGCGAAGAAGGCAGCGGAGGCGGCAGCGGCGATCATCTGCAGGAGCTCGACATCGCCGGGGACCGGGGCGGAGAACAGCTTGCGGCCGACGATCGAGACGATCGACATCGCGACGAGCCCGACGAAGAGCAGCCCGCCGACGATCGCCAGGACTTTCGCGACGGCCAGCAGCACGCGCCCTGACGGCCCGAAGACGATCGGATCGTTCGCCGGTGCGCCCGGCACGGGTTCCTGCATCTGCGCTTCTCCCCTCATTCCTGCCGGCGCGAGTTGTTCCGCGTCCGGTCGTCAGGCGGCGTGCTCCGCCAGTTTCACCAATGCGTAGAGCGTCTCGGTCCGTGGAACGGCGATGCCGTGCCTTTCGGCGGCACGAACGATCGCGCCGTTCAGCGTCTCGATCTCGGTCGGGCGTTTCGCCAGCAGGTCCTGCAGCATCGAGGGCTTGTGCCCGCCATGGTGGTCGAGCGCATGGTCGATCGTCGCATGGGTGCGCTCGGCCAAGACCGCGAGCCCCTCCGCCTGCGCTACGGCGAGAGTCTCGCTCGCGACGGCATGGGCGAGCCGCCGCCCTTCGGCCGCAGCGCCAAGGCCACCGACCGTGCGCTGGGTAACCGCGCACAGGCTGTTCAGCGCCACATTGAAGGCGACCTTTTCCCAGATCGCGACGACCGCATCGGGATCGACCGTGCAGGGCAGCCCGGCCGCGTCCAGCGCTGCCGCCAGCGCAGCGAGTGCGGCGTTCTCGCTGCCATCGGCCATGACGACGCGGGTCTTGCTCTCACCATGCGAATGCACCTCACCGGGCGCGACGAGATCGGCCGGGACGGTGGTCATGCCGATGGCGATGCGCGAGGCGTCGGCGAAGGCCATCAGCTTCTCGGCGTTCCCGAGCCCGTTCTGCAGGCTGAGCAGGCGGGTCTGCGGCCCGATGAGATGCCTGGCAGCCGCGAGCGCGCCTTGCGTATGCATCGCCTTGGTGAAGACGATGAGCCAGTCCGGCTGTCTTGTCGCCTCCTCCGGCCGCTTGATCGGGATCGCGAGCCGGCGCTCGCCGGCATCGTTGCGGATCAGCAGGCCATGCTCGCGAACTGCGGCGATCTGGGCCGGGTTGACGTCGATGAGCTCGACCGCATGCCCGGCTTCGGCCATGAGCCCGCCGAACAGCGATCCCATCGCGCCGGCGCCGAGTATCGATATCCGGATCGGGCTCATCTGCACGTCTAGAACGGGTAGTGGCGCTGCGTGGTCTGCAGCGTCAGCCAGCGCAATTCGGTGAAGGCCTCGATGCCGGCGCGCCCGCCGAAGCGGCCATAGCCGCTGTTCTTGACGCCGCCGAAGGGCATCTGCGCCTCGTCATGCACGGTCGGGCCGTTGACATGGCAGATGCCGGATTCGATCCGCGAAGCGACACGCCAGCCGCGCGCCGTGTCGCCGGTGAAGACGGCGGCCGAGAGACCGTAGGGGTTGTCGTTGGCGCAGGCGATCGCGGCCTCCTCGCCGTCGACGCGCACGATCGCCTTGACCGGGCCGAAGCTCTCCTCGCCATAGATCCGCATCGCCGGGGTGACATGGTCGAGCAGCGTCGCCGGGAACAAGGTCGTCTCCGACTTGCCGCCGCAGACCAGCGTCGCACCCTTGGCGAGCGCGTCGTCGATCAGGGCGTTGCAGCGCTGGGTTGTCTTCATGTCGACGACCGAGCCGAGCACCACCGGTCCCTTGCGGGGATCGCCGAGCGGGAGGCTCTTTGCTTTGGTGGCGAGCCGGGCGACGAAATCGTCGGCTATCGCGCTATCGACCACGATGCGCTCGGTCGACATGCAGATCTGGCCGGAATTGGCGAAGGCGCCGAAGGCGATGCCCGCGACCGCCGCGTCGAGATCGGCATCGTCGAGGACGAGCGCTGGCGCTTTGCCGCCGAGCTCTAGCACCACCGGCTTCAGATGCTCGGCGCAGAGCTTGGCGATGATGCGACCGACATGGGTCGAGCCGGTGAAGTTGACGCGCCTGACCGCAGGGTGCGCCACCATCGCCGCGACGACCTCGGCGGCATCCTCCGGCGCATTGGTGACGAAGTTGACGACGCCCTCGGGCAACCCCGCCTCCTGCAGCGCCGCGATGATCAGCCCATGGGTGCGCGGGCAGAGCTCCGAGCCCTTCAGCACGACGGTGTTGCCGCAGGCGAGCGGCACGGCGACGGCGCGGGTGGCGAGGATGACCGGTGCGTTCCATGGCGCCATGCCGAGCACGACACCGGCCGGCTGACGCACCGCCATGGCGAGGCTGCCGGGCACATTGGAGGGGATGACCTCGCCGCTGATCTGCGTCGTCAGCGCGGCGGCCTCGATCAGCATGTCGGCGGCGAGATGGACGTTGAAGCCGGCCCAGATCGCGGAGGCCCCCGTCTCGGCCGACATTGCCGCCGTGAAGTCCGCAGCGCGCGCCTCCAGCGCATGCGCGCCCTTGACCAGCAGTTCGCGACGCTTCGCGGGGGGCGTCTGCGACCAGGCCGGGAAAGCACGGGCGGCGGCCTCGACCGCTGCACGCGCGTCGTCCGGCGTCGCCGCAGCGGCGCGGCTGGCGACGGAGCCGTCGAGCGGGTTGCGGCGCTCGAAGGTGCGCCCGCCGGTCGCCGAGACCGCCTTGCCGTCGATCAGGTGATTTATGGTGTCGGTGCTGGTCATCTCTGGGCCTCGCAAATCAGGCGATCACGATGTCGATCAGGTTCGGGCCGGACGCAGCGAAGGCGGCGCGCAGGCGCGGGGCGAGGTCTTCGGGGCGCTCGACCCGCTCGCCCGGCACGCCCTGCCCACCGGCCAATTGCGCGAAATCGAGGCCCGGCAATTCGGTCCCGGCCGGCTTGTCGTTCGGCGCGTAACCGAAGACCGGTGCGAAATCCTGAAGCGCCGCATAGCGACGATTGTTGAGGATCAGGAAGGTCATCGGCAGGTCGAGCTGGGCGGCGCTGTAGAGCGCCTGGATCGAATAGAGGCTGGAACCGTCGCCGATCAGCGCAATCACCCGCCCCGGCAGCTTCATCCGCCGGCGTGCCAGGGCGATGCCGACCGCCGCCGGCATGCTGTGGCCAAGCCCGCCGCTCGCCATGGTGTAGAAGCTGTCGGCCCCGTTCATCGGCAGATAGGTCTGGATGGTCGAGCGGGTGCTCGGCGCCTCCTCGACCACGACGTCGTCGGCATGACGCTCCCGGTCGATCACCGAGAGCGCATAGGCGGCCGACATCGG
This sequence comes from Allobosea sp. FBZP-16, assembly GCF_002831785.1. Classification (NCBI taxonomy): domain Bacteria; kingdom Pseudomonadati; phylum Pseudomonadota; class Alphaproteobacteria; order Hyphomicrobiales; family Alloboseaceae; genus Allobosea; species Allobosea sp. FBZP-16. The sequence continues at coordinate 658,213 of NZ_LNCQ01000023.1, read as the reverse complement.
CACGCCGGGTAATGGGGCAGGGGGCGCAGGGCGGGACAGCGCCGCCTCGCGCCCGCTACCGGGAGCGCTCGCGTTCAGCAGCGCCCGCGCGCCGAGGTCCAGGCTGGCGATGACGCTGTCGCCGACCGGCGCCCAGGCGGCCTGCTGCGGATCGTCGACGATCTGTGCGAGCTGCGCGCCTTCTGGGACGTGCGGACCGTTGCCCTCGACATGATAGGTAAAGGCCGGCGCCCCCAACACCAGGATGAAGTCGTGCGGTGCCAGGCGCTCGACGATCTTCTCGCGCATCGCCGGCAGGAAGCCGCAGAACTGGGGATGGCGCTCGGGAAACCCGCAGCGCGCGCACATCGGCGGGACATAGACCGAGGCCTGATGGCGCTCGGCGAGCGCGACGACATCGGCGACGGCCAAATCGCGGGCGACGCCGGCGCCGACGACGAAGGCCGGCCGTTTGCTCGCGTTGAGGCGTTCGGCGATCGCGGCGATCGCATCCGGTGCCGGCGCAAGCGCCTGGCTGACGCGGCGCGGCATGACGAGTTCGCCCGGCTGGTCCCAGTCATCGGCCGGGATCGAGATGAAGACCGGGCCGCGCGGCGGCTGCATCGCGATGTGATAGGCCCGCGCCAGGGCCAGCGGCAGGTCGGCGCCGCGCGCCGGCTCGATCGCCCATTTGACGTAAGGCTTCGGCAACTCGGTCGCCTGCACCGAGGCGAGGAAGGGGTCGAAGGGCAGGATCGAGCGTGCCTGCTGGCCGGCGGTGATCAGGAGCGGCGTCTGGTTCTTGAACGCCGTGAAGATGTTGCCCATGGCGTGGCCGACGCCGGCCGCCGAGTGCAGGTTGACCAGCGCCGCATTGCGCGTCGCCTGGGCATAGCCGTCGGCCATCCCGACCACGACCGCTTCCTGCAGGCCGAGCACATAACGAAAGTCCTCGGGATACTCGCGGAACATCGGCAGTTCGGTCGAGCCGGGATTGCCGAAGACCGTATCGATCTTGAGCTGGCGCAGCAGGTCGAGCACGGCGTCGCGGACGCTCGGGCGAGAAGGGGAGGATGGGCTGTCGGCTGGCATGCGCGTCCCTCGGATCGCAGGCACTGTGGCGGCACACTGGCCATTGCTCAATTAGATGAAGCGACTAAGTATTATTCGCATGGCGAATATCGATGCGATCGACCTGAACCTGCTGAGGCTGTTCGACGCGGTGTACCGCACCCGCAATGTCAGCCGCGCGGCCGAAGAGCTCGGCCTTTCGCAACCGGCGACGAGCCAGGCGCTGACGCGGCTGCGGCTGCTGTTGCGTGACCCGCTGTTCGAGCGCGTCGCCGGCGGCGTCAGGCCGACCGCCCGCTCCGAGCGTCTCGCGCATTCGGTCCAGGCGGGGCTGGCCCTGTTGGAAGCCGGCCTCACCGAGGGCGAGCGTTTCGATCCTGCCACGACGGATGCCGAATTGCGCCTGCATCTCAGCGATATCGGCGAAGGCCGCTTCCTGCCGCCGCTGATGACGACCTTTCGCGAGATCGCGCCGAACCTGCGCATTGTCGCGCGCGCCTGGCCGCATGAGGCGATCTCCGAGGCGCTGGACAACGGCCAGCTGCATTTCGCGCTCGGCTTCCTGCCGACCGTCGGCGGCACCGCCCATGCGGAAATGCTGAGCGATCGCTACCAGGTCTTCGTGCGCGCCGACCATCCGGTGACGCAACGGGCGGTCGACGGCGCCTTGAGCGCCGACGATATCGCGAAGCTCGACTTCGTTGCGGTGCGCTCGCATGCCCAGACGCAGCGCATGCTGGAGATGCTGCATCTCGACCCGCGCATCCGGCTGGTCGTCTCCAGCTTCATGGCGCTGCCGCCGATCATCCGCGCTACCGACCTCGCCGTGCTGATGCCGCGCCAGATCGGCCTGCACCTCGAGCCCCTCGGCGCCTTCGCCCTGCTCGAGCCGGCGCTGCCGCAGCGCGATTTCAGCGTCGCGCTGCACTGGAGCCGGCGGCATGCCCAGAACGCGATGCTGCGCTGGGCGCGGGAGGTCATCCTGGAACTGTTTCGCAATCAGCAGCGAGCCGATCCAGGCGGCTAGGACCGTCCGTTCGCTAGCGTGAGGGTCGTCAGATCGGCTGTGATCCGCGATAGCGCGCGAAGACGTTCTGCCGGCCGGCCGAAAAGACCACGACGTCATAAATGTCGGGCGCCTGACCCGGCACTTCCATGCCGGGCGAACCGACGGGCATGCCGGCGACGGCGAGGCCGATCACCTTCGGACGCTCGGCAAGCAGGCGCTTGATCGCCTGCGCCGGAACATGGCCCTCGAGCACATAGCCGCCGATCTCGGCGGTGTGGCAGGAGGCGAGCGCATCGGGCACGCCGAGCTTCAGCTTGAGCGGCGCGACGTCCGCGACCTCGGCCACCTCGACCGGGAAGCCGGCCGCCTGCACATGCTTGACCCAGTTGCCGCAGCAGCCGCAGTTCGGATCGCGCGTCACGACCATCTTCGGCAGCGCCTCGGCGGCATCAGCCGGTCGCGGCAGCGCGAATGCGGCGGCGCCGAACAGCAGTGCGCGGCGGGAGAGGGTGAGCTCGTTCGCCATGCTCTGCCTCAATCGACCAGTTCCTCGCCCGGCGTATAACCGGCCGCGCTGATGGCCGACCTGATCGCGGCGACATCGGCGCTGCCCTGCACGCTGACCAACTTCGACCCGGAATCGGCGGTAACGGAAGTGCCGGGGACCTTGCCCTCGACCGCCTGCTTGATCGCGCCGGCGCAATGGCCGCAGGCCATATCCTCGACGCGAAAGCTGACCGCACCGCCGGGGGTGGGTGTGACAGCTGAGGCGGTAGTCGAATGCTGCTGGCAGGAGCACATGGCGGCAAAGTCCTTCGACTGGTGATTGGCGCACTCTGCACCTTCCAACGATGGCAAGGTCAAGCGCCTTTCGCGCTTTTCTTGCCGGCGCCGGCGACACGCCGTGGCGCTCATGCCGGATATGCAGCATGGGGCTGGCCGGGCGACGCAAAGCCTGCATTGTTCGCGGGAAAGACGAGGCTGCCACGAACGCCCATGTCCGAGCCAGACGTCCCGCGGCCAACGCCGCTGCAACTCTTCCTGATCTTCGCCCGCATCGGCCTGACCAGCTTCGGCGGCGGGCTCAGCGGCTGGATGCTGCGGGAGTTCGTGCAGCGCCGCCGCCTGCTGAGCGAGGAGGATTTCCTGAACGGCCTCTCGATCGCGCAGGCGCTGCCCGGCGTCAACGTCACCAATATGGCGATCTGGATCGGCTACAGACTGGCCGGGCGGGCCGGGGCCGCCGCTTCCTGGCTCGGCATCGTCGTCCCGGCCGCGATCGTCATCGTCCTGATCGGCAGCGCCTTCGCCTCGATCTCCGGCTACGAGCTCAGCCATGTCGCGCTCGACGGCGCGGCCGCCGCGGCGATCGGCCTGTCGCTGGCGATGGGGCTGACGGCGGCGCGGCGCGTGCCGCGGCGGATCTTCCCGCTCGCCGTCATGGCCGCGACCTTCATCGCTGTCGCGGTCCTGCACTGGCCGCTGCTCTGGACGGTGCTCGGCATCGGCTCGCTCAGCATCGCCGTGGCCTATCATCAGGCCTGAAGAGGCCAGCGATGCCGCCCACCGCCTTCAGCATCCTCCTCGTCTTCCTGCCGCTGTCGCTGGTCACGATCGGCGGCGGCCAGAGCGCGATCGCAGACATGCACCGCCAGATCGTCGACGTGCACCACTGGCTGAGCGCCTCGCAATTCGTCGACGCCTTCGCCATCGCCCGGCTGGCGCCCGGGCCGGGTTCGCTGCTGGCGACGCTGATCGGCTGGCAGATCGCCGGCTTCTGGGGGGCGCTCGCCGCGACGGTCGGCATCTTCGGGCCGACGGCGGTGCTGATCTATGCGGTGACCAGCCTGTGGTCGCGCTATCAGGGCGCCCGCATCCTCACGGCGCTGGAGACGGGCCTGCGGCCGGTCGCGGCCGGGATGATCCTGGCGGCGAGCTATGTCCTGATTCAGGCGCTCGATGGCGGCTGGTTCGCGCGCGGTCTCGCCTTGCTCTCGACCGCGCTCCTGATGCTGACGCCGGTCAACCCGCTGCTGCTGATCGGAGCCGGGGCCGGCTGCTTCATTGGCTTGCACATGCTGGCGCTGGTCTAGGCGGCCGGGCGTCCGGTTTCACACGCCGTTCCTGACAGCGCGGAACTGGGCGATGAAGGCCTGCGGCTCCAGCAGCGAGGCCATGCGCGCGACCTCGCGCTCCCTTGGCGGCTTTGCCGCGAGCCCGGCGGCGCTGGTCGGGAAGAACTGGATCGCCGGCGTGCCCTCGATGCCGTAGTGCTTCGCCAGCGCCTTCTCGGTCAGCTTGCCCCCGCCGAAATCGGTGACCTCGCGCGCGCCGAGAATGTTGAGGTGCAGCACCGCGAAATTGTCGCGGATATAGGTCTCGATGGCGGGGTCGGCGAGATGAACCTCGTGCATGCGCCGGCAGGCCGGGCAGTTGCGCAGGCCCCAGAGGATCGTGAAGCGCTTGCCGGCCTGGTTCGCATTGGTCAGGTCCTCGGCGAGGTCGAGAAAGCTCTCGACATACCAGTCCTCCTGGTAGAGCCCGTCCTCGCCGAGCTTGGCCTTGGCGAAACTCGGCGCCGCCGACATTGCCAGCACCGCGCTCGCCAGCAGGCTGCGTCGTGTGATCATGGCGTCGCCTCCGCGCCGAGCTTCATCAGGCTCTGGTATAAACATATGAATACGACTATGTTCGGCGAATGATTGCAAGCGGCAGATATCGGGCGGGGCTCGCCGCAGCGTTCACGTTGTCGCTATTGTTCTCGCTGCCGGCCCTGTCGCGGCCAGCCTTCGCAGCCGAGCTCGTGATGTACACGCGCAATGGCTGCCCGTTCTGCCTGCGCTTCGAGCGCGAGGCCGCGCCGGTCTATGCCAGGACGCCCGAAGGCAAGGCGGCGCCGCTGCGGCGGGTCGACCTGCCGGCCGGCGGCGTGCGGGGCGAGGGCCTGCGCGAGCCGGTGATCGCGACGCCGACCTTCGTGCTGATGGAGGAGGGCCAGGAAGTCGGCCGGATCACCGGCTATCTCAACGACGACATGTTCTGGGGTTTGCTCGGGCGGCTGGTTGCTGTCATTGAGACTCCTCAGGTTCAACGATCAGGCGCACAGACCCAATGACCGCGATCGTCTCGAAAGCGCTCGAAACCGAACTGCGCGACGGCGCCGAGTTCTCGCCCGAGCTCGACCAGCTGATGCGCAAGGCCCGCAAGGCCAGCGATTTCCTGAAAGCGCTCTCGCATGAGAACCGCTTGCTGCTGCTCTGCCTGCTGGCCGAGCGCGAGCGGACGGTCACCGAGCTGGAGAACCTGCTCTCGCTGCGCCAGCCCATGGTCTCGCAACAGCTCGCGCGCCTGCGCCTCGACCAGCTCGTCACCACCCGCCGCGACGGCAAGGCGATCTATTACAGCCTCGCCAGCGACGATGTCCGGCGCGTCATCGCCGTGATCTACGACATCTTCTGCAATCCGCCCGGACCCGAAGCCGGCAAATCGTGAGCGCCAATAGCGGCCAGCGGCGATTGCCATGATCGAGCTGCCGGCCTGGGGCGCGGCACTGGCTGGTGTCGCCGTCGGCGCCGCCTGCGGCTTCACCGTCCGCCGCGCGCGCCTTTGCTCTTTCGGTGCGGTCGAGGATGCCTGGATGGGCGGCGACACCCGCCGCCTCAGGATTTTTGGCCTTGCGCTCGCGATCGCACTGATCGGCACGCAGGCGCTGATCGGACTCAATCTGCTCGACCCCGCCAATTCCACCTATGTCCAGGCCGCCTTGCCCTGGCTGTCGATCCTCGTCGGCAGCACCTTGTTCGGTCTCGGCATGGCGCTGGTCGGCACCTGCGGCTTCGGCTCGCTGATCCGGCTCGGCTCGGGCGACCTGCGCAGCCTGATCGTGATGATGGTGTTCGGCGCGGTCGCCTATGCGACGCTGCGCGGCATGTTGGCCCCGATCCGGATCGAGGTGCTGGAGAAGGTCTACTGGCCGCTGCCCGGCGGCCTGAAGGGCGATCTCGCCGGCATCCTGACCTATCTCGGCGCTCCGGCCGCACGTGTCCTGATCACTGCTGTCGGGGCCATCGTCCTGATCGCCATCGTTGCGCTCGACCCGCGCCTGCGCCGCTCGCCACGCCTGCTGCTGGCAGGCTTGACGCTCGGCCTCGCCGTCGTCGCCGGCTGGTGGGTGACCGGCATCGCCGTCGATGCCTTCGAGACCGTGCCGCGGGCGCAGAGCCTGACCTTCGTCTCCCCGGTCGGCCGGGCGCTCTATGCCGTGCTGAGCGCGCCCTCGGTTCTGCTCGAATTCGGCATCGGCACGCTCGCCGGCGTGACGCTCGGCTCGTTCCTGTCGGCGCTCTACGACCGGGAATTCCGTTGGGAAGCCTTCGACGACGACCGCGAGATGCGCCGCCATCTCCTCGGCGCCGTGCTGATGGGCGGCGGCGGCGTGCTCGCCGGTGGCTGCACGATCGGACAGGGCATCTCTGCCGGCTCGATGATGGCGCTGTCCTGGCCGCTGGCGGTCGCGGGCATGATGATCGGCGCGCGGATCGGCATCGCTTTCCTGGTCGAAGGCTCGATCAGAGGCCTGTGGCAGCGCGGCTGAGTGCCTGCGATCAGGTTGCCGCGACGAAGCGGTAGGCGGTGCCCTGCTGCTCGACCCGTCCGACCGCACCGGGCAGATGGTAGCCGATGATCTGCCCCTTCTCCTGGGCAAGCCGGTCGAGCAGCTTGCGCCGCGTTGCGACGGCGAGATCGGCGTCGTAGTCGGAAGCCGGGCGCCAGTCCGGGCGTGCGAACGAGATCAGCGGATGCGTCAGCGCATCGCCCAGCACCATGACCGGACCGCCGGCCGCCTTTAACGCGAAGGAGACATGGCCGGGCGTGTGGCCGGGCGTCGCCACCGCCGCGATGCCGGGCAGCCACTCGCGGCCGGGCTCCAGCCGCTCGAGCTTGTCGCCGAGCTCCTTGGCGATCCGCTGTGCCCCGGCGGCGAAGGCGTGCCGGTCTTCAGGCAGGCGCTCATAGACCTTGGGATCGGTCCAGAAGCCGATCTCGGGCGCGGCGACGAGCCAGCGGGCATTGGGAAAGAGCGGGCTGTCGAACTCGTCGAGCGCGCCCCAGAAATGGTCGGGGTGGAGATGGGTGAACAGCACATGCGTCACCGCGTCGGGCTCGATCCCGGCCGTCTTCAGGCTCTCGGCGAGCTTGCCCGAGCCGGCGAGGAAGTTCGCGCCCGAGCCGCAATCGAACAGGACGACGTCCTTGCCGCGCTTCAGGCAGGTGACGTTGAGGACCGAGCGTGTCGGCCCGCTCTGCTTCGCCTGCGCGGCGAGCTCGGCCGGTGCGATGTCGCGCGCCAGCATCGACAGCGGCAATTCGAAGCTGCCGTCGCTTAGGACGGTCAGCGTCTCCTCGCCGGAGCCGAGCGTCGCCACGACCTGCGCCAGGGCCGATGAGGCCAGGGCGCAGGCGCCGGCAGTGACGAACAGGCGACGCGTCAGCATGGTCTGCTCCGGCAAAGCCTACTTGTTCACCGGCGATTCCGGATCGAACAGATAGGCCATCACGTCCTTGATCTGCTGCTCGTCGAGCACCTTGTTTACGCCGAAGCGCGGCATGTTCGAGCAGGGCACCACCGCCATCGAATTGTAGATCTTGGTGTAGGCGTCCTTGATCGTCTCGGGATCGTATTTGCGATCCTTGCCGTACGCAGCGAGGCTCGGGCCCAGCGTGCCGTAGCTGACCTCCTTCGGATCGAGCTGGTGGCAGGCGAAACAGTTGCCGCCGGCGACGGTGCCGGGAGGATCGGAGAACTGGCCGCCGCGGCCGTTGTTGGCGACCTGATAGCCGTTCTTCCAGTTACCGAGGAACTTGCCGTCGGCGGGATAGACCACGCGGGCGCTCTCGCGCTTCAGCATTTCGTCCGACTGCGCCGAAGAGGGGTTGTTGCGGGTCGTGTTGCAGACGGCGAGCGAGTCGTCCGGCTTGATCCTGGCCTGCCATTCGGCCGAGGCCTTGCCGAAGGTCGATTTCAGATAGGCGTCGATCACGGCCTGGGCCGGGCGCTCCTGGGCGCTGGCCGAACCCGCGAGAGCCAGCAGGGCCGCAAGGGGAATGAATGTCCTGATCATCATGTTCCCCCTCAGCGCTTGATCGACGGGACTTTGATCTCGCCGCCTTTAGCCTGCTTCTGCAGGAAGACGGTGAGCGCGGTCAGGGCTTCAGAGCCGTATTCCGGCACGGGCCAGCGCTGCTGGCGATAGCAGTCCCAGAGCCGGTGCTGCATCGTCCGCAGCGCGCTCTGCGAGACGCGGTAGGTCGGCCAGGAGCCCATCGTCTCCTGCGCGGTCCTGCCCTTGACCGAGAGGTTGGGCAGGCCCTGCAGGCGGATTCGCTTGCCTTCCTCGGCATGGCAGGTGGCGCAGGAGAAATCGTTGACGCCGCCGCGGGTATAGAACAGGGCTTCACCGACCGCCGCCATCTCCTTCTCCTTGGGATGGGAGAGCTGCGGCTGGATCGTCATCTCGCTCGACTTGTTGGCGATGAAGGCGACGAGGTCCTCCATGTCGGAGGCGACGCCCGGCCCGGAGAAGCGGCGCTTCACGACATCGGCGGTGTCGAGGTCCTGGATCTTCTGCATGCACCAGAGCAGGCGCTGCTCGGTGTCCATCACCTTGTCGGCGTCGGCGAAATAGCGCGGCAGCTTGGCGAAGGCGCCCTCGAGCTTGCCCGGACCCTCGCCGAGGTCGCAGGCTTCGAGCGAGACATTCCTGGCGCCGCGCTGGGTCGACCACAGCGCCTCGCCGCGATCGACCGCGAGAAAACCCGGATTCGAGAACGGGTCCGAGAGCATCTGGCGATAGCGCTCGATCTCCTTCTCGCTGTCGTCCTGCGGCGGTGACTGCGCGGTCAGCGGCCCGGCCGCGACTATCATGACGGCCGCCAACGCGGCCGCTCCGATGATCGGAAGCTTCATCCCTCGCCCTTTCGTTTCCTCCGGCGGCGCTTATGCTGCGCCCCTTGGCGGTAGCCCTCTCGGGGGCTTTACATTCACAAAAAACAATATCACGATACGTGCAAATGATTGGCGACCGGGCGCGGCGCCGTCAAGCGCTAAAACGAGACGAATTCCAGGGAGGAGCCCCGTATGCTGATCCAACCGTCGACGCTGTCGCGCCGCGATGCGATGAAGGCCGCCGCCTGGGCGCTCGCCGCCGCCGCGATCGCACCGAAGCTCGCCTTCGCCGACGAGAAGGCGGTCGCTGCCGAGATCAAGAAGCTCTACGGCGACAAGCCGATGGCCTCCGGCAAGATCAAGCTCGACGTGCCGGAGATCGCCGAGAATGGCCTGGTCGTGCCGATCAATGTCGAGATCGAGAGCCCGATGACCGAAGCCGACTACGTCAAGGCCGTGCACGTCTTCGCCGAGGGCAACCCGCTGCCCGGCGTCGTCAGCTACCAGTTCACACCGGCCTGCGGAAAAGCCTCGGCCGCAACGCGCATGCGGCTCGCGCAAACGCAGGACATCATCTGCGTCGCCGAGATGTCGAACGGCACGCTGCACACGGCCAAGGCCAACATCAAGGTCACGATCGGCGGCTGCGGCGGCTGAAGCCGCTCATCGTCATCGACCAGAACAAGGCGAGGAAACACCCATGACGACCAAGCCCACGCCCCGCGTGCGCGTTCCGGCCAAGGCCACGGCCGGCGAGATCATCGAGATCAAGACGCTGATCTCGCACGAGATGGAATCCGGCCAGCGCAAGGATGCCAAGGGCGAGACGATCCCGCGCAAGATCATCAACAAGTTCTCGGCGAGCTTCAACGGCAAGCCGGTCTTCTCGGCCGATTGGTTCTCGGCGATCTCGGCCAATCCCTACCAGTCCTTCTTCTTCAAGGCCACGGAATCGGGCGAGTTCACCTTCACCTGGAAGGATGACGACGGCTCGGAATACACGTCGAAGAACAAGCTGACAGTCGGCTGACGCCAACCGTCATTGCGAGCAAAGCCAAGCAATCCAGTCTCTCAGAGCTCTGCCGCTTCTGGATTGCTTCGTCGCTTCGCTTCTCGCAATGACGGCCAAAGCTCCACTTGAAGAGCCCCTGGATCGCGATGTGCGCGCATCCAAAGGATGAGTCATGATCTCGAGACGAGACTTCCTGCAGGCGACGGCGGTCGCCGCGGCCTTGACGACAACCTCCGGTCTCGGCCCGCTCGGGCGCGCCGCCGCCCAGCAGACGCTGTCGCAGGCAGACATCCTGCGCTTCGAGCCGCAGGGACAGGTCACCATCCTGCATGTGGCCGATATCCACGCCCAGCTGATGCCGCTGCAGTTCCGCGAGCCGGCGGTCAATCTCGGCGTCGGCGAGGTCAAGGGCCTGCCGCCGCATCTGACCGACGCCGCCTTCCGCGAGCATTTCAGGATCGCCGCCGGCTCGGCCGATGCCTTCGCACTGACCTCGGACGATTTCGTCGCGCTCGCCCGCAATTACGGCCGGATGGGCGGGCTCGACCGGATCGCGACTTTGATCAAGGCTGTCAGGGCCGAGCGCGGTGCCGACAAGGTGCTGCTGCTCGACGGCGGCGACACCTGGCAAGGCAGCTGGAGCTCGCTCCAGACCAAGGGCCAGGACATGGTCGACGTGATGTCGGCGCTGAAGCTCGACGCGATGACCTCGCATTGGGAGTTCACGCTCGGCGCCGAGCGGGTCAAAGAGATCGTCGAGGCCGCGCCCTTCGCCTTCCTCGCCCAGAACATCCGCGACAAGGAATGGAACGAGCCGGTCTTCGAAGCCCGAAAAGTCTTCGAGAAGGGCGGCGTCAAGGTCGCGGTGATCGGCCAGGCGCTGCCACGTACCGCCGTTGCCAATCCGCGCTGGATGTTCCCGGACTGGGAGTTCGGCATCCGCGAGGAGGAAATCCAGAAGCAGGTCGAGGAAGCCCGCGCCGAGGGCGCCGCGGTGGTCGTGCTGCTCTCGCATGACGGCTTCGACGTCGACCGCAAGCTGGCGAGCCGGGTCAAGGGCATCGACGTCATCCTGACCGCCCATACCCATGACGCGATGCCCGGGCTGATCCGGGTCGGGCAGACCGCCCTCGTTGCCTCCGGCTCGCATGGCAAGTTCGTCTCGCGCCTCGACATCGCGGTGAAGGACGGCAAGGTCGCCGATATCCGCTTCAAGCTGATGCCGGTCTTCGCCGATGCGATCGCGCCCGATCCGGAGATGGCGGCGCTGGTCACCAAGCTGCGCGCGCCCTATGCCGCCGAGCTCGCCAGGGAAATCGGCCGCACGGAGTCGCTGCTCTACCGGCGCGGCAATTTCAACGGCAGCTTCGACGACCTGATCTGCGACGCCATGCTGTCGCAGCGCGACGCCGAGATCGCGCTGTCGCCGGGCTTCCGCTGGGGCGGCTCGCTGCTGCCGGGCGAGGCGATCACCTGGGAGGCGATCAGCAACGCGACCGCGATCACCTATCCGAACTGCTACCGGATGGAGATGACCGGCGCGCAGCTCAAGGAGATCCTCGAGGACGTCGCCGACAACATCTTCCACCCCGACCCCTATTTCCAGGGCGGCGGCGACATGGTCCGCATCGGCGGCATGGGCTACGCCATCGATGTCGGCAAGCCGATGGGCAGCCGCATCTCCGGCCTGACGCACCTCAAATCCGGCAAGCCGATCGACGCCTCTCGTAAATACGTCGTCGCCGGCTGGGCCAGCGTCAACGAGGGCACGCAGGGCCCGCCGATCTGGGACGTGGTCCGCGACCATGTCGCCGCGGCCAAGACCATCACCATCAAGCCGAACGACGCCGTGAAGGTGAGCGGGGCATGAGCGCCTCCGCCATCACGCTAGTTAAAGAGCAAGGAGACGAGGCATGACCTCTCCCGCAAAGCCCGGTCCGCTGAGCCGCCGCCACTTCCTCGGCGGGGCGGTGGTCGCCGGAGCCGGTCTCGGCGGCACCAGCATTGCCCGCGCCGAGCCGGGGAAGCCCGATCCGCTGATCACCGAGGTCCAGGACTGGAGCCGCTATCTCGGTGAGGGCGTCGACAAGCGGCCCTATGGCACGCCGTCGCGCTTCGAGAAGAACGTGATCCGCCGCGATGTCTCCTGGCTGACGGCCTCGCCGGAATCCTCGGTCAACTTTACGCCGCTGCACGAGCTCGACGGGATCATCACCCCGTCCGGCCTCTGCTTCGAGCGCCATCATGGCGGCATCGCCGACATCGACCCGGCCAATCACCGGCTGATGATCCATGGCCTCGTCGACAAGCCATTGGTCTTCACCATGGAAGACATCAAGCGGATGCCGCGGCAGAACCGCATCCATTTCCTCGAATGCGCCGCCAATTCCGGCATGGAGTGGCGCGGCGCGCAGCTCAATGGCTGCCAGTTCACCCACGGCATGGTCCACAACGTCATGTATACCGGCGTGCCGCTGAAGCTGCTTCTGGCCGAGGCGGGGGTGAAGGCCAATGCCAAATGGCTGCTGCTGGAAGGCGCCGATTCCTCCGGCATGAACCGCTCGCTGCCGATCGAGAAGGCGCTCGACGACGTGCTGATCGCCTTCGCCATGAACGGCGAGGCGCTGCGCCCAGAGCAGGGCTATCCGCTGCGTGCCGTCATCCCCGGCTGGGAGGGCAATCTCTGGGTCAAATGGCTCCGGCGCATCGAGGTCGGCGACCAGCCGTGGCAGGCACGCGAGGAGACCTCGAAATACACCGACCTTCTGGCCGATGGCCGCTCGCGCCGATTCACTTTCTTCATGGACGCCAAATCGGTGGTGACCAATCCCTCGCCGCAGGCGCCGCTGAAGCAGAAGGGCCGCAACGTCCTCTCCGGCCTGGCCTGGTCGGGGCGCGGCACGATCAAACGCGTCGACGTGACCCTCGACGGCGGCAGGAACTGGCAGCACGCCAGGATCGACGGGCCGGTGCTCGATAAGTCGCTGACCCGCTTCTACGTCGATTTCGACTGGGCCGGGCAGGACCTCCTGATCCAGTCGCGCGCCATCGATTCGACCGGCTATCTCCAGCCGACCAAGGAGGAGCTGCGCAAGATCCGCGGCACCAACTCGATCTACCACAACAACGGCATTCAGACCTGGCATGTGAAGGCGAACGGGGAGACCGAAAATGTCGAGATCGGTTAATCCCGTCCTGCTCGCGGGCCTGGCGGCGCTCGCCGTGCTCGCCGCCGCGCCGCTGATCGCCCAGACCAAGCCGGCGGCCAAGGAGGCGCAAGCCCATCCGCCGGCCAAAACCGCCCAGGCTCCGGCCCCGGCGGCCAAGCTCGGCCTCGGCCGCGAGGCGCTGCCGGAGGAGATCAAGGCCTGGGACATCGCGGTGCGGCCTGACGGCAAGGGCCTGCCGCCCGGCAAGGGCACGGTCAAGCAGGGCGACGAGATCTTCCAGGCGCAATGCGCCAGCTGCCATGGCGAATTCGGCCAGGGCAACAACCGCTGGCCGGTGCTGGCCGGCGGCATGGGCTCGCTCAGATCCGACCGGCCGGAGAAGACGATCGGCTCGTTCTGGCCCGATCTCTCGACCGTGTTCGACTATGTCCGCCGGGCCATGCCCTATGGCAACGCCCAGTCGCTGTCGCCGGACGAGCTCTATGCCGTCACGGCCTATTTGCTCTATCTGAACGACATCGTGAAGGACGAGGACTTCGAACTGTCCGATAAGAACTTTACCAGCGTGAAGCTGCCGAACGCGGCCGCCTTCTACGACGACGACCGCGAGACCACGGAGAAGGCCTTCTGGGGCAAGGAGCCGTGCATGACCAATTGCAAGCCGGAGGTGAAGATCACCGGACGGGCGGTGATCCTCGACGTGACGCCGGATTCCAAGACGGCGCCGAAGGTCGACTGATGCGAGGAGCCGGCGCCGTCCGTCTCGCGGTGCTCGGGCTGCTACTGGCCTGTGCGCCGGCGAACGCCGCCGGCGACAAGGCGCTGGGGGAGTATCTCTCGTCCGAATGCACGAGCTGCCATCAGAGCAGCGGCAGGCAGGTCGGCGGCATTCCGGCGATCATCGGCCACCCCGCCGAGCAGTTCGTCGCGCTGATGAACGCCTATCGGCAGCGGCAGCGCGACAACCAGGTGATGCAGGCGGTCGCCGCCAGGCTCTCCGGCGAGGAGATCGCGGCGCTTGCCGCTTATTACGAGAGTCTGAAGCCCGGTCCTTAGGGCTAGCCGTCACGAGCGGAAGGGGAGAGGGAACCATGTCGACCAGTCGCCGCACATTCCTGACCGGCCTCGCCGCCGCCGGCGGCTTCGCCATCGCCTCGCCGGCCGTGCTCGGCCAGGCCAAGCCGCGCGTCGTGGTGATCGGCGGCGGAGCCGGCGGCGCGACCGCTGCGCGGTACATCGCCAAGGACTCGAACGACGCCATCGCGGTGACGCTGGTCGAGGAGAACGAGGTCTACCAGACCTGTTTCCACTCCAACCTCTTCATCGGCGGCTTCAAGAGCTATGACGAGATCAGCCATCGCTACGACGCGCTGGCGAAGAACCATGGCATCACGCTGGCCCGGGCCCGCGCCACCCAGATCGACCGCGACAAGAAGGAGGCCGTGCTCTCGACGGGCGATCGCCTGGCTTATGACCGCCTCGTCGTCTCGCCCGGCATCGACCTGAAATACGATTCCGTCCCCGGCTGGTCGAAGGAGGCCGAGGAGGCGATGCCGCATGGCTGGAAGCCCGGCCGGCAGACGCAATTGATCAGGCAGAAGCTCGACGCGGTGCCAAATGGCGGCACGATCGTGATGATCGCCCCGCCCAATCCCTATCGCTGCCCGCCCGGCCCCTATGAGCGGGCATCTATGTTCGCCCATCTGCTCAAGGCGAGCGGCAGGCGCGACTGCAAGATCCTCATCCTCGACCCCAAGGACAGCTTCTCCAAGCAGGGCGTCTTCCAGGAGGGCTGGGAAAAGCACTATGGCGCGATGATCGAGTGGCTCGGGCCGAAGGTGCATGACGGCATCAAGTCGGTCGATCCCAAGACCAACACCGTCGTCACCGGCTTCGAGACCTACAAGGACTGCGCCTTCGTCAACGTCATCCCGGCGCAGATGGCCGGCGAGATCGTCCGCTCGGCGGGCCTGGCGCCCGCCGGCGGCTACTGCACCATCGACCCGGCCTCGATGAAGTCGGCCGTCGATCCCAACATCTTCGTTCTCGGCGATGCCTGCATCGCCGGCGATATGCCGAAATCCGCCTTCGCCGCCAACAGCCAAGCCAAGGTCGCAGCGATGGTGATCCGTGGCGAGCTCGCTGGCGGCCGCACCTTCCCGGCGCGCTACATCAACACCTGCTGGTCGCTGATCGAGACCGACGACACCATCAAGGTCGGCGGCCGCTACGAGGCCAAGGACGGCAAGATCGCTGCGACCGAGACCTTCGTTTCGCAGCCGCGCGAGAGCGCCGAACTGCGCAAGGAGAACCAGGCCGAGAATGTCGGCTGGTACGCCGCGATCACCGCCGACATGTTCAGCTGAAGCCTTCACCGCGCCGTCGCTTCGCACGGCGGCGCCAACTCACTCTCCTTATCAGGATCCAAACCGCATGAAATTGCCTGTCGTCGCCGCTGCCTTCGCCGCTGCCTTTCTCACGACCAGCGCGAAGGCGCAGGACGTTTCGGCCGGAGAGCGTTCGTGGAACAAGTGCCGCGCCTGCCACCAGATCGGCGAAGGCGCCAAGAACCTGGTCGGCCCCCAGCTCAACGGGCTGTTCGGGCGCCATACCGGCGCAGTCGAGGGCTACAGCTATTCGACGGCCAACAAGGGCGCCAACATCACCTGGGACGAGGCGGTCTTCGCCGAATACATCAAGGATCCCAAGGCCAAGATCCCCGGCACCAAGATGGTCTTCGCCGGCATCAAGAACGAGAAAGAGATCGCCGACCTCACCGCCTTCCTCAAGCAGTTCGACAAGGACGGCAAGAAGATGTGAGCCGGCTTAATTGATGGCGCCACGCTCGATCTGGAGGGTCTCGTCGGCGATCGCGTCGAGCAGGGCCGGCGTCGATTCCGTGATCAGGATGGCAAGGTCCGGCCGGCCACGCCTGAGCTCGCCGAGCGTGCGCGCGTAGTCGAGCGCCAACGCCGGGGCGAGCCCCTGGAAGGGTTCGTCCAGCAGCAGCGCCGTGCGGGCGACCATCAGCGCCCGGCCCAGCGCCACCATCTTGCCCTGGCCGCCCGAGACGCCCCCGCCCGGGCGCCTGCGCATGGTGAGGAGCTGCGGCAGCAACGCATAGACCTCGTCGAGCCGCCGTGCCCGCTCAGGCGCCGGCAAGGAGAGCGCCAGCGCAGGCAGCAGGATGTTGTCCTCGACCGTGAATTCGGGCACCAGTCGGCGGTCCTCCGGCGCGTAGCCGATGCCCTGCGCGGCACGCTGATAGGCCGGGGTCGTGCCGATCTCCTGTTCGCCGAGATGGACCGCGCCGGCCTCGACGGGCAAAAGCCCCATGATCGCCCGCAGCGTCGTGGTCTTGCCGGCGCCATTGCGGCCGATCAGGATCGTGGTCCTGCCGGAGGTCAGCCCCAGCGACACCGATCGCAGCACCTGCACGCCAGCGATGGCGACGGTCACGTCTTCCATGCGCAGCATCACGCCACCCCCACGACATTGCGCAGCACGCGCTCATCCTTGAACACCTCGGAGGGCGGCCCTTCCGCCATCACCGAGCCGGAATCCCAGACGACGACGCGGTCGGCATAGCGCTGCACCACGTCCATGTCGTGCTCGACGAACAGCGCCGTGACCTTGGCGCGGCGCAGCGCGGCCATCAGCGTCTCCATCAGGGTGAAGCGCTCGATCGTGCTGACGCCGCTGGTCGGCTCGTCGAGCAGGACGAGGCGCGGCTTCAGCGCCAGAGCGATGACGATGTCGAGGAGCTTGCGCCGCCCCTCCGGCAGCGCGCCGGCCAGCTGCTGCGCCTCGCCGTCGAGCCCGACGAGAGCCAGCAGCTCTTCGGCCTCGCGCCGGCGGCCATCGGCGCCGAGCGCCTTGAACGGCACCCAGATGCCGCGCTTGGCCGCGACCGCGATCATCAGGTTGTCGAGGACCGTCTGGTCGAGGAAGAGCTGCGGGATCTGGAAGGCGCGGGCGATGCCGCGCCGCGCGATGGTGCGCGGCGCCATGGCGGTGATCGGCTTGCCGTCGAGATAGACCTCGCCCGAGCTCGGCCGGAGATAGCCGGTGCAGAGATTGAGGAAGGTCGTCTTGCCGGAGCCGTTCGGGCCGATGATGGCGAGGAATTCGCCCTCGCGGATCTCGAGGTTGACGCCGTCGGCCGCCTGCACGCCGTAGAAGGCAATGCGCAGGTCCTTGGCCTGGAGGAGGGGCGTCGTCATGCCGGTTCTCCGCTGCGGCGCCGGAGCAGGCCGTAGAGCCCGCTCGGCAGGAAGAAGATGACGCCGATCAGCGCGACGCCGATGATCAGGTTCCAGGCATCGGTGACGCTGACCGCGAGCGTGTGCAGCACTTCGAGGAAGAGCGAGCCGATGAAGGGGCCGGCGACGCCGCCGATGCCGCCGAGCACCGCGACCAGGACGAGGTGGCCGGACGCCGTCCAGAAGGCGAATTCGGGCAGGATATGGCCGATCGCCATCGCCGCGATCGCCCCGCCGATGCCGGCGAGCGCGGCCGAGACGGTGTAGGCGATCAGGAGCACGATCCGGACGGGAACGCCGAGATATTCAAGCCGGAGCTCGTTGGTGTGCACGGCGGCGAGCGCATGGCCGAGCGGGCTCGCCAGATAGCGCTGCACGCCGTAGCCGACGCCGAGCATCAGCACGAGACCGGCATAGTAGAGCGCGGTGTCGAAGCTCGCCTTGTCGAGCGTCATACCGAAAAAGCGCGGCACTGCCAGGCGCAGGCCGTCGGTGCCGCCGGTGATGCCGTAGAGCTTGGAGAGCAGTGCGTAGAGCACCATCGACATGGCGAGGTTGAGCATGGCGAAGAAGATCGCGCGGTAGCGCACCAGGAAGGCGCCGACGATCAGGCCAGTTACGGCCGAGGCGAGCGTGCCGAGCACGAGCAACACCACGAACTCGTTGAGGCCGGCCCGCGCCAGGAAGGCGATGGCATAGGCGCTGACGGCGTAGAACATGGCATGGCCGATCGAGATCAGCCCGCCGCGCAGCAGCACGGCGACGCCGAGCGCGGCGAAACCCTTGGCGACGGCGAGCGTCAGCACGAATTGCAGCCAGGGCGCGGCGATCGGCGCGAGCGCCAGCGCGGCGAGGGCGACGAGGAAGAGGGCGGCGCGCATGGCGGTCAGATCCTCCGGGTCGCCGCCTGGCCGAACAGTCCGTAGGGGCGGACCAGCAGCACGACGAGCATGACGATGTAGGGGGCGACCGCATCGAGCGACGGCGCGAAATAGATGGCGAGCACGCGGGCGAGGCCGACGATGATCGCCGCCAGCGCCGCGCCTTCGATCTGGCCGAGCCCGCCGATGGCGGCGACGGCGAAGGCGAGCACCATGGTCTCGGCGCCGAGGCCGGGTGCGGCGCCCGCGGTCGGTGTCGCCAGCGCCCCGCCCAGTGCCGCCAGGAAGACGCCGAGCGTGAAGGAGAGGATGAAGACGCGGTTGGTGTTGATGCCGATGCTCTGTGCCATCTCGCGATCGGCCACGACGGCGGTGACCAGCCTGCCGATCCGAGTCTTCGTGAGCATGATGCGCAGGCCGACGACCACGATGACGGCGAGGCCGATCAGCAGGAGCTGGTAGTTGAGATAGACGACGCCGCCGATCTGCGTCGAGCCGAGCAACTGCATCGGCGTGTCTTCGGCAAGCGAGCGCACGCCGAAGACGATGCGCTGCAGGTCCTCCAGGATCAGGAACAGGCCGAAGGTGACGAGGATCTGGATCGCTTCCGACTTGCCATAGGTCCAGCGTATCAGGCAGCGCTCGACCAGCGGGCCGAACAGCGCGGCGACGATCGCGGCGCTGAAGACGAGGGCCGGGAAGGAGAGCCAGGGGTTCAGGCCCGCGCTGGCGATCCACAGGCCGATCGAGGCGGCGACATAGGCGCCGATCGCGTAGAAGCTGCCATGCGCGACGTTGAGCACGCGCAGCACGCTGAAGACGAGGGTCAGCCCGACGGCGACGAAGAAGATCAGCGCCGCGCTGGCGAGGCCGTCGACGGCAAGCGGAATCAGGGTGTCGAGCATTGGCGGCACCTGGGATTGATGATGTGGGAATCAGGCGGGAGGGCGCGGACGCGCCTCCCGCCTGCGGGGATTACTGGTAGCTGCCGGGCTTGGGCTGGGTGGCGAGGAAGGCCGGGGTCAGCGTTCCCACCCATTTGATCGCATCGTCGCCCTGGGGCGGCATCAGCGTGTCGCCCTTGTAGCGGACCATGCCGCCGATCACCGGGAACTTGTAGTCGGGCGACTTGGCGGTGACGCCAACGACCTGGTCGACGAGGCCGTCATTGTCCTTGCGGGTCACGGTGGTGCCGGTCAGCGTCTTGACCGTGCTGCCGCGCATGGCATCGGCGATCTCGTCGCGGCTCGGCCACTTGCCGCCGCTCTTCTTCAGCGCGGCCTCATAGGCGGCCTTCATGTAGATGATCGCGTTGGCCATCTTGACCGACGGGAAGACCGGGTACTCGCCATAACGCTTTTCATAGGCCTCGACGAAGGCCTTGGTCACAGGATTGGCCCTGGCGTCGGGCGACATCCACCAGCCGTCACCGAGCACGCCGACGATGACGCCTTCCGGCAGGTTGGCGCGCTGGAGCACGGTCTCGCCCAGCGCCAGCACGACCTGGCTCGAGGTGAACAGCCCGCGCGGCTGGGCCTGGCGCACGAAGTTCTCGAGATCGGCGCCCCAGAGATTGGAGAACACCACATCCGGCCGCGAGGCCGAGAGCTTCGAGATCTCGGTCTGGAAATTGGCCGAGCCGAGCTTGGGGAACAGCTCCGCCACGACCTCGACATCCGGCTTCAGCGCCTTCATCGCGGTCTTGAAGATCAGCGCCGCGTCATGGCCGAAGGCGTAGTCGGGATTGACGATGGCGATCCGCTTCACGTCCGGCTTGCGCTGCAGGAGATAGAGCGCATAGGCGACGAATTCCGGGATCGTGTTGCCGTTCGGGCGGAAATAATACTTGCTCTTGCCGTCGAGCAGGAGCTGGTGCGTGTCGCAGTTCCAGCCGATCGTCGGGGCCTGCATCTGCTCGGCGAGCGGGGCCAGCGCCAGGCAGTTGGCGCTCGACAGCGCCGCGATCATCACCTGGTTGGACTTGTCTTCGGCGAGGCGGCGATATTCGGCGATGACGCCCTGCGTGCCCTGCGCCTCGTCGACATAGGTCGCCTTCAGCGGCACGCCGCCGATCCCGCCGCGGGCGTTGATCATGTCGATCATCAGCTCGGCGGCGTTCTTGCCGGGGACGCCATAGGCGGCTGCCGGGCCCGAGGTGAAGGTCATGACGCCGACACCAAGGGATGCCGGCTTCTCCTGCGCGACGGCCGGGGCCGCAACGGCGCCGAACGAGACCGCCAGAGCGGCCATCCAAGCTGATCTGATCATGGTTTTCCTCTCCGTTTCCGATCGGCGTCCTGTCCGGGCGCCGTCGCCGTCCCCGCGCAGCTGCGGCGCTTGGAAATCTCTATAAAAATCCTTGTGAAATTTCACAAGGATTTTTATAGAGGCATCTCGAAGTTTTTTTGGGCAGGCTGCCCGGCGAAGGGGCAGCGCGATTTCGGGAAGGCGAGAGGCGATGAAGACCCTGGCACTGACGGTGGAGAGCCGGACCGGCTCCAGCCCGCTGACCGCGGCGATCGACGAATTGGTGATCGGCGGCTGGGCCGGGCGCGACAAGGCGGCGATGGAGCACCACATGGTCGAGCTGGAAGCGCTTGGCGTGAAGCGGCCGACCTCGACGCCGGTCTATTATCGCGTCGCCGCCGCCAGGCTGACCACCGACCCGGTCATCGAGGATGTCGGCGCCAACAGCAGCGGCGAGGTCGAGGCCGTGCTGCTCTCCTGCGGCGGCAAGACTTATGTCGGCGTCGGCTCCGACCATACCGACCGCCAGGTCGAGACCTATGGCATCAGCGTCTCCAAGCAGGTCTGCGACAAGCCGGTCGCTGCGACCGTCTGGCCCTATCAGGAGGTCGCCGGCCATTGGGACGAGCTGATCCTGCGCAGCTTCGCGGTGATCGACGGCGAGCGCCGGCTCTACCAGGAGGGGCCGATCTCGGGCCTGCTCGCTCCGGAGGACCTGATCCGCGGCTTCAACGGCACGGGCGCGCTGCCTGACGGCACGGCGATCTTCGGCGGCACCATGCCGGCGATCGGCGGCATCCAGATTGCCAGCCGGTTTGAAGGCGAACTGGAGGATCCGGTCCTGCGCCGCAGCATCCGCTTCGGCTACGACCTCAAGATTCTGCCGATCCGGGGTTGACGCCGCTGTCTCCGGAAGGACGATGGCGGCAACCTCAAACCGCGCGGTGCGACGTAACGTGACGCTTCTGGAAACGCCCAAGGACGCGCAGCGGCATGTCTCGCTGCGCGACCAAGCCTATCATGCGATCAAGCGCCTGATCATCACCACCGGGCTGCGCCCGGGCGAGATCCTGAGCGAGCCGGCGCTGAGCACGCAGCTCGATATCGGCCGCACGCCGATCCGCCAGGCGATCGACCGGCTGCTCAATGACGGGCTGGTCGAGGTGATGCCGCGCAAGGGCACGATCGTGAAGCCGGTCAGCCTGGACGAGATCCTCAACATCATCGACGCGCGCATCGTCAACGAGACCTTCTGCGTGCGCGTCGCCGCCGAGCGGGCCAGTACCGAGGTGCCGGCCCAGCTCCGGCGCAATCTCGAGGCGATGCGCGAGGCGGCGCAGGCGCGCGACATCGAGACGATCGCCGATCTCGACCAGGCGTTTCACGCGATCATCGCCGGCTCGGCCCGCAACCCGGTGATGAGCGACCTGCTGCGGAACCTGCACGAGCGCTCGGCGCGGATGTGGTTCATCTCGCTCAGCACCAACGAGCAGCATTCGCGCATCTGCGACGAGCATGCCGCCATCGTCGACGGCGTCGCCCGGCAGGATCCGGACGCGGCCGAGCGGGCGATGCGAGCCCATATCGAATCCTTCCGTGCCAACATCACCCGCCAGGGCTGAGGGGGCATTAGACGCGGCGGGTCGTCATCCAGAACATGCGCGGGTCGTTCCGGGCGGAGCGCAGCGTAGCCCCGGGACCCATTCCTGAACCTCTCTCGGAAAGGCGCCGGAATGGATCCCGGATGGGCGCCGCTGCGCGGCTTGTCCGGGAGGACAGCAGGGTGGACGTGGAAGCCCAAACTTGTGAAAAGCTGTGCGGTCAGCGGTCGCCCGCCAGCGCCGCTTCGGCTGCCGCTGCGATCCCGAACAATGCCGAATCCTCGCCGCCGGCCCGCGCCAGCATCAGTCCGGTCGGCGCTTCGCCAGCCCGATGCATCGGCAGCGAGATGGCGCAGCCCTCCATCATGTTGATCAGGGTCGGATTACGCAGCATCGAGAGGTTGAGGCGGGTGAAGGCCTCGTCGTCGGCATCGCATTCGGCGATGGTCGGCGCCATCGTCGGCACGGTCGGCAGCGCCAGCACGTCGAAGGCGCCGGTCTCCTCGCGCAGTGCGGCGACGAAGGCGGCGCGGGCGCGCAGCAGCTCGATATAGTCGGCGCAGTCCTGGTTGGCGCCGCGCAGGATGCGCAGGCGCACGCGCGGATCGTAGCCCTCGCCCTTCGCAGCGATCAGAGCGCGGTGATGCGCGTAGGACTCGGCCGCCGCAAAGCCGCCCTTGGCGTTGATGCGGGCGACCTCGGCGAAGCGCGCGAAAGGCTGCTCGACGATCTGCGCGCCGGCCTTGGACAGGGTGGTGAGCGCCCGGGCGAAGTCGGCCGCGACGGTCGCATCGAGGCCGTCGAGCGCGACCGTCTGCGGCACGGCGATGCGCAGGCCGGCAAGGCCGATCGCCCGCTTCGGCAACTCGATCCCGCTCATGATCTCATGCAAGGCGCGGCAGCAGGCGACGCTGCGGGCGAGCGGGCCGATCGAGTCGAGGCTCTGCGACAGCGGGAAGGCGCCGTCCAGCGGCACGCTCGCCGCGGTCGGCTTGTAGCCGGTGATGCCGCAGAGCGCGGCGGGGATGCGGCAGGAGCCGCCGGTGTCGGAGCCGATGCCGGCCGCCGCCATCCCGTCCGCGACCGAAACCGCTGCGCCCGAAGACGAGCCGCCGGGGATGCGGCGGCTCGCACGGTCATAGGGCGAGGCCGGCGTGCCGTGATGCGGGTTGAGGCCGATCCCGGAGAAGGCGAACTCGCTCATATTGGTGCGGCCCATGACGACGAAGCCGGCACGGCGCAGGCGCGCGATCGCGGCGGCATCGCGCTCGGCCGGCGCAGCGTCGGCGAGCACAGTGGAGCCCGCCGGCGTCGGCTCGCCGGCAAGGTCGAACAGGTCCTTCACTGAGATCGGGATGCCGGCGAAGGGCGAGGGGCCGAGCCCTGCGGCCCGCAGTTTGTCCATCGCTTCGGCTGCAGCGCGCGCGGCCTCGCGATGGACCTTGATGAAGGCGAGCCGGCCCTCGCCATCGGGCGCCTCGATCCGGTCGAGCGCTTCGCTGACGAGGGTGAGCGAGCGCGTCCGTCCCGAGGCGAGATCGTCGGCGAGGCTGGCAAGGGTCGGCATCATGACGGGGTCAGACCGGGTCGAAATAATGGATTTCGAGCAGGATGCAGCCCTTCTCGGACTTGAACGGCCCGTGCGGAGCGTGCGGCGGGCGCACCGCATAGGTGTGCGGCGGAAAACTCTCGCCGCCCTCGCCATTGGCATCGTTGCCGACGGTAAGGTCGCCCTCCATCAGATAGACCTCCTCCCAATAGTCATGGGAAAACGGCGCGGTGGTGTAGACGCCCGGCTGGAAGCGCAGCAGGCGGGTGCGGGTGCCGCGATTGTTCACCTCGTCGAGGGCGCCCGACAGGATCTTCTGCTGGATGCCGGCGGGATAGCCGGCCGGCACTTCCCAGCCCTTGGACATGTCGAGAGTGTAGAATTCGTCGTGGCTCTTGTTGACGGGCATGATGCGATCCTTTCACCGGCTCAGGCAGCTGATTTCGTATTGAGGTCGTAGGAGTCGAGCATCGACTGGACGATGCCGCCGGCCTTGCCCCAGTCGTAGGTGCGGAAGGAGTGGCCCTTCGTCACGAAGGTCGCCCCGGCGTAGAACATCTCGTATTGGTGATGGCGCGAACCGAACTCGGAGCCGACGGCGTCCCAGGCGAGTTTGTAGAACTTGACCCGGTCATGCGATTTCGCGGCCGGCGACTGCTGGGTCTTCTCGATGATCGCCGCGATCTCGGGATTAGCGAAGTCGGCGATCGAGGAGGGCAGCATGATCATGCCGCCGCCGGCGAGCTCGCGCAGCGAGTTCAGGATCTTCGGATACATCTGCTGGGTCAGCACCTGCGCCGAATAGAGCATGTGCCGGTCG
Organism: Allobosea sp. FBZP-16; assembly: GCF_002831785.1. NCBI lineage: Bacteria > Pseudomonadati > Pseudomonadota > Alphaproteobacteria > Hyphomicrobiales > Alloboseaceae > Allobosea > Allobosea sp. FBZP-16. Next base: position 633,666 of record NZ_LNCQ01000023.1, on the reverse strand, counting down.
GGCACGAAGTAGGGGCCGGCCTGCGTGCCCTTGGCTTCCATGGCGTTGACGAAGGCGTCGACCATCGCCGCTTCCGCCGCGAGCTGGCCGAGGGTCTCGCGCACCTGCGGGAACTGGGTGATGCCGTTGGTCTGGGTGGTGCGATGGGCGATGCCCATCAGGAACTGCAGCTTCACCTTGAGGCGGATCATCGCCTGGTAGTTCTGGTAGACATGCGCCGGCGTCGCGTGGAACTGCTTCTGGCACATCTCGACGCTGCCATCGATGAAGACGCGGTCCCACGGAACCTTGACGTCATCGAAGAACAGCACCGCGTCGTTCTCGTCGTAGCGGCTGGCCAGCGGGTTGTCGAAGATCGAGCCCGCCTGTGCCTCGTAGGATTTGCGCGAGAGCATCTTCAGGCCCTTGCTGTTCATCGGGATGGCGAAGGAGACGGCATAGCGCTCCTCGCCCGGCTGCATCGGCTGGATCGTGGTGACGAAGACCTCGTTGGCGACGACGCCGCCGGTCGCCAGCATCTTGGCGCCGCGGATGGTGATGCCCTGCGCATCGCGATCGACCACGCCGGCGGTCAGGAACGGGTCGGCCTGCTCGGCCGCGTTCTTGGAGCGGTCGGCCTGCGGGTTGATGATGACGTAGGTGAGGTAGAGATCGTTGTCGCGGGCGTAGCGGTAATAGGCTTCCAGCGCCGCGGCGCGGGCGGGATCGTAGCCTTCGAACACCGGCAGACCCATGCGCATGCCGGAGATGCAGGAGGCGACATGGTCGGGGGCACGGCCGAGGAAGCCGCCATGGATCGCGGTCCAGGCCTCCAGCGCCCGGCGGCGCTCGACCAGGTCGGCATAGGAGGTCGGCAATTGCCAGATCCGGTTGGCGCGGCCGCCCGTCTCGGTCTCGAAGGTCATGAGATCGCGGCGCGAGGCGTCGCCGGCGAAGTCGAACAGGCCCGCGACCGACTGCGCCACGTTGCGGAAGGCGCGATGGCTGGTGACGTCCTCGACTTTGGCACCGTCGATATAGATCGAGCGGTCGTCGCGCAGGCTGGCCAGATGCTGCTGTCCGGTCTTGGTCATGGGTCTGTCCTCGCTGTTTCGGCTGTCAGTAGTGGATGGGCAGCGGCCAGGACGGCTCGCGCTGGGTCTCGTCGACGAGGTCGCGATAGCGGCCGCGGAAGAAGATCAGGGGCGCCGGAGTTCCGGGGCGCACGGTGTGGCGCAGCACCCGCACCAGGAAGATGACGTGGTCGCCGCCGTCGTGATTGGCGTAGGGTTCGCATTCGAAATGGGCGAGCGATCCGGTGATCAGCGGCGCCTGGGCATGGCCGACGCTGCGCCTGGTCTCCGACCATTTATCGCCGAGCGCGCGGGCGAAACGGTTGGATATGTGCTCCTGTTCGCGCGCCAGCACGTTGACCGCGAAGCCCTTGGCCTCAAGCATGGCCGGCAGGCTGTTCGCCCGCCTGTCGACGCTGAACAGGACGAGCGGCGGATCGATCGAAACGGAGTTGAACGAACTCATGGTCATGCCGATGAGCTCCTCGCCGCTGCCCTGCGCGGTGATCACCGCGACGCCGGTGGCGAACTCGCCCAGGGATTGCCTGAAGGCCTTGGCGTCCATCGCCGCCTCCTCTCCGGTTGCTCTTCTGATGTCAATTTGCTAGATAGCTTTGTAACAAAGCTATATAAGTGAGTCAACGGCGCTTGAGGACGAGCAAACCATGTCGAGCGAGAACCGGCGCATGACCGTGGCAAAGCCGGATTTGCTGGATGACGGCAGCGATACGCGCTTCCGCGACCTGCTCTACGATTTCTTCGCCTTCGGCGGCCGGCTGGAGGAGGCGAGGGCGCGCTTCGCCGCCTATATCGGGCTGACCCCGCCGCAATACCTGATCATGATCGCGATCAGCCGCGCCGCGGCCGCCGGCGAGGTCGGCGTGGCGCAGGTCGCCGAGCGGCTGCATCTCAGCGGCGCCTTCGTCACCATCGAGGTGAACAAGCTGGTGAAGAGTGGGCTCGTCGCCAAGCAGCCGCATGCCAGCGACAAGCGCCGGGTCAATCTCTCGGTAACGCCGCTCGGGTCAACGATGCTGGAGCGCCTGGCGGCGCTGCAGCGGCCGGTGAACGATGCGTTGTTCGCCTCGCTCGACCGCGCGGATTTCGAGATGCTGAGCGGCATCATGCGGCGGCTCGCCCGCGGGGCGAAGCAAGCTCTCCATCTCGCCGATCACATCGTCGCCGACGAGAAGGCGCAGGCGCGCGACTGAGATCGCGCCCGTCGGCACGCTATCGAGACCGCGAAAGCCGCGCCGGGCGAGCTCAGCCTGATCGCGATCGGCCGGCCGAGCAGCTTGTGGCGCTCCATCTCGGCTGGGGCCATGACGGCGCCGCTCGGTTTGGTCATGCAATGCAGGCGCGAGTCATGCTTCAATCAGCGCGCAATCCGTGCAGTCCGGTCGGGCGCCGGCGCAAAAAGCAGGCAGGCTGCTGAATCTTTTGTGACGCCGGCTGCTGACATCCGCCGCGCTCTGGGTATTCTGACACGACTTTCAACCCGGCCCACCGGCCGCGGGCTGGGCGTTCACGCCCGCTACGCAGCCCAATCAGATCGCTAAGAAGGACCAGGCATGACCTCTCCGATCCTCTCGGTCTCGAATCTGACGACCTCGTTCCGGGTCGAAGGACTCTGGAAGCCGGTCGTGCGCAACATCTCCTTCGACATCAAGCCGCAGGAAACGCTGGCGGTCGTCGGCGAATCCGGCTCGGGCAAGAGCGTCACGGCGCTCTCGATCATGCGGCTGACGCCGCCGAGCTCCAGCAAGATCGAGGGCTCGATCAAGCTCAACGGCAAGGAGCTGCTGACCCTGCCGGATGCGCAGATGCGTGAGATCCGCGGCAACGAGATCGCGATGATCTTCCAGGAGCCGATGACGTCGCTGAACCCGGTGCTGACCATCGGCTTCCAGATCGCCGAGGCGCTGATCCTGCATCGCAACATGTCGCGCTCCGAGGCCGAGGCCGAGACGGTGCGCCTGCTGGAGAAGGTCAAGATTCCCTCGGCGAAGTCGCGCTTCCACGAATATCCGCACCGCTTCTCCGGCGGCATGCGCCAGCGCGTGATGATCGCGATGGCGCTGGCCTGCAAGCCCAAGCTCCTGATCGCCGACGAGCCGACCACGGCGCTCGACGTGACCATCCAGGCGCAGATCCTCGAGCTGATCAAGACGCTGCAGGAGGAGGAGGGCATGTCGGTCCTCTTCATCACGCACGACATGGGCGTCGTCGCCGAGATCGCCGACCGCACCGTCGTCATGTACAATGGCGACGAGATCGAGACCGGCGCGACCGAGGACATCTTCGCCAATCCGCAGAAGCCCTACACCAAGTCGCTGCTCTCGGCCGTGCCGCGGCTGGGCTCGATGATCGGCCGCGGGCGTCCGATGCGCTTCCCGGTCGTCGACCGCGCGACCGGCGAATCCGATGTCCCGACCGAAACTCCCGATACGGTCCAGGCAGCCGAGCGCCCGGTGCTGGAAGTCTCGGGGCTGACGACACGCTTCGAGATCCGCTCGGGCCTGCTCTCCTCGGTCAAGGGCCGGGTGCATGCGGTCGAGAACGTCTCCTTCAGCCTGAAAGCGGGCGAGACGCTGGCGCTCGTCGGCGAATCCGGCTGTGGCAAGTCGACGACGGGCCGCTCGGTGCTGCGTCTGGTTGAGCCGCTCTCGGGCTCGGTGCTGCTCGATGGCGTCGACGTGCTCAAGCTCGGCCAGACCGAGCTGCGCGAGCAGCGCAAGCGCATGCAGATGATCTTCCAGGATCCGTTCGCCTCGCTCAACCCGCGCATGAATGTCGGCGCCGCGATCGCCGAGCCCTTGCTGATCAACAACCTCGCCAGCCGCTCGGAGGCACGCGACAAGGTCGCCGACCTGCTGAAGCGGGTCGGCCTGCTGCCCGACATGGCAAGCCGCTTCCCGCACGAATTCTCGGGCGGCCAGCGCCAGCGCATCTGCATCGCCCGCGCGCTCGCGGTCGAGCCGCGCCTGATCGTGGCGGACGAGGCGGTCTCCGCGCTCGACGTCTCCGTCAAGGCGCAGGTGGTCAACCTGATGCTCGACCTGCAGGCGCGGATGGGGCTGGGCTATCTCTTCATCTCGCACGACATGGCGGTGGTCGAGCGCGTCAGCCATCGCGTCGCAGTCATGTATCTCGGCGAGATCGTCGAGATCGGCCCGCGCGAGGCGATCTTCGGCAATCCGCAGCATCCCTACACCAAGCGCCTGCTGGCGGCGGTGCCGATCGCCGATCCGGCCCGGCGCCTGCAGAAGCGCCCGGTCTCGAACGACGAGATCAAGAGCCCGATCCGCCCGGCCGATTATGTCCCGCCGGTGCGCCAGTTCCGCGAGGTCTCGCCCGGCCATGCCGTGATGATCTGGGGCGAGGAATGGGAAAAGAAGGAGCCCGCAGCCGTCGCGGCGTGAGCGGGATTTCCGCGCGATTCGGCTGAGCCGCACGGTCTTTCCGGGGCGGGCTGAAAGCCTGAGCCCGGAACCCGTGTACACGACAGGACGCGATGCAGCGCCAAAGGGTTGGGCACTACCTGCTGAGAAAAGCGCGAGTCGTCCCGGGCGAAGACCCGGGACCCATTCCGGAACCTCTTTCGGATAGGCTCAGGCATGGATCCCGGATCGGCGCCGCTGACACGGCTTGTCCGGGATGACGGCGTGATGGCTGGTGTCGAAGCCTGAGCTTGGTCCGACCCTCAAGCCGCCGCCTTGGCCAAGAACGTCTCGGCGTAGTGGCAGGCGACCTGCCGTCCGTCGATCTCGCGCTTCTGCGGGCGCTCGGTCCGGCAGCGATCGGCGACGAAGGGGCAGCGGGTCGAGAAGACGCAGCCCGTCGGCGGGTTGAGCGGCGAGGGCAGTTCGCCGCGCAGCACGATCTTCTCGCGCTTGTCGCCGCCGACGCGCGGGGTCGAAGCGAGCAGCGCCTGCGTATAGGGATGCAAGGGGCGGGCGTAGATGCGCTCTTTCGGCCCGTGCTCGATGGCATTGCCGAGATACATCACCATCACGTCGTGGGCGATGTGGCGGACCACGCTGAGATCGTGCGAGATGAAGAGATAGGCGAGCTTGAGCTCGTCCTGCAGGTCGGCCAGCAGGTTGAGGACCTGCGCCTGGATCGAGATGTCGAGCGCCGAGACCGGCTCGTCCGCGACCACCACCTTCGGCGAGAGGATCAGCGCACGGGCGATCGCGATGCGCTGGCGCTGCCCCCCTGAGAACATGTGCGGGTAGCGGGCATAGTGCTCCGGCCGCAGACCGACCTTGGCCATCATGGCGCGGGCCTTTTCCGTGCGCTCGGCCTTGGAGAGGTCGGTGTTGATCAGCAGCGGCTCCTCCAGGATCGTGCCGATCTTCTTGCGCGGGTTGAGCGAGCCATAGGGGTTCTGGAAGACGAACTGGACGGTGCGGCGCAGACGGCGCTGCTCGCTCGCCGGCGGCGAGACGGCGTCGACCCCGTCGAGCGTCAGCGACCCGGAGGCCGGCTTCTCGATCAGGGTCGCCATGCGCGCCAGCGTCGACTTTCCGCAGCCGGATTCGCCGACCACGGCCAGAGTGCGCCCGGCCTCGACCGCGAAGGAGACCTTGTTCACCGCCTGCAATTGCGCCGTCGGGCGGAACAGCCCCTGCCTGACCTGATAGGTCTGGACGAGGTCGCGGGCTTCGATGACGGGATTGCTCATCGTGCCGCCTCCGTCGTCGCGCCGGCTTCGTCGCGGGCGCGCTCCGCCTCGCGCTGGAGATCGCCGAGGGGGTAATGGCAGCGCACATGCCCGTCCTGCCAGGACCTGAGCTCGGGCTGGACCGTGCGCGAATGCTCGGTGGCATAGGCGCAGCGCGGGCTGAACAGGCAGCCCTTCGGCCGGTCGTTGAGGCCGGGTACCATGCCGGGAATGGTTGCAAGGCGGTTCGCCCCTTCGCTGCGCTCGGGCAAAGCGGCGAGCAGCGCGGCGGAATAGGGGTGCTGCGGGGCAGAGAACAGCGCATCGACCTTGCGCTCTTCCATGATCTGCCCGGCATACATCACCATGATGCGCTGCGCGGTCTCGGCGACGACGCCCATATTGTGGGTGATCAGCACCAGCGCCATGTTGCGCTCGCGCTGCAGCGTCATCAGCAGGTCGAGGATCTGCGCCTGGATGGTGACGTCGAGCGCCGTGGTCGGCTCGTCGGCGATCAGCAGTCGCGGATTGCAGGCGATCGCCATGGCGATCATCACGCGCTGGTTCATGCCGCCGGAGAGCTGATGCGGATAAGCCTTGAGGCGGCTTTCCGGGGCGGGAATGCCGACCTGCTCGAGCAATTCGATCGCCCGATGCCTGGCTGCCTTGCGGTCCATGCCCTCATGCTTGCGCAGCGTCTCGGCGAGCTGGAAGCCGATGGTGAAGCAGGGGTTCAGGCTGGTGCTCGGCTCCTGGAAGATCATCGCCACGTCCTTGCCGGTAAGCTGGCGGCGCTCGCGGGCGGACATGGTCAGAAGGTCGCGGCCGTCGAAGCGCAGCTTGTCGGCGCGGACGCGGCCGGGATAGCCGACGAGGCCCATCAGCGCGAGCATGGTGACCGACTTGCCGGAGCCGGATTCGCCGACGACGCCGAGCACCTCGCCCTCGTCGAGGGTCAAGTCGATGCGGTCGACCGCGCGCAGGGTTCCCTGGGAGGTCGGGAACTCGACGCTGAGGTTTTCGATCTCGAGCAGGGGCATGGGATCAGCGCTTCAATTTGGGATCGAGGGCGTCGCGCAGCCCGTCGCCGAGCAGGTTGAAGGCGAGCACGGTGATCAGGATGGCCAGGCCCGGGAAGGTGACGACCCACCAGGCACGCATCACGAACTCGCGGGCGTCGGCGAGCATGGTGCCCCATTCCGGTGTCGGCGGCTGGGCGCCCAACCCGAGGAAGCCGAGTGCGGCGGCGTCGAGGATCGCGGTGGAGACGCCGAGCGTCGCCTGCACGATCAGCGGCGCGGCGCAGTTCGGCAGGATCTCCGAGAACATCAGCCTTGCCGTCCGCGCGCCGCTGACCTGGGCGGCGACGACATAGTCCTTCGAGGATTCGGCGATGACGGCGGCGCGGGTGATGCGGACATAGTGCGGCAGCACGACGATGGCGACGGCGAGCATCGCGTTCATCAAACCGGGCCCGAGGATGGCGACGATGACGATGGCGAGCAGCAGGCTCGGCATCGTCATCAGGATGTCCATCAGCCGCATGATCGCGATGTCGGCGATGCCCTTGAAGAAGCCGGCGACCAGGCCGAGCAGGATGCCGACGACGATAGCCAGCGCAACGACGGCGATACCGATCACCAGCGAGAGCCGCGCGCCATAGAGCAGCCGCGAGAAGATGTCGCGGCCGATCGCGTCGGTGCCGAGCGGATAGGAGAGCGAGCCGCCCTCCTGCCAGAATGGCGGCTTCAGGAAGACCGTGTTGTTGGTCAGGTTCGGATCGTGCGGGGCGATCAGCGGTGCGAACATCGCGCAGAACAGCACGAGGCCAATGACGACGAGCCCGGCGACGGCGCCGCGATTGGCGCTGAAATAGGTCCAGAACTCGCGGGCGGGATGCGGCGGCGCACCGGCGGGTGCGGCGGGAGCTTGCAAGATCTCGGTGCTCATGGGCGAAGGCTCCGATGTGAGCTGAGGGACTGGAGCCACATCATCGTGCGTGCCTGATGCGCGGGTTGATCACGCCGTACAGCAGGTCGACCAGGAGGTTGACACTCATCACCACCATGCCGAGGAGCAGGGTTCCGCCTTGCAGGACCGGGTAGTCGCGCCGGCTGATCGCCTCGATCAGCCATTTGCCGACGCCCGGCCAGGAGAAGATCGTCTCGGTCAGGATCGCGCCGGTGAAGAGCGTGCCGACCTGCAGGCCGATCACCGTGACGACCGGAATCAGCGCATTGCGCAGCGCATGCAGGGCGACGACCCGAAGGGGGGCCATGCCCTTGGCCCGGGCGGTGCGGATATAATCCTCGCCGAGCACCTCCAGCATGGCCGAGCGGGTCATGCGGGCGATGACGGCGAGCGGCACGGTGCCGAGCACGATCGCGGGCAGCACCAGATGCGACAGCGCCGACCAGAAGGCATCGGTGTCGCCGGCGAGGAGGCTGTCGATGGTGAGGAAGCCGGTGACCGGCTCGATGAAATACTGCACCGCGATGCGGCCGGAGACCGGGGTGATGCCGAGCTGGACCGAGAACAGCAGGATCAGCAGCAGGCCCCACCAGAAGATCGGCATCGAATAGCCGGTGAGCGAGATGCCCATCACGCCATGGTCGAAGATCGAATTGCGTTTCACCGCGGCGATGATGCCGGCCGGCAAGCCGATGAGCAGCGCGAGCAGGATGGCGCAGAGCGCAAGCTCGATGGTGGCGGGAAAAAGCTGGCCGAACTCGGAGAGGACGCTGTCGCGCGTCACGATCGACTTGCCGAGATCGCCCTGCACGACACGCTCGATATAGCGGCCGTACTGGACGAAGAGCGGCTGGTCGAGCCCGTATTCCTTCAGCAATTGCGCATGGCGGGCGGGATCGATGCCGCGTTCGCCGGCCATGGTCTCGATCGGATCGCCCGGAACGAGTCGGACCAGGAAGAAGGCCAGCAGCGTGATGCCGATGAAGGTCGGGATGACGAGGCTGACCCTGGTCAGGATGAAGCGAAGCATGGTTGCGCCAGTCTTATTGGCCGGGCGTCTCGTCGCGCGGCGGCCTGTCTTGTGATCTTATTCAAGTTCGAATTCCGGCGCAGCGCAAACACCAGAACGCTGCAAAGATCAAGAACGCGGCCACAAAATCGGTGGATCAACATGATCACGCGTAGCGCGGGAACTGTCTCGCGCGAAACACTCGACAAAATTCGGCGATCGAAATCGCAACAATAGAAACGATGAACGCACCGGCGAAGCAATGAATGCTCCGCCGGCGCCGGGGTTATCTGACGCAGACCGTCACTTGCCGATGTCGACGCCGTAGAAGACGTGGCGGCTGAACGGCGATAGCTTGAAGTCGATCACTTCCTTGCGGACCGGCTTGAGCTGCACCGCATGGGCGATGGTGAACCAAGGCGCCTGCTCCTTGAAGATCACCTGCGCCTGCCGGTAGAGCTTCTCGCGCTCGGCCTGGTCGGTGATCGTCTTGGCCTTCGTCACCAGCTCGTCGAAGGGCTGGTAGCAGAACTTGGCGACGTTGCCGCCATTGTTCTTGGAGGCGTCGCAGCCGAGCAGGGTGTGCAGGAAGTTGTCCGGATCGCCATTGTCGCCGGTCCAGCCGAACATGCCGGTCTGGTGCTCGCCCGCCTGCAGGCGCTTGCGGTACTCGCCCCATTCGAAGGTCTTGATCTCGGCCTTGATGCCGACCTTGGCGAGGTCGGCCTGCATCAGCTCGGCGATGCGCTTGGCGTTGGGGTTGTAGGGACGCTGCACCGGCATCGCCCAGAGATCGATCTCCAGCCCGTTCGGATAGCCGGCATCGGCCAGCTCCTTTTTGGCGGCTTCCGGATCGAAGGGATCGTCCTTGATCGTCTCGTTATAGGACCACATGGTCGGCGGGATCGGGTTGGTCGCCGCGACGCCGCTGGTGAGATAGACCGCGTCGATGATCGCCTTCTTGTTGATCGCCTTGTTGACGGCGCGGCGGACCTTGACGTCGTCGAACGGCTTCTTGGTGGTGTTGTAGGCGAGATAGCCGATGTTCAGGCCCGGCTGCTCGAGGATCTGGACGTTGGCGTCCTTCTTGATGGCGTCGAGATCGGCCGGGTTCGGATAGGGCATGACATGGCATTCGCCCTTCTGCAGCTTGGCCCAGCGCACCGAGGCGTCAGGCGTGATCGCGAAGATCAGGTCGTCGATCTTGGCCTTGCCGGCCCAGTACTCGGGGAAGGCCTTGTAGCGGATGATCGCGTCCTTCTGGTACTGCACCAGATAGAACGCGCCGGTGCCGACCGGCTCCTGGTCGAGCTTCTCGGGCGTGCCGGCCTTGAGCATGGCGTCGGCATATTCCTTCGACTGCACGCCGGCATATTGCATGGCGAGGTCGGCGAGGAACGGCGCCTCAGGCTGATTCAGCGTGATCTTGACGGTGTAGTCATCGACCTTCTCGACCGACTTCAGGAGCTTGGGCATGCCCATGTCGTTGAAGTAGGAGTGGTTCGAGCTGGTCACCTTGTAATAGGGGTGCGCCTCCTTCCATTGCCGCTCGAACATGAACATCACGTCGTCGGCGTTGAAGTCGCGCGTCGGCTTGAAGTTCTTGTTCGAATGCCACTTCACGTTCTTGCGCAGGTAGAGGGTGTAGGTCAGGCCATCCGGCGAGACGTCCCACTTCTCCGCCAGGGCCGGCTGGACCTTGACCCCGCCGCGCTCGAACTGGACGATGGTGTCGTAGATCTGGGTGTTGGCGTCGAACGAGGTGCCGGTGGTGTTGACGCTCGGCGCGAAATTCTCCGGGCTGCCTTCCGAGCAATAGACGAGCGTCTTGGCGGCCAGCGGCTGCGCCGCCATCAGCGCCGAGGCCGACAGCGTCGCCAGCAACAATTTCTTCATGGGATCTCTCCTTGAGCCACGCTTCGCCTCGCGAGGCGAACGTTTTCCCCTGTTGGACCGGAAGCCTCGCGGTGAAAATTCCGCCGGCCGCCTTGCCAACAGCTTATTGAAAGATGGCGGGCGCGAACAGCCGTCCGGGTTCACCCTGGGCGTGTGTTTTTGCGCCGGAGCACGCCAACCTCATCCGGAAGACCCAGGACCGGGGGCTGGCCTTCATGACCGTCCAAGCCTATGCCATTGCTGGAGAATCACCGAGCGCCGGACCCGTCATGCGCACCTGGATCAGGAACCCGCTCGCCATCCTCGCCGAGAATGCGGGAGGCGGGATCGTGGTGGAAGACGGGGTGATCGTCGAGCTCGTCGCGAGCGGGGGCTATCCGGCGCTGCCGGTGACCGAGACCTTCGATGCCTCCGGCCATGTCGTGCTGCCGGGGCTGATCAACACCCACCACCATTTCTACCAGACGCTGACCCGCGCCCATCCCGCGGCGATCGACCGCGAGCTCTTCCCCTGGCTGAAGGCGCTCTACCCGCTCTGGGCGCGTTTGCGGCCGGAGGATCTGCGGCTGGCGGTGCGTGCTGCGCTGGTCGAGCTGATGCTGTCGGGCTGCACCACTGCCGCCGACCACCACTATCTCTACCCCGCCGGGCTTGAGAACGCGGTCGACATCGCCGTCGAGGAGGCGCGGGCGCTCGGCATCCGCGTCACCATCTCGCGCGGCTCGATGAACCTGTCGCAGAAGGATGGCGGCCTGCCGCCGGACGAGGTGGTGCAGGACGAGGACACCATTCTCGCCGATTGCGAGCGGGTGCTCGGCCTGTTCCATGACCCCAAGCCCGGCAGCATGGTGCAGATCGCGCTCGCGCCCTGCTCGCCCTTCTCGGTGACGACCTCGCTGATGGCGGCTTCGGCCGAGCTGGCGACGCGCTTCGATGCGCCGCTGCATACCCATCTGGCCGAAACAGAGGACGAGGACGCCTACTGCCGGGAAGTCTACGGCAAGCGCCCGCTCGACCTGCTGGAGGAGGCCGGCTGGCTGCGGCCGAAGACCTGGCTGGCGCATGGCATCCATTTCTCCTGCGAGGAATGCGAGCGGCTCGGCAAGGCCGGCGTCGGCGTCTGCCATTGCCCGACCTCGAACGGCGTTCTCGCCTCGGGCTTCTGCAAGACGCGCGAGCTGGAGGCGGCCGGTGCGCCGCTCGGCCTCGGCGTCGACGGCTCGGCCAGCAATGACGGCTCGAACCTGATGGAGGAGTTGCGCCACGCCCTGCTGGTCAATCGCCTGCAGTACAAGAGTGCCAGTGCGGTGACGGCGCGCGACACGATCCGCTGGGCGACGGAGGGCTCGGCGCGCTGCCTGGGGCGTTCCGATATCGGCCGGATCGCCGTCGGCCTGCAGGCCGATCTTGCCTTCTATCGCCTCGACGAACTGCGCTTCTCGGGCGCGCATGACCCGATCGCGGCGCTGGTGCTTTGCGGGGCGAACCGGGCGGACCGCGTCATGATCGGTGGGCGCTGGCGGGTGATCGACGGCGCGATCCCGGGGCTCGATCTGACGAGTCTGCGCCGGGCGCATGGGCTCGCGGCGGAGCGTTACGCCTGAGGCGTTGCGAGCGGGATGGTCTCGCTCGCCCGCATCAGCGGCTTCAGGAAGCCGGTCAGGTCATTCGTGACGAAATGGACGTGGGCGGCCTCGACCACCGCCTGCTCCGCGGCATCGCGGAAGGGATCGGGCGTGCGCGGTACGATCAGGACCGTCTTCATGCCGAGATCGTTCGGCACGATCAGGTTCTTGTCGATGTCCTCGAACATTGCCGCGCGCGCCGGATCGATCGCATGCTTGGCGAGGAAGTTCTCGTAGGTCGCGCGCTCGGGCTTGGGCAGGAAGCCGGCCTCGACGATGTCGAAGATGTCCTCGAAGTGATGGAGGATCCCAAGCTTGCCGGCGACGTTCTCGGCATGGCCACGCGAGCCATTGGTCAGGATCAGCTTGCGGCCGGGCAGGGCGGCGATCGCCGCGCCGAGATCGGGATTGGGATCGAGCATCGTCAGGTCGATGTCGTGGGCGAAGGCGAGGAAGTCGTCGGGGTCGACACCATGCTCCGACATCAGCCCGTTCAGGGTCGTGCCGTAGCGCTCGTAGTAATAGCGGCGCAGCTCGTACGAGGAGAGGCCGTCGAGACCGAAGAGCTGGAGCAGATACAGGCTGATCCGCTCATTGACCTGCGGCCAGACCTGCGCCTCGTGCGAATAGAGCGTGTTGTCGAGGTCGAAGATCCAGTGGTCGACATGGCCGAACGCTGCCTGCTCCGGCAGGAGCGGAACGGCGGCGGTGATTGATGCATTCTGGTTCATTGGGTCATGTCATGTGGGACGCGCCATCATGACATGCAAGATGCTTGCAAAGTCCTTGCGATAGCGAAGTACGCCGTCATGCTCGGGCTCGACCCGAGCATCTCATGCCGGAGCAAGCGCCGATCAGCGCCTTCTCGTCATAAGATTCCCGGGTCTGCGCTTCGCTCCGCCCGGGAATGACGGCCGCGACTTCTCACTTCCGGATGATCGTGCCGGAACCTGTATCGGTGAAGAGCTCGATCAGCGCCGCATGCGGGACCTTGCCGTCGAGGATGACGACGGCTTCGACGCCCTTTTCCAGCGCGTAGATGCAGGTCTCGATCTTCGGGATCATGCCGCCGGAGATGGTGCCGTCGGCGATTAGGCGCCGGCACTGCTCGATGGTGAGCTCGGGGATCAGCTTCTTGTCCTTGTCGAGGACGCCCGGCACGTCGGTGAGCAGCAGCAGGCGCTTGGCGTTGAGGGCTCCGGCGATCGCGCCGGCGAAGGTGTCGGCGTTGACATTGTAGGTCTGGCCGTCGGCAGCGGCGCAGACCGGCGCCAGCACCGGGATCAGTTCTTCCTTGAGGATCGCCTTGAGCACGGTGGTGTCGACCGTCTCGGGCTCGCCGACGAAGCCGAGGTCGAGGACCTGCTCGATCTTGGAATCGGGATCGACGATGGTGCGCGTCGCCTTCCGGGCGGTCACCATGTTGCCGTCCTTGCCGCAGAGGCCGATCGCCTTGCCGCCCTCGCGCGAGATGTAGCCGACGATCTCCTTGTTGACCGAGCCGGCCAGGACCATCTCGACCACGTCGACGGTGGCGGCGTCGGTGACGCGCAGACCCTGCTTGAACTCGGACTTGATGCCGAGCTTCTCCAGCATGCGGGCGATCTGCGGGCCGCCGCCATGACAGACCACCGGCTTCAGGCCGGATTGCTCGAGCAGCACCACGTCTTCGGCGAAATCCTCGGCGGTGGCGGCGTCGCCCATGGCGTTGCCGCCATACTTGATGACGATCACCTCCTGGTCGTAGCGCTGCATGTGCGGCAGCGCCTGGACGAGCAGTTCGGCGGCTTGCGAGGGCGTGAGATTGTGAGGGGCGTTCATCGGCAGGCTCCGCGAAGGCGCAGGGAGGCAGCCGCGCCGCGCCGCGTTCTAGCGGAAGACGAAAGGCTGCGAAAGCGCGGCGATGCCGGTCAGGCTCGTTTGGCGAACACCGCCGCGATGACGAGCCCGAGCCAGCCGCCGAGCATCATGAAGCCGCCGGCCGGTGCAGCGCCGAGGAAGAGCCGCTCGCCATGGAAGCCGCGCATCGCGAGGTCGGCCGAAAACAGCGCGACGCCGAGGATCAGCAGCGAGATCGCGAGCCGTGCCGGCCAATCGGCGAGCAATTCGGCGCGACGCGCGGCGCAGGCTGCGATCACCGGGGGCGCGTGAAAGAGCAGCATCTGCCCGGCGATCTGGACGTTGTCGGACGCGCCGGAATGCGTGCCGGCGGCAAGCAGGGTCACGCCTGACAGCCCCATCAGCATGGCGATGGTAAGGTGGATGCGGGTCGCGGTGATCATGGGCCTATCCGTGCGGCTGGCCGGGCAGGGGCCCTGGCGTGCCGAGGAGGAGATGCCGCGGCCGAGGGGAAGGTCAAGCGGGTGCGGCTGTGGCATCATGCTCCAGCGGAGCTTCAGCGTCCCCCGGGCGTGCTGCGGCTGAGCGGCGTCACCGGGGCCGGGGCGGAGCCATAGCGGGCCTGGTGCTCCAGTTCGGCATTGAGCTCGGCGCCCGAGAGCACGATCGTCGCCGAGAGCCAGAGCCAGGTCATGAACACGACGATGGTAGCGAGCGAGCCATAGGTCGCGGTGTAGCGGCCGAGCGTGCTGACATAGAAGGAGAAGCCGATGGAGGTCGCGACCCAGAGCAGTGCTGCGGCGATGGCGCCGGGCAGCACCCAGGCGAATCGCGGCGGCTTGCGGCTTGGGCCGATCCAGTAGAGGCAGCCGATCGCGGTGATGCCGACGAGGAAGAAGGCCGGCCAGCGCAGCCAGCGGATCAGCACCTCCAACTCATGGCCGAAGGGGAAGAGCGCAGTGACCACGGGCAGGCTCGCAATCAGGGCGAGCGCCAGGATGAGCACGAAGAGGGCGCTCAGCGTCGTGCCGAGCGAGACAAGATTCAGGCGGATGAAGCCGCGGCGCTCGCGCACGCCGTAGATGATGTTGAGGGCATCGAAGATGGCCTTCATCGCGGCATTGGCGCTCCAGACCGCGACGAGGAAGCTGATCAGGAAGGTCACGGAGAGATTGGCGGTGTCCTGGCTCGAGAGCCGGATCGCCTGCTCGCGGATCAGTTCGCGCGCCGCCAGCGGGAAGACGATGGTGACGTCGTCGAGCTGGCCGACGATCGTCGCCGGGTCGGTCAGCATGCCGTAGAGCGTCACCAGCAGCGACAGCGCCGGGACCAGCGAGAGCAGGGTGAAGAAGGCGACGGCGCCGGCGAGCGAGAGCACCCGCGCCTCCTGAACGCGGGCGCCGAAGCGCAATAGCACATCCTTCCAGCCGCGCCAGGGCAGGGTGATTGGGCTCCTGGCACCGCGTCCCTGCCTTGCCTGGCGCAAGGGTTCGCCGACCCGCCGCGAAACCAGCCCGTGGACATAACCTGCGGCCATGGCTGCGAGCCCGGCTGCGCCTGTCAGTCGCTTGAAATAGGCCATGGGCGCTCCGGTCCGAAGGCGGCCGATGTTAAACCGATCCGCCGCGCTGCCAACGCCGCGGCAAAGGTTTTCGTTCCGGGCCGGCGCGGGCGAAAAGCGGCTTAGAGGTTCGTTAACCTTAACAATTTCATAATCGGGCTCCCGTCGCCACCGCGGCGCCGGCCGGATTCTCGCTGGCCGCAGCCGTCGTTCGAGCCGAGATCTTGATGAAGACCCTGCTGAAAGCCGCCGTCGCCGCCATCGCCCTGCTGAGTGCCGGAGCCTCGCTGGCAGCCGATCTGCGCGGCAGGGGCGTCCTGCCACCGGCGCCGGAACTGCCGACCTTCTACAACTGGAGCGGCGTCTATGTCGGCGGACAGGTCGGCTACTCCTGGGGCTCCGACCGGGCCAGCGAATTCGCGACTGCCGGCCGCGTGCCGCTCGGCCGCTCCTTCGACTACAGCCCGTCCTCCTTCATCGGCGGCGCCCGCCTCGGCTTCAACTATCAGCTCGGGGCTATCGTCGTCGGTATCGAGGGCGACATCGAGGGCATGAATGCCGCCGAAGGGAAGGGCGATGTCGGCGGCGTGGTCCGGGTCCGGCAGGACTGGCAGGGCTCGGTGCGCGCCCGCCTCGGCTACAGCCTCGACCGCATCCTAGTCTACGCCACCGGCGGCGTCGCCTTCACCAAGCTCGAATACGCCTATGTCAGCCCGCTGGCAGGCCTGACCGAGACGATCAATTCCTCCAGGACCGGCTGGACGGTCGGCGGCGGCGTCGATTACGCCCTGACCGACAATCTCATCCTCGGCCTCGACTATCGCTATACCGATTATGGCCGCTTCGACCATGTCGGGGGGAGCGCCTATCTCGGCCGCACGGTCGAGCACGAACCGTCGGCCCATGCGGTGCGCGCCAGCCTCGCCTACAAGTTTTGAGATAGCGCGGCGTCAGCCCGCCCGGCGGAACATGCCGGGCGTGATGCCGTGCACTGCGCGGAAGCTGCGCGAGAGATGGCTCTGGTCGGAAAAGCCGGCGGCGAAAGCGGCGTCTGCCAGGCTGGCGCCCTCCTGGATCAGCCGGTTGGCGCGGCGCAGGCGGCGGTCGCGGATGAAGGTGGCAGGGGTCGAGCCGGTGAGCTTCTTGAAGTCGCGGATGACCTGGAAACGGGTGACGCCGGCCGCTGCGGCGAGGGCCTGCAAGTCGAGATCCTCGGCGAGGTTGTCCTCGATCACCTCCTCATAGCGGGCGAAGCGACGTTGCGCGCCTGAGCGATTGAGCGGTTCGGCCGGCCGGTCGGTGTCGCCATGCCGGAGGATCAGGCGGCGCAGCGCGCTCAGCAGCGAAGCTTCGGCGCGGGTCGCATCCGCCGAGGTCGATTCCATGTGGGCTGCTGCCAGCAGCCGGGAGAGCTCGGGATCGTCGAGCAGGGCCCGCGGGAACAGCGGCGCCTGCGCCTGCCCGAGTTCGGTCGCAACCTCCGAAAGCAGCGAGACCGAGGGATAGAAGGTGCGGTAGGCCCAGCCCTGCTCGGCGCCGGCTTCGCCATCATGCCATTCCTCGGGATTGACGACGAGCACCGAGCCGGCGGGCGCCAGAACCTCCTGCCTGCCGACGCGCACGCGCTCGCAGCCTTCGGTGATCAATGCGATGACGTAGCCGTCATGGGTGTGGCGGTCATAGCGATGCTCGCGGAAGCGCGCCGCGAGCAGGCCGAGCTCGCGGAAGGCGGCGTGGCGCCAGAACGCCTGACTCTCCTGCTGCGGCTCGTTCATCGGTCAATCTGGTTCAAGACGCTGCCCGGCTCGCTCTCCTAATCCTCCGGCACGGACAGGAGAGAACCATGCTGCACAATGACCCGATCGCCAGGCTGACGCCAGAGGTCGTCGCCTGGCGCCATCACATCCACGCCAATCCCGAACTCGGCTTCCAGGAAATCGAGACCGCCCGCTTCGTCGCCGAGAAGCTGCGCTCCTTCGGCCTGGAGGTGCAGGAACGCATCGGCGGCACCGGCGTCGTCGGCACGCTGCGTGCGGGCTCGGGCAAGCGCGCCATCGGGCTGCGCGCCGAGCTCGACGCGCTGCCGGTGATCGAGCGCACCGGCCTGCCTTATGCCTCGAAGACCGAGGGCGTGATGCATGCCTGCGGTCATGACGGCCACAGCGCCATGCTGCTCGGGGCGGCGAAGCTGTTGAGCGAGGCGCCGGATTTCGACGGCACCGTCCACTTCATCTTCCAGCCGGCCGAGGAGAACGAGGGCGGCAGCATGAAGATGATCGAGGCCGGGCTGTTCGAGCGCTTCCCGGTCGAGGCGGTCTATGCCGTGCACAACTGGCCGGGCGTGCCTTTCGGCACGATCGCAGCCCGCGCCGGGGCGCAGATGGCCGCGGTCGACAATTTCGAGCTGCGCTTCTCCGGCCTCGGCGCCCATGTCGCCATGCCGCATCTCGGCGACGACCCGATCCTCGCCGCCGGGGCCTTCATCCAGAGCGTGCAGCGGATCGTCTCGCGCGCCGTCGACCCGCAGACGCCGATCGTCGTCAGCCTGACCCAGGTCCATGGCGGCAATGTCGGCAACATCGTGCCGAAAGAGGTCTGGCTGCAGGGCACCTGCCGCTTCTTCGATCCGGCATTGTCCGATCTTTGCGAGCGGCTGATCGGCGAGATCGCTGATGGTGTCGCCGCCTCGCATGGCGTCACTGCGGCGCTCGACTACAAGCGCGGCTATCCGCCGGTGATCAACGCTGCCGAGGCGGCGGCATTGGCTGCTCGGGCGGCGGCTGCGGCTGTCGGGCCGGAGAACGTCATGGCCGAGTTCAAGCCGAGCCTGGGCTGCGAGGATTTCGCCTTCATGATCCGCGCCGCAGGCGGCTGCTATGCCTGGATCGGCGCCGGCGAGGTCGGGCCGGGCGAGGGCCTGCACGGCGACCGTTACGTCTTCAACGATGCGATCGTTCCGCATGTGCTGCGCTACTGGCAGAGCCTCGTCGCCGGCGCGCTACCGAAGGTGGCGCCATGAACGCGCATGTCACCACCCGCAGGGTGATAGAGCGTCGATCCGGCGGGCGCATTCTGCTCGATGGCGTCGATACGATCATGCTCGGCGCCAACGACTATCTCGGCCTCTCGACCGATGAGCGCGTGCTGGCGGCGACCAATGAGGCGCTGCGGCTCTATGGCAGCGGCACCGGCATCTACCCGGTCTTCGCGACGACGCCTTTGCACGAGGCGCTGGCGGAGAATCTCGCCTCCTACCTCGGCGTCGAGGCGGTGGTGCTGTTCTCCTCCGGCGGCAGCGCCAATGGCGGGGTGCTGACGACCCTGGTCGGCGCCGGCGACGTCATCATCTCCGACCGGCTGAACCATGCCAGCATCATCGATGGCTGCCGGCTCAGCCGTGCCGAGGTCGAGACCTATGAGAACCGTAACGTCGCCGGCCTGCGGCGGGCGTTGGAGGGAACGAGACGGGCGAAGAGGCGCCTGATCGTCACCGACGGCATCTTCAGCATGGAGGGCGGCGCGGCGCCGCTGCCCGAAATCCAGGCGCTGGCGCGCGAGTTCGACGCGCTGCTGATGATCGACGAGGCGCATGCGACCGGCGTGATCGGGCCAGGAGGTACCGGCACCGCACCGCTCTGCGGGCTCGCCAATGGTGCGGCGGACATGCTGCTGACCGGTTCGCTGTCGAAGGCGCTGGGCGGCGCCAGCGGCGGCTTCGTTGCCGGGCCGCGCGCGCTGATCGAGACGCTGAAGGCCAAGTCGCGCAGCTGGATCTTCACCATGGGGATGACGACGGCCAATGCCGCGACGGCGCTGACGGCGCTGAAGATCTGCCGCGACGATCCCGGTCCGCGCGAGCGACTCTGGCGCAATGTCGCGCATCTGCGCGAGGCGCTGCGCTTCTATGCGCTGGCCTGCCATGACAGCGACAGCGCCATCACGGCCGTGAAGGTCGGCGGCGAGGAGCGGGCGCGGGCGATGACAGCGCGCCTGACCCGGGCTGGAGTGTTCGCACCGGCGGTGTCCTTCCCGATCGTGGCACAGGGTGAGGCGCGGCTGCGGCTGCAGGTCAGCGCCGCGCATGAGCTGGCCGAACTCGACGAAGCCGCTGCCGCGCTGGCGACGGCCTTCGCCGAGACGGCTTGAGGTCAGCTCGCCGCGAGCCGGTAGAGATGCACCGGCTTGCGCGGGGCGCGTTTGATCACGCCCTTCGCTTCGAGGTCGAGCTGGACGGCCTTCAACCACCAGCCGGCCGTAGCGCCCTGCGGGAAAAGCTCATCCGGCAGGAGCGGCAGCAGCGCCTCCTTCGCGTCGGGGACGGTCAGCCCCGGCGCCTCGTCCGGCAATGCCGCGAGCAGCGCCTTGCGCATCGCCAGGTACTTGGCGCGGTCGACCCGCTCGGACTTGCCGGGCTTGTTGACGTTCTCGATCTCGATCTTGTCGTCAGGCATCGATCGTTCCCGCTGTCGTGATCGTCGGGTTGCGGAAGCCCATGGCGACCCAGGCGCCGAGCAGCTTCAGGTAGAACGAGACCGTGTGGGTCTTCAGGTTCGGGATGTCGGCGGGCAAAGCGGAGGCGTCGGGCAGGTCGCCGGTCATGGTCCGCAATTCCGGGTTCGGCCGGGTGTCCTCCGGCCAGAGATGGAGATAGAGGCTGAGCCAGTGCGCGCCCTTCATTTCCAGGAAGATGGGCGTGTTGCAGCAGGTGGCGACGATGCGGCGCGAGCCGGCATCGGGCTTGAGCCGGAACTCGCGCAGGCTCTCCGCGCCTGCGACGATCTCGACCCGGTCCTTGCGGTATTCGGCTGATGGCGTCGCGCCATGGGCGGTGAGGATATCGCTGCCGCCGGGCAGCTTGGCGAGCCGCGCCGCCGCGGCCCGGCAGCTGTCGCACAGGCATTCGGAGACAAGGATCGGGGCGCCCTGCACCCTCAGCCGCGTATGGCCGCAGGTGCAGCCGATCGTCATGGATTGGCTCATGCTGCGCGTTCCTCAGCGATATGGAAGAGATGGCGGATGTAGCGACCCAGATGGTCGAGGCTTTCGCGCGCCAGATCCGGATCATTGCCGGCCTTGGCGAGAACGAAGCCGCCCTGCAAGACAGCCTGCGTGTGCCTGGCCAAGCTCTCGGCACTCCAACTGGCCGTGGTGATGCCGTGGTCGCGGCGGGCCTGTTCGATATCGGCCTCCAGCGTCGCGGCATGGCCGAAGATGCTGCGGCCGCAGGCGTCGCGGATATCGGGCGCGCTGGCATGGACTTCCTGCGCCAGCGTCCCGACCAGGCAGGTGAACTCTGCGAGGTCGCCGGCGATGATCGCCTTGCGGAAGGCGACATAGGCGAGAACGCGGTCGAGGGCGTTGGCCGGCTCGTGATAGGGGGCAGCCGCGAAAAAGGGCGTGACTTCCTGCGTCCAGAACTCGGCCGCGGCGACGCCGAGTGCCTCCTTGCTCTCGAAATGGTGGAAGAAGGCGCCCTTGGTCACATCCGCGGCGCGGCAGAAATCATCGACGCTGGTGCCGGCGAAGCCCTTGGCGCGTATGACATCGCGCGCCGCTTCGAGCAGGCGAGTGCGAGCATTGCCGCGCTCGGGAGACTGCTTGGTGGGGCGTGCCATGGGAAATACATACCATACAGTCGGTATGTTGCAAGCGTTTCCTTTGATCAGCCGCGCTGGGCAAGCAACCACGCCCTGACCAGTGCGGTCTGCTCGGCATGCCGCGGCTTGCGGGCGCTGACCACGTAGAAGTCAAGGCCGCCGCGCATGCTCGCCGTCGTCGCCAAAGCGAGGCGGCCGGCGGCGAGGTCGGGCTCGACCAGGAAGCGGCTGGCGAGTGCGACGCCCTGGCCGGCGATCGCCGCGTCGATCGCCAGCGCCGTCTGGTTGAAGCGCGTGCTGCGGATGGCCAGCGGCATGGAACGCCCGAGCGCACGCTCGAAGAATTCCGGCCAGAGATCGTGCCCGTCGCGCAGCAGCGGCAGGCGCGCCAACTCCTCCTCGTCAGGGCGCAGGGCCGGCTGGCAGATTGCGACGATGTCGTGCCCGAACAGGAGGTCCGCAGTCAGGCCGGGGCCGAAGGGCGGGCGGCCCTGGCGGATCGCGATGTCGACGCCATCCGACTGGAAGTTCGCCAGCGCGTCGCTGGCGAGGATGCTGAGTTCGAGCTGCGGATGGGCGGCGGTGAACTCGGGCAGGCGCGGCACAAGCCATTTCGCCGCGATACTCGGCGTCGCACTGATCGTCAGTCGCAGCGGTTGAGGGCGTAGATTATCGGTCGCCTCGGCCAGCAGGGCGAAGGCGCGGGCGACATGGGTCGCATAGCTGCGCCCGGCACTGGTCAGCGCGAGCAGGCGCGGCTGGCGCTCGAACAATTTCAGCCGCAGCTCGCTTTCGAGGCCGCGGACATGCTGGGCGACGGCGCCTTGGGTGACGCCGAGCTCATCGGCGGCAGCGCGGAAATTGAGATGCCGCGCCGCCGCTTCGAAGGCGCGTAGCGCATTGAGCGAAGGCAGGCGCTGCTGCGGTTCTGTCACGCAGTAGTTTCTCTATCGATATGACGCTGGCCAACTCGCTGGCGAGTTTATGCTGGGAATGCGAGAAAGGCGAGAATGAGCGTCGTTGCTTGCAGTGCATGCGTACCTTGGCAAGAAGATGGAGCGTCCCATGGCAGGAGAAAAAGTAGCGGTTGTTACCGCTGGCGGCAGCGGCATGGGCGCGGCCGCGGCGAAGCGGCTGGCGCAGGATGGCTTCAAGCTCGCGATCCTGTCCTCCTCCGGCAAGGGTGAAGCCCTGGCCAAGGAGCTCGGCGGCTTCGGCGTCACGGGCTCGAACCAGTCGAACGACGACCTGAAGCGGCTGGTCGACGAGACGATGGCGCGCTTCGGACGCATCGACGTGCTGGTCAACAGCGCCGGCCATGGTCCGCGCGCGCCGATCACCGACATCACCGACGAGCAATGGCATACCGGGCTCGATGTCTATCTGATGAACGTGATCCGGCCGACGCGGCTGGTCGCGCCAGTGATGGCGGCGCAGAAGTCGGGCGCGATCATCAACATCTCGACCGCCTGGGCCTTCGAGCCGGCCGCCAATTTCCCGACTTCGGCGGTGTTCCGCGCCGGGCTCGCCGCCTACACCAAGCTCTTCGCCGACCAGTATGCGGCGCAGAACGTGCGCATGAACAATGTCCTGCCCGGCTGGATCGACTCGCTGCCGGCGACCGAGGAGCGCCGCGCCGGGGTGCCGATGCAGCGCTACGGCACCAGCGAGGAGATCGCCGCGACGATCGCCTTCCTCGCCTCGGACGGCGCCGGCTACATCACCGGCCAGAACCTGCGCGTCGATGGCGGCTTGATGCGCTCGCTGTAGAGGCGTAGGCCGTCGCTCCGGTTGCATGGACGGAGCAGGCGCGATGACGGGCAAGGTCGACTGGGATGCGAACCAGTATCTGCGCTTCGAGGACGAGCGGACGCGGCCGCCGCTCGACCTGATCCAGCGTGTCCGCCTTACCGACCCGCAGCGCTGCATCGATCTCGGCTGCGGCCCCGGCAACAGCACCGAATTGGTCGCTGCCCGTTTCCCGAATGCGGCGGTGGAAGGGCTCGATTCCTCGCCGGACATGCTTGAGAAGGCGCGCAAGCGCCTGCCGCAGCTCTCCTTCACTCTGGCCGACCTGGAGAGCTGGTCGGCGGATGGGCGCTACGACCTGATCTTCGCCAATGCGGCGCTGCAGTGGATCCCCAATCATCCCGCCCTGTTCGCGCGGCTGGCGCGGTCGCTGGCGCCGGGCGGCGTGCTCGCCGTGCAGATGCCGAACAACCTCAGCGAGCCCTCGCATGTCTCGATGGACGAGGCCGCCGCCGAAGGGCCGTGGGCCGGGCGCCTTGCCAATGCGCGGGCGTCGAAGGCGGTGATCGGCTCATTCTCGGATTACCGGCGCTGGCTGATGGCAGCCGGCTGCGAGGTCGATATCTGGCAGACGACCTATGTCCATGCGCTCGCCGGGCACGACGCCATCGTCGAGTGGTTCAAGAGCACGGGCCTGAAGCCCTATATCGACCCGCTGCCGGCGGGTGAGCGCGAGGCCTTCCTCGCCCTCTATCGCGAGAAGATCGCGGCCGCCTATCCGATCGAGCCGGACGGCAAGGTGCTGCTGCGCTTCCCGCGCCTGTTCATCCTCGCGGTTCGGCGCTAGCGCCGGCTCTCAGTGTGACCCGGCCTTCGACTCGGCCAGCACATCGTGCAGGACGAGTTCGTGCGCGAGCGCGTTGAAGGTCGCATCGTCGATCGCGCCGCTCCTGAGCAGGTCACGCAAGGCCTCGCGCTCTGCCGCCAGGGCGGTGTGGCGCAAGGCGCTCTCAGCCCGCTGCAGCGCCACCGCCTCCTCGCGCGGCGTCCTGCCGTCGTCGAGCAGCGCGAGGCGCCGCCGATAGGTCGCGATCAGCCCTTCCGCCACCGCCTGGTCGACGGTCGCGGCGCCATCGGTGCCGCCGCGATGGGCAACGCCTTCCAGCCGTGCGATCGCAGCTTCGGTCGCCGTGATCCGTGCCCGCCGCATCTCGGTGGCGTGAGCGGCCCCCTGGCCGGCGGCGAGCCCGCGCACGATTGGCGGCAGGCCGAGGCTGGCGATCGCCAGCCAGAGCAGGATCACGCCGGCGGCCAGGAAGATCGCGACGTCGCGCCCCGGAAAGGGTGAGCCGTCGAGCGCCAGCACCGGGAATGACAGCACGCCGGCAAGCGTGACCGCGCCACGCACGCCGGCAATCGAGCCGGCCAGCCGCGTGCGCAACGTAGTGTGGAACTGCTCCAGGCGAAGGTGCCGGCTGACGATGCGGCTCAGCGCGATGGCGGCGCTGATCCAGACAAAGCGCAGCAGGATCAGGCAGAGTGTCAGGGCGACAATGATGCCGAGCGGCTGCCAAAGCCAATGCGTGTCGATGAGGACCGGCGGGACGGTGCGGATGATCGCCGGCAATTGCAGGCCGAGCAGCACGAAGAGCGTGCCGTTGAGCAGAAAGGCGAGCATCGTCCAGAAGGAATGGGCGAGCATATAGGCGGAGACGCTGAGCTGGTTGGCGGTGCGCGTGCGCCCGACGGTGAGGCCTGCGACCACGGCGGCGAGCACGCCTGAGGCATGGACGGCCTCTGCCGCGAGGAAAGCCGCGAAAGGCAGGAACATCACGACCAGAACCTGTGCTTCCGGCGCGATCCGATCGAATTTCGCCAGCAGCTTCAGCGCCCAGGATACGACCACGACCGCGAGCAAACCCGCGGCGACACCGCCGGCGACGGCGAGGAGGAAGGCGAGCGAGATCTGCCAGAGCGAGAAGCTGCCGGTCAGGGCGGCCGCGGCGGCGAAGCGGAAGATCACCAGGCCCGAGGCGTCGTTGAGCAGGGATTCGCCTTCGAGAATATGCATCAGGTTCTTCGGTACGCTCTCCTTGTCGACGATGGCGGAGACGGCGACCGCATCGGTCGGCGAGAGCACGGCGGCGAGCGCGAAAGCGACGGGCAGCGGCATGGACGGCACCAGCCAGTGCAGGGCAAGCCCACCGAACAGGGTGGTGAAGAAGACCAGGCCGAAGGCGAGCGACAGGATCGGCCGGAGCAGCTTGCGATACTCGCGCTTCGGCGCCTCCCAGGCGTCGACGAAGAGCAGCGGGGCGATGAAGAGCAGGAGAAAGAGCTCTGGATCGATATGAGGATGGAAGCCGGCGGTCGGCCAGGCGAGGGCGGCGCCGAGCGCGATCTGGACGATTGGCAGCGGAATGATCCTGAACAGCCGGGTCAGCGGCTGCGAGGCCACCACGGCCATGACCAGGATCAGAATGAAGGTGAAGATCTGCATCGGTTCCGCGGCCGGCCCGGTTCGCTCTGGGGTCGGCCGCGAGGTTTATCGTCCGGTTTCCAGCGAGCCAAGCTCACCAGGGCCGGGATAACGCAATCTCAGAAATTGACCTTGTCGGCGCCCTTGAGCTGGAGCTGCTCGCGGGCATCGTCCGGCGTCGCGATCTCCAGGCCGAGGCCCTCGATGATCTTGCGCGCGGCGCGGACCTGGTCGGCGTTCGACTTGGCGAGCTGACCCGGGCCGAGCCAGAGCGAGTCTTCCAGGCCGACGCGCAGATTGCCGCCCATCGCGACCGCCATCGCCGCGATCGGGAGCTGGTGCCGGCCGGCGCCGAGCACCGACCAGTGATAGTCGTCGCCGAAGAGCCGGTCGGCGGTGCGCTTCATATGGGCGACGTCCTCGGGATGCGGGCCGATGCCGCCGAGCAGGCCGAAGACCGACTGGACGAAGAAGGGCGGCTTCACCAGGCCGCGGTCGACGAAATGGGCCAGCGTGTAGAGATGGCCGATATCGTAGCACTCGATCTCGAAGCGCGTGCCGTTCTCGGCGCAGGTGGTCAGGATGTTGGCGATGTCCTTGAAGGTGTTCTTGAAGACGCGGTCGTCAGAGCCTTCGAGATAGGGCCGCTCCCAGTCGTGCTTGAACTCCTTGAAGCGGTTCAGCATCGGGTAGAGCCCGAAATTCATCGAGCCCATGTTGAGCGAGGCGACCTCGGGCTTGAAATGGGCGCAGGGCTTGAGGCGCTCCTCAACCAGCATGGTCGGGGCGCCGCCGGTGGTGATGTTGATGACGCAGTTGGAGCGCTGCTTGATCACCTTGAGGAAGGGCTCGAAGGCCTCAGGCGACTGGTCGGGCTGGCCGGTCTTCGGGTTGCGGGCGTGGACATGGACCAGCGCCGCGCCGGCCTCGGCGGCGCCGACGGCGGCATCGATGATCTCGTCGGGCGTCACCGGCAGATAGGGCGACATCGAGGGGGTGTGGATCGCGCCGGTGACGGCGCAGGTGATGATGACTTTGCGGTTCTTGGCCATGCGATTTTAGTCCTTCGCTGATCCCTAAATCATGAACTCACGCCGGCTTGCGCTTCGCCGCGCGCTTGTGCGCCTGCAGGGCGGCGAGGCGGCTGTCGCGCCAGTCGCTCAGACGCTTGACGCGGGTGGCTTCCTGCGCGCCGCGCCATTCGCGCATGACCTCTGCCACCGTCTCGGGCTTGAACGGGTTGCCGAGGCCTTCGGAGGATTTGACCATGCGGTCGAGCGATTCCGAATAGCGTGCGCAGTAGTCGGGTATCCCGCCCGGCGCATTGAGCTCGATCGTCTCGAACGGACCCATGAATGACCAGCGCAGGCCGAGCCCATCGCGGATGGTCTTGTCGACATCCTCGGCGCTGGCAACGCCCTCGCCGACGAGGCGGAAGGCTTCGGCCAGCAGTACCGCCTGCAGCCGGTTGAGCACGAAGCCTGGCTTCTCCTTGCGCAGTATGATCGCGACCTGGCCGGCCTGCTCGTAAAGGCGCTTGGCCCTGGCGACGACCTTGGGATCGGTCCAGGGCGCCGGCGCGAGCTCGACGATCGGCACCAGATGCGGCGGGTTGACCGGATGGGCGACGAGGCAGCGGGCGCGGCCTTTCAGCTCTTCCGAAAAGGTCGAGGCCATGATGAAGGAGGTCGAGGAGGCCAGGATCGCCGAGGCCGGAGCGAGCGCGTCCATCTGGGCAAAGAGCTCGCGCTTGGCTTCGACGGTCTCCGGCCCGTTCTCCTGCACCAGCGCGACGCCCTGCAGCGCATCTGCAAGATCCTTGGCGACACGGATGCGGGCGAGCGAGCCCTTGGGGTCGTCGACGAGACCGTGGCCGGCGAGTTCCCGGAGGTTCTTGCCGATATGGGTGCGGGCGGCCTTGGCGGCTTCCGGCTTCACATCGTGCAGCGCGACCTCGAAGCCATGGCTGGCGAAGACGGTGGCCCAGGCGCGGCCGATCAGGCCCGAGCCGACGATGGCGATCTTGGTCATGCGATCCTGTCCATGGCAGTCGAAAAAGAAGGCTCGTTCAAAGCCACAGCACCTGCCGCCGCAGCGCAAGGTCCTGGCTGAGGGCGCGGGATGGTCCGATATGGGTGACCTGGCCGCGCTCGAGCACGACGGTGCGGTCGGAGAGCGCCAGCGCCAGGTCGAGATGGTGGTCGACGATGACGATGGCGATCTCCTTGCGCAGCTTGTCGAAGGCCTCGAACAATTCCTCGACCACCGCCGGTGCCAGGCCCTCGAAGGGCTCGTCGAGCAGAAGCACCCTGGTGTCGCCGGAGAGGGCGCGGGCGACCGCGACCATCTGTTGCTCGCCGCCGGAGAGATAGTCAGCGGGCGACTGCCAGCGCTCCTTGATGCGCGGGAAGAAGGCGAAGATCTTCTCGTCCTCCCAATGGGTGCCGTTGCCGGTGCGGCGGCGCAGGCGGCCGAGCTCCATATTGTCCTTGACGCTCATGCCGGCGAAGAGGCCGCGTCCCTGCGGGACGTAAGCCACGCCGGCGCGGGCGATCTGGGCCGGGGGCAGGCGGGCGATATCGCTGCCGGCGAGGCTGATCGTGCCGGACGCCGGCGGGGCGATGCCGGTGATGGTCTTGAGCAGGGTCGACTTGCCGGCGCCGTTGCGGCCTAGCAAAGCGACGATCTCGTTCTCGTGCACGCCGAAGCTGACCTGCCGCAGGATATGGCTCTTGCCGTAGAAGGTGTCGACCTCATTCAGACCAAGCAGGACTTTCTCGCCGGCGGCGCTTTCGCGCGGCTTTTCGGCCAGCGCGTGGGCGCCGGAGCCGATATAGACCTCCTGCACCTTGGGCGAGGAGCGGGCGTCCTCGACCGTGCCGTCGACCAGCACCGAGCCCTCGTTCATCACCGTGACATGGTCGGCGATGGCGAAGACGCGGTCGATGTCGTGCTCGACGAGCAGAACCGGCAGGTCGGTCGAGATCGACTTGATCAGGTTGCCGACGCGCTCGCGCTCGGCCGCGGCGAGGCCGGCGAGCGGTTCGTCGAGGAGAAGCACACGCGGGCTTGTGGCGAGCGCGAGCGACATGTCGAGCAGGCGCTGGCCGCCATAGCTGAGCGAGCCGGCCTCGGCCTGTTCGATGCCGGAGAGCCCCATGGTCGAGACGACCTGGCGGGTCTCATCGTTGACCTGGCCAAGCGCGCCGGCCGAACGCCAGAAGCCGAAGCGCTCCGGCGCCCTTGCCTGCACGGCGAGGCGGACATTCTCGGCGACCGAGAGGGTCGGAAACAGGTTGGTGATCTGGAAGGCGCGGCCGATGCCGGCCCGCGTGATCGCCTCGGGCGAGAGGCCGGCAATATTTCGCTCGCGCAGGCGGACCTGCCCGCGATCGGGCGCGAACATGCCGGAAATCAGGTTGAAGGCGGTGGTCTTGCCGGCGCCGTTCGGGCCGATCAGCGCATGCAGCTTGCGGTCGCGCATGGCAATATCGACGTTCTCGACCGCCTTGATGCCGCCGAAGCTCTTGGCGAGGCCGGTCGCGGTCAGGATCGTGCCGTCGCCGGCATCCTGCGGCTTCATGAAGGCGGGAAGCTCGACCGCGCCGGCCTTGCGGGCCGACATCGCCGCGTCCTCGGCCGCCTGCCTTTGGAAAGGCTTCAGCAGGCGCTGGCCGACGCCGACGAGGCCGTCCGGCGAGAAGACGATGAAGGCGACGAAGAGCAGGCCGAACCAGAACAGCCAGTTCTCGGTGACGCTGGAGAGCAGGTCGCGGAAGACGACGAAAAAGAGCGCGCCCAGCGCCGGCCCCAGGAAGGAGCGCATGCCGCCGATCACCACCATTGCCAGCAATTCGCCGGAGAAGGCGACCGAGATCGGCTCGGCCGAGGTCATGCGGTTGTTGAAGAGGAGGAGCGTGCCGGCCAAGCCCGTCAGCGCCGCCGAGACGGTGAAGGCGACGAGCTTGTAGCGGGTGGTGGCATAGCCGAGGAAGCGGGCCCGCTGCTCGTTCTCGCGGATCGCGACGAGCACGGTGCCGACCGGCGAGCGATGGAAGCGCCAGAGGCCATAGACTACGGCGAAGCCGATGGTCGCCACCAGCACGTAGAAGGGCAGGGCGACCTCGAAATCGATGCCGGCGAAGAGCGGGCGCTTGATGCCACCCAAACCATCCTCGCCGCCGGTGACCGAAGTCCAGCGGAAGGCGACCGAATAGATCATCGCAGCGAGCGCCAGCGTCAGCAGCGAGAAATAGACGCCGCGGCGGCGCAGGATCAGCGCGCCGAAGGCGAAGGCGATGACAGCGACGAGCGCAACCGCGAGCAGGATCGGCAATGCGAACTGGCCGGGCAGCCAGTTGCGCTGGATCAGGCCGGCCGCATAGGCGGCGATGCCGAACCAGGCGCCGTGGCCGAAGGAAACCAATCCGGTGGTGCCGACCAGGATGTTGAGCGCCATGCAGGCAATGGCGAAGACGACGACCTCGGTGGCCGACGTCGTGCCGAGCCCGACCGCATGCATCAGCGAAGGCAGCAGGCTGAGGCCGATGGCGGCGATGGCGAGCGGGAGATAGTCGCGCTGGAAGCTGGTCATGTCGGCCTCACTCGAAGCGCTGGATGCGCTCGCCGAACAGGCCGCGCGGACGGAAGAGCAGGACGAGCAGCATCATCAGGTAGATCACCGCGGTCGACCATTGCGTCAGACCAAGGCCGATGGTGATGCCCTTGACCAGGCCGACCATCAAAGCGGCGACGACGACGCCCCAGAAGGAGCCGAGACCGCCGATGACGACGACGACGAAGGCCGGGGTGATGATCTCCTGGCCCATGGCCGGATGGATCGAATAGATCGGCGCGAGCAGCACGCCGGCGAGGCCGGCCAGGCCGATGCCGATGCCGGCGACCGTCATCATGTAGGGCTGCAGGGAGATGCCGAGCGCGCCGACCATGTCGGGGTTCTGCACGCCGGCGCGGACGACGCGGCCGAAGGCGGTGCGCTGCAGCAGGAACCAGAGGCCGAGGACGCAGGCGGCCGCGATCAGGATCAGCAGGGCGCGATAGCGCGAATAGATGAAGTCGCCGATGAAGAGTTGGCCGCGCAGCGCCGGTGGGATCGAGAACGAAAGCGGCGGCGCGCCGAAGATCATGCGCAGCGATTGCTCGGCGACCATGGCGAGGCCGAAGGTGAGCAGCAGCGAGAGGATCGGATCGGAGCGATAGAAGCGCTGGAACAGCCCGCGCTCGATGACGATGCCGATCAGCGCGACCAGCACCGGGGAGGCGATGATGGCGCCGCCGAAGCCGATATGGGGGGCGAGCACGATCGTGAGATAGGCGCCGATCGCATAGAAGGCGCCATGCGCCAGGTTGACGATGCCGCCGAGCGAGAAGATCAGCGACAGGCCGAGCGCGATCAGGAGGTAATAGACCCCGTCGAGCAGCCCGTTCAGCACCTGCTGGATGAAGAGGGTGAGCAAGGGTTGGCCTTTGCGGACTCGTGCGATGGGATGACGTGCTGAGCCGTCATGCTCGGGCTTGACCCGAGCATCTCAGGCCGAAGGAGGCGCCAGCCGGCGCCTTCCAGTCATGAGATTCTCGGGTCTGCGCTTCGCTTCGCCCGAGAATGACGCCGAACGAGCTCAGCTCATCTTGCAGACGGCTTCGTCGCCCTGGGTGGCGATCACCTCCATGTCCTCGTTCGGGCCGGGCACCGGGGCCGAGGAGGTAAAGAGGTCCCACTGGTTCTTGACCTGCGCCGCCGGCAGGGCGGTGATCGTGTACATCTCGCTGATCAGCTGGTGGTCGGAAGCGCGGAAATAGCCCTGGCGCGGCTTCATCACGTCGAACTTCGCGCCCTTCTCGAGATGCTCGAGGATCTTGGCGGTGTCGGTCGACTTCAGCTCGTTCATCGACTGGGCCATCACCTTGACGCCGACATAGTCGCCCCAGGCCTGGTTCTCCGGCGGCTTACCGTATTTCTTGGTGAAGGCGGCGACGAAGGTCTTGCTCGAGGGCGTGTCGATCAGATGATGCCAGACGCAGGGCCAGATCCCGCCGAAATTGTCCTTGCCGGCGGCCCAGGCGAGGGCTGTATCGAAGCCGAAGCCGGCGACCGGGAAGGTCAGGCCGAATTCGGAATACTGCTTGAGGAAGTTGGTGATCTGGTTGCCGGCGAGGTTGGAGATGACGAGGTCGGGCTTGGCGGCCCGGATCTCCAGCAGCAGCGCCGAGAAGTCGGTCGCGTCGGTCGGCACCAGCTTGTCGGCGGCGAACTGGCCGCCATTGGCCTCCATGAAGCGCTTGGCGACCTTGCTGAGGTCATGGCCGAAGGCGTAGTCGGCGGTGAGCGAGAACCACTTCTTGCCCTTGACCAGCCCCTGCGCCAGCAGCGAGCGGCCGGCGCTCTTCACATACATCGAGTTCTGGTGCTCGACATGGAACATGTAGCGGTTGCAGCTCTCGCCGCGCAGCGCGTCGGAATTGCCGCCGGTGTTGAGGAAGAGCGTCTTGTTGCGGGCCGCGACCTGCGAGATCGTCAGGCAGGAGGCCGAGGAGATTTCGCCGATGATGCAGGCGACCTTGTCGCGCTCGATCATGCGCTCGGCCTTTGTCGAGGCGGTCTGCGGATTGACCGAATCCTCCTTGAGCAGTTCGAGCTTGCGGCCGTTGATGCCGCCGGCGGCGTTGATCTCCTCGGCGGCGAGATCGGCGGCCATCACACCGTATTCGCCGAGCGGGCCGAGGAAGCCGGTGCGCGGCGTCAGATGCCCGAAGCGGATCGCATCCGACGTCTGCGCGAGGATGACCGCCGGGCTGGCGACGAGGCCGGTAGCCGCCGCACCGAGCCCGACCAGCGTCTGACGACGCGAGAGGCCCCTGATCCTTGACTGCTCTGACATTTGCGTTCCTCCCAGAACTCTCCCGCGCGCTTCGGCGTCGGATTGCGTGGATCGTCTTCTTCACTCAGCGGTCTCGGACCGCTTGTCGTGATCTGTGATCACAGTTAGGTTGGCAGACATGGTTGCCCGAGTCCAGCCCTCAGTTGCGCCGCTATCGCGGCCAGCCTCCCCAGGAGCGGGGAAGCTCGGCGAGGTGTCGGCGCTCGACGAGGTCGGCTCGCTCCAGCATGAGACGCTGGGCGAACGTGTCACCGGCGAGCTGCGGGCGCTGCTCATCGCCGGGCGATTGGCGCCGGGCGAGAAGCTGTCGCTGCGCCGCGTCGCCGAGGCGCTGGGCGTCTCGATGATGCCGGTGCGCGAGGCGGTCAGCCGTCTCGCCGCCGACAAGGCGCTGGAGGTCCTGCCCGGCCGGGCGGTGCGCGTGCCGGTGCTGACTTTGGCGCAGTTCCGCGAACTCACCCGGATCAGGCTGGTGGTCGAGGGGTTCGCGGCCGAGGAGGCGACGAAGGTGATCACCGACGCGCACATCGCCGTAGTCGCCCGGCATGAGGCGGCATTCCTGGCTGCGGCCAGGGCGGACCCGCCGGACCCCGCCGCTGCGGTCGGCGCCAATCGCGACCTGCATTTTTCGCTCTACGAAGCCGCGGGCATGCCCTCGCTGATCGAGATGATTTCCCGGCTCTGGCTCAAGGCCGGGCCGATTCTCAATCTCGACATGCGGCATGAGCCGAAGCGGCTCGATGGCGGCAGTGCGGTCGTGGCGCATGCGCAATTGCTGGCCGCGCTGCGGCGACGCGATCCGGCCGCGGCGCGGCAGGCGCTGGTCGAGGACATCAGCGCGGCGGCCGAGCATATCGAACGGACGGCGCGGCTGGCGGAGTAGCCGGTCGGCCGAAGAACGAAGGAAAAGGGACGGAAACGATGGATCTGACGATCAAGGGTTTGCGCGTGCTGGTGACGGCGGGCGCCAATGGCATCGGCCGGGCGACGGCGCGCGCCTTTGCGGCGGAGGGCGCCAAGGTCCATATCTGCGATGTCGACGAGAAGGCGCTCGCGGCCATGGCAGAATCCGATCCGGCGATCACGCGCTCGGTCTGCGACGTCTCCGACCGCAAGGCGGTGGCGCGCCTGTTCGAGGAAGCCCTGGCGGCGCTCGGCGGCCTCGATTGCCTGGTCAACAATGCCGGCATCGCCGGGCCGACGGGCCGCGTCGACGAGATCGCGCCGGAGGACTGGGATTCCTGCGTCGCCATCGACCTCACCGGCCAGTTCAACTGCACCCGGCTCGCCGTGGAGCATCTGAAGCAGTCGACGAACGCCTCGATCGTCAATCTCTCGAGCCAGGCTGGCAAGCACGGCTTCCCGCTGCGCTCGCCCTATGCCGCGGCGAAATGGGGCGTGATCGGCTTCACCAAGGCGCTCTCGGCCGAGCTCGGCGAGTTCGGTATCCGGGCGAACGCGATCTGCCCCGGCCTGGTCGACGGGCCGCGCATCCAGAGCGTGATCGCCAACAAGGCGCGCTCGCTCAACGTCTCGCATGACGAGATGACCAACCGGCTCTTCGCCGGCGTCTCGATCAAGCAGTTCGTCGACCCCAATGACATCGCCAAGCAGATCGTCTTCCTGGCTTCGCCCTTTGCCAAGACGATCTCCGGTCAGGAGATCTCGGTCTGCGGCGATACGCGGATGCTGAGCTGAGGGTCTGCAAACGCGTTTTTCCGGCTCGATCGACCCAGTGCGGGGATAGATTCGCAATCGATCCCCGCTGCTTGCGGAGCCCGCATAATCGGCTGGCATGGCGCGCCTCCCGCGTGCCGCTCCGATCCAGCGAGGTCCCATGAGCGAAACGCCACGTCTTGGCCTGCCCCTGCTCGCCGCCGGGCAGGCGCAGAAACACGTCACACACAATGATGCGCTGATGCGGCTCGATGCGCTGGTGCATCTCGTCGTCGCCAGCCGGACACAGACCGTCCCGCCGGCTTCGCCTGGCGAGACCGCCGCCTACATCGTGCCCGCTGGCGGCACCGGCGTCTTCGCCGGTCACCAGGACGATCTTGCGATCTTCGAGGACGGCGCCTGGAGTTTTCTCGACCCGCGCTCCGGCTGGCAGGCCTGGGTGAGCGACGAGGCCGAGCACCATGTCTGGACCGGCACGGAATGGCGCCGCTCACAGCCGGTGAGCAGTCTTGGTGCCGCGCTCTGGGGTGTGAATGCGACCGCCGATACGACGAACCGGCTCTCGGTCTCCGCCGACGCAACCCTGTTCAATCACGCGGGCACCGACCATCGCCTCAAGCTCAACAAGGCGAATGCGGCGCGCACGGCGAGCCTGCTCTTCCAGGACAACTGGTCGGGCCGGGCCGAGATCGGGCTCGCCGGTGACGACCAGCTCCGGATCAAGGTCAGCCCGGACGGGAGCAGCTGGACCGAGGCGCTGATGATCGACCGCGCGACTGGGTTGGTCAGCCTGCCCGCCAGCAGTTGGGCGCGCGAGACTCCGCAGCAGAACCTGCTGATCAACGGCGATTTCCAGGTCAATCAGCGCAGCTTCGCCGGTGGCGCGCTGACGGCCGGCGTCTTCTGCTTCGACCGCTGGAAGGCGCATACGAGCGGGGCAAATCTCACCCGCGGCGGCTTTGCCGTGACCTTGTCCTCAGGCGCCATCGTCCAGGTCGTCGAGCCTGCGCTGTGGGGGGTGTCCTCTTTCGCCTCGGCGCCAATGTCCGTGTCCGTCGAAGACCTCGCCGGCGGCAATCTGGATGTGGTCGTGGGCAGCGCCAGCGGCACCATCGCCGCCGGATCCGGCCGCCGGTCAGTCACGTTGAGACCGGCGGCGGACGATACCGGCAACCTGTCGGTGCGCCTTGCGCCGGCGTCGGGACCCGTCAGCTTCGGACGGGTGAAGCTCGAATTCGGCGGGGTCGCGACAGGGTGGGCGCTGCGCAGCCTCGCCGAGGAACGCCGGCTTTGCGAGCGCTATCACTGGCGGCCGCAGACGACAATGTCGCTGGACTGCTATCAGAGTGCGACTGGTTACATGCAGCAGTACCTGGCTTTTCTTACAACGATGCGGACGACGCCGACGACCGGCTACAGCGTGCAGCAGGAGTCCAAGATCTATGGCAGCGAGCGCTCGATCGCGGCGTACTCCAATTCGCTTGCAATCGTGTCGATCCGCGCCAACGTCACGGGCCGGGTCTACGCCCAGTTCGGCGACATCTCGTTCACCGCGAGCTTTGAGCGGACGGCCGCGGCTGGCCATGCGCCGCGCCGGGCTTTCGCGGGCTGCCGGGCTCGGATAAGAGGGGCCTCCTTCTGGCAGAGAGAGGCGTCCTCGCATGTGCGGTCTGTTTGCGTCCGTCGGTTTCGAACCCGATCCGGCGCGCATCGACGTCGTTTCGCATCGCGGGCCCGATGGTCGCGGCTGGCAGACTTACACGAGCCCGTGCGGGCCGGTGGCGCTCGGCCATCGTCGCCTCGCGATCATCGACGTTTCCGATGCCGGCCTGCAGCCGATGTCGGACGCCTCAGGTCGTTACCATCTCGTCTTTAATGGAGAGATCTACAACTATCTGGAATTGCGCGAGGAAATGCGCGCCAGAGGGGAGGTCTTCGTCAGCGGTTCCGACTCCGAGGTGCTACTACGCGCCTACATGCTTTGGGGTGAGGCGGCGCTGCCGCGCCTGCGCGGCATGTTCGCATTCCTGATCTGGGACGATCGCGACAAGACGCTCTTCGCCGCCCGTGATCGCTACGGCATCAAGCCGCTGTACCTGTTCTCGACGCCGCGCGGCGCGGCCTTCGGCTCTGAGATCAAGCAATTGCTCGGTCTGCCCGAGCTGAGCGGGCGAATGAACGTCGCGCGGGTGCATGACTTCCTGTCGTCCGGCATCGCCGACCATACGGCCGAGACGATGTATGACGGCGTGATGCAATTGCGCGGCGGTGAATGCACCACCATCGATGCCAGCCGCCAAGGTTCCGTGACTGTCGGGGTCCGGCGCTGGTACCCGCCGGCCGCCGGCGAATTGTCGATCTCGGAAGGCGAGGCGGCCGAGCGCTTCCGCGCGGCCCTCGCCGAATCCGTACGGCTGCATCTGCGCTCCGACGTGCCGGTCGGCTCGTGCCTGTCGGGTGGCCTCGACTCCTCTGCCATCGTCTGCCTGATGTCGCAGATGATGGGCTCGGGCAGCGGGGGGGCGCAGGTCAACACCGTTTCCGCCTGTTATGCGGAAAAGAGCGTCGACGAGAAGCCGTTCATGGACGCGGTCGTGGCGCACGCGCACACCGAGCCGCATTTCGTCTTCCCCAAGGCCGAGGACGTCTTCCAGCGCGCCTCGGACATCACCTGGCACCAGGACGAGCCTTTCGGCTCGACCTCGATCTTCGCGCAATGGTGCGTGTTCGAGGAAGCGCGCCGCGTCGGCGTCAAGGTCATGCTCGACGGGCAGGGCGCGGACGAGCAGCTCGCCGGCTACCACGGCAGTTTCCCCTACTACATGGCCGACCTGACGCGGCGCTGGCAATTCGGCCAGCTGCTGCGCACGATGGTCGAGCGCAACCGCTATCACGGCACCTCGATCTATCAGCAGTTCCGCAACCATCTCGTCCCACTGTTGCCGGGGCGCCTTGCGGGGTTGCTACGCCGCCAGCATCGCGCCTTGACGCAGCACGACTGGCTCGGCACCGACATTCTGCGGGAGCAGGGCAATCCCGGGACCGCTTTCCAGCTCGCCAGCGACACGCTCGGCCTGCCGCCGGTCACCGACATCCGATCCCTGTGCTTGACCCTGACCTACGGCTCCAACCTCGCCATGCTGCTGCATTGGGAGGATCGGAACTCGATGGCCCATTCGATCGAGGCGCGCGTGCCGTTCCTCGACCACCCCCTGGTCGAGCTCACACTTGCGCTCGGCAATGATCACAAGATCGTTGGCGGCGACACCAAGCGCGTCCTGCGCCGGGCCATGAAGCGCATCCTTCCGGAGGTGGTCCGTGAGCGCCGCGACAAGCTCGGCTTCGCGACGCCCGAGGAGATCTGGTTCCGCGGCCCGCTGCGCGGCCTGGTCGAGGACGGGATCGAGAAGACCCTTGCGCTCTACCCCGGCCTGATGAATGCCGGCGGTGTGCGGGCCCTGGCCAAGGAGGCGCTGGACGGGGAGCGGCCGCTCGACTTCACGCTCTGGCGGATCGTCAATCTCGGCATGTGGGGCGAGCGCATGGGCGCTACGCTATGAAGGCGAGAGCCTTCATGGCTGACAACCGGCGGCGCTCCTGATAAAGGCCGTCGGCTTCCAGCCGGTTTCTTGCACCGGAAGGTTCATCGGGGCGGACAGGTGACACCCCGAGCGATCTCAGAAGGTTTGCCCATGTGCGGAATTGCCGGAGCGGTGTCGCTGGCGCGCCAGCCGGTCGCAAAGCTCGCGAATGCGCTCGCGACGATGAATCACCTGATCGCCCACCGCGGTCCGGACGGTCACGGCTTCTGGCGCGCACCGGGCGACGTCTGCGGGCTGGCGCACCGCCGCCTCGCGATCATCGACCTGTCCCCCGGTGGCCACCAGCCGATGGTCGGCGAAAGCGGCGCGGTCATCACCTTCAACGGCGAGATCTACAATTACCTCGAGCTGATGGCCGAGCTGAAATCCGGCTGGCGGTTCCGCTCGTCTTCCGACACCGAGACCATCCTTGCAGCCTACGCGAAATGGGGCACGGACTGCCTGACGCATCTGCGCGGCATGTTCGCCTTCGCGATCCATGACGGCCAGCGCCTGTTCGCGGCGCGCGACCGGTTCGGCATTAAGCCGTTCTATTATGGGGTCGTCGACGGGACCTTGTACTTCGCGTCGGAGATGAAGGCGCTGCTGCCGCTGCTGCCGGAGATCGCGACCGATCCGGATGCGCTCGCGGAGTACATGACCTTCCAGTACACGATCGGCGAGAAGACGCTTTTCAGACATGTCCACTCGCTCCTGCCGGGTCATGCGCTGACCGTGGAAAACGGCGAGGTGCGCGTCTTCCGTTACTGGGACGTGCATTACGACATCGATTGGGACCACAGCCCGCGCTGGTTCGGCGAGGAGATGCGCGGCAGGCTTTCCGACTCGATCAAGGTTCACCTGCGTTCGGACGTGCCGGTCGGCGCCTATATCTCGGGCGGCATCGATTCCAGCCTGATGGGCATTCTTGCGGGGCGCGAGGAAGCGTCCGGCCGGATCGGCTTCCACGGCAAGTTCACCGAATTCCCCGGCTACGACGAGAGCTTCTATGCCGAGGCAGCCTGCCGCGACGGCGGCATCGACCTGCACCAGATCGAGATCGGCGCGAGCGATTTCCAGGACAGCATCGAGAAGGTCATCTACCATCTCGACACGCCCGTCGCCGGGCCGGGCTCGTTCCCGCAATACATGGTGTCCAAGCTGGCAGCGCAGCATGTCAAGGTCGTGCTCGGCGGGCAGGGCGGCGACGAGATATTCGGCGGCTATGCCCGTTATCTGATCGCCTATCTCGAACAGGCTCTGAAGGCGTCGATCGACGGCACGCAGCGCAACGGCAACTTCGTCGTCACGCCGGAATCGATCATTCCGCACCTGACCGTGCTGCAGGAATACAAGCCGCTGATCCGGCAGCTCTTCTCCAAGGGGTTGTTCGGCCCGCTCGACGAGCGCTATTTCCGCTTGATCGACCGCTCCGCCGACATGGGGAGCGAGGTCGACTGGTCGGCGCTCGATCTCACCGGAGTGTTCTCGCGCTTCCAGGGAATCTTCAATTCCGAGCGCAATGTCCGTAAGGAAGCCTATTTCGACTCGATGACGCATTTCGACTTCAAGTGCCTGCTGCCGGCGCTGCTGCAGGTCGAGGACCGGATGTCGATGGCGCACGGGCTGGAATCGCGCGTGCCGCTGCTCGATCATTCCGTTGTCGAGTTCGCCGCGACGATTCCGGCCGACATCAAGTTCAAGGGCGGCCAGATGAAGCATTTCATCAAGTCGACCTTTGCCGCCGACCTGCCGCAGGAACTGGCGCAGCGCCGCGACAAGATGGGTTTCCCGGTGCCACTGAAGGAGTGGTTTTCGGGCGAGCTCAAGGGCCTGGTCTCGGACATCTTCTCGACCCAGAAGAACCGCCATCGCGAATTCTTCAACTCCGACGCCATCCTCACCAATTTCGACAAGGCCGAGCGCTTCTCGCGCAAGACCTGGGGGCTGCTAAGCCTCGAACTCTGGCACCAGATCTTCCACGATCGCGCCGCCGATTACCGGCGGATGCTCGACGAGGTCGAGCCCGCGCGCGTCGCGGCGCAATGACAGCAGCACTCAAAGGGACAGCACGATGAAGGTCTTCATTACCGGTGGCTCCGGCCAGGTCGGTTCGACGGCGGCGGACATGTTCCTCGCGCGCGGCGATACCGTGATGTCGCTTGAGAATTTCTCGACCGGCCGGCGCGACAATCTGCTTGATCACGAACACCTGACGCAGGTCGAGGGCTCGATCACCGACTCGAAGCTGGTCGACCAGCTCTTCTCCGATTTCAAGCCCGATGTCGTCGTGCACACCGCCGCCTCCTACAAGGATCCCGAGGACTGGGAGACGGACGCGTTCGTAAACGCGGTCGGCGGCGCCAACATCGCCAAGGGCTGCAAGCTGCACAAAGTCGGCCGACTGATCTATTTCCAGACAGCGCTGTGCTACGGCACCAAGCCGCTGGAGCAGCCGATCACGCTCGACCACCCGATCAACCCGGTCAATTCGAGCTACGCGATCTCGAAGACCGCCGGCGAGCACTATGTTCAATTCTCGGGCGTGGACTGGGTGACCTTCCGCCTCGCCAACGTCATTGGCCCGCGGAACGTCTCCGGCCCACTGCCGATCTTCTACGGCCGCCTTGCCGAGGGCAAGAAGTGCTTCGTCACCCCGGCGCGGCGCGATTTCTGCTATGCCGGCGACCTCGCCAAGGTCGTGGTCCAGGCCGCCGACGGCAAGGGCAACGGCACCTATCACTTCTCGTCGGGCAAGGACGTGGCGATCAAGGAACTTTACGACGCCGTGGTCAAGGCGATGAAGCTGAACGACTATCCCGACCCGGAGGTGAAGCCGCTCGGCCCGGACGATGCGGCCTCGATCCTGCTCGACCCCTCGCGAACCTTCGCCGATTTCGGCGATGTCGAGTTCACCTCGCTTGACGAGATCGCGCGGCTCTCGGTCGAGCGCTGGGAGAAGGAAGGCGTCGTCGGCGGCTATACCCATCTCAAGGAAGCGCGCGCCGACATCAAGACGGCGGCCAAGGGCTGAAGGCGATCGCATCATGCGCATCCTGATCACCGGCGGGGCGGGTTGCCTCGGCTCGAATCTGACCGAGCGCTATCTGGCGGACGGGCACGAGGTGCTCGTGCTCGACAATTTCGCCACCGGCCATCGTGGCTCGCTGCCGGAGGAGCATCCGGCGATGCGCGTGGTCGAAGGCAGGGTCGAGGACCGCGACCTGGTCTACCGGCTTTTCGCCGAGTTCAAGCCGAGCCATGTGATCCATTCGGCCGCGGCCTACAAGGATCCGGACGACTGGGTGGAGGATACGCGCACCAATGTCGAGGGCACGATCCATGTCGTCGAGGCGGCGAAGGCGGCGGGCGTCAAACGCTTCGTCAACTTCCACACCGCGCTCGGCTATGGACGACCCGACAAGTTGCCGATCCCGGCGGATGCGCCGGCGCGGCCCTTCACCAGCTACGGCGTCTCGAAGCAAGCCGGCGAGAACTATCTCGCCATGTCCGGCCTGCCCTTCGTCTCGCTGCGGCTTGCCAATGTCACCGGTCCGCGCCTGGCGATCGGCCCCATTCCGACCTTCTATACAAGGCTGAAGGCGGGCAAGGGCTGCTTCTGCTCGAAGACCGTACGCGACTTCATCGACATGGACGATTTCTTCGCGGTGATGGACGCTGTGATGGCGGATGGGGCGCGGACCGGCCTCTTCAACGTCTCCACCGGCACCGGCCATACGATCAAGGAGATCTTCGACATCGTCGTCGACCATCTGGGGATCACGCTTGCGGAGCCGGTTCCGGAGGTCGAAACCGGTGCCGACGATGTTCCCGCCGTGGTGCTCGACCCGTCGAAGACGATCGAGACCTTCGACTGGCGGCCGAAATACTCGTTCGAGCAGACGATCCGGCGCATGCTGGCGTGGTATGACGAGCACGGTGTCACTGCCATCTACAGCCATTTGAAGGCGCCTCCGGCCTAGGCCTGAAACGCCTTCGCCGACCCGTCGTCTTGCACCCCCAAACGGACGTTCTCTCATGACCGAGAACTTTGCTGACACGAATGTGCTCGTTGTCGGCGGCGCCGGCTTCGTCGGCTCCAATCTCGTCAAGCAAATCCTGCGCGAGAAGCCGCGCAAGCTGACGATCGTCGACAATTTCCTCTCGGCCGATCCGGTCAATGTGCCTGATGATCCGGCGGTGAAGCTGGTCTGCGGGCCGATCACCAGCGACCGGATCCTGCGTGAGCTCGATGACGACCTCGACTATGCCTATCACCTTGCCTGCTTCCACGGGAACCAGTCGTCGATCCACGACCCGCTGATGGATCACGAGAACAACACGCTGACCACGCTGAAGCTGTTCGAGCGGCTGAAGGATATCAAGTCATTGAAAAAGGTGGTCTATTCGGCGGCCGGCTGCGCGGTCGCGGCCAAGACCTTCGACGGTGCGAGCGCGACCACCGAGGATGCGCCGGTCTCGCTCTTCCACGACAGCCCCTACTCGATCTCGAAGCTGATCGGGGAGATGTACGGCAATTACTATTTCACGCGCTTCGGCCTGCCCTTCGTTAAGGCGCGCTTCCAAAACGTCTATGGGCCGGGCGAGATCCTCGGTGCGGGCCGCTGGCGCGGCACGCCGGCGACCGTCTGGCGCAACGTCACGCCGACCTTCATCTGGAAATCGCTGCATGGCGAGGCGCTCCCGGTCGAGAACGGCGGCATCGCGACGCGCGACTTCATCTTCGTCGAGGACATGGCCCGCGGCCTGATGGCCTGCGGCCTCGGGGGCGAGCCGGGCGAGATCTACAATCTCGGCTCTGGCGCCGAGATCTCGATTCGCGAGCTAGCAGAGCGCATCAACGCCGCGACCGGAAACAAGACGCCGGTCGCCCTGACCCCGGCGCGCGACTGGGACCGTTCGGGCCAGCGCTTCGCCGCGACCGACAAGGCGCGGGAGAAGCTCGGCTTCGTGGCGCAGGTGCCGCATGAGGAGGGCGTCCGCCGGACGGTCGAGTGGACGAAGGCCAACAAGGCGACAATCATGCGCTGCATGACGAGCCACGCGCATTTCGTACCGGAGGTGACGGGATACGCAGCTGCGGCGTCGAGCGCCTGACGCGGCCGCCTCCGACAGGCGGGCGGCG
The DNA here is from genome assembly GCF_002831785.1 of Allobosea sp. FBZP-16. Taxonomy (NCBI): domain Bacteria; kingdom Pseudomonadati; phylum Pseudomonadota; class Alphaproteobacteria; order Hyphomicrobiales; family Alloboseaceae; genus Allobosea; species Allobosea sp. FBZP-16. The sequence goes on along the minus strand of NZ_LNCQ01000023.1, from coordinate 590,919 downwards.
ATCTTCGGGGACGCCTTCGCGCCTGCAGCCGATCGCGGGCGCGCCGGCAAGGCCGGTCGTCACCCGATGCCTGGGGTCAGCGCGTCACCGGCGCGGCGCAGGGCCTGTTCGTCAAGCCCGGCCGCAGTCAGCGTCAGCAAGGTCGTCTTGCCAGCCCCGTTGCGGCCGACGATATCGAGACGCGCGCCCGCCGCGAGCTGGAAGTTGATGTCGCGCAGTGCCCAGAACTCGTTGATCTTGGGCGATTGAACGGGAGGATCTTCGAGATGCCGGTAAGATCGATAAGGCTTTCCTTTCGATCCTTGTAAAATTTGTACATCTTCCCGACGTTCTGGAAGTCTATGACAAGAGGCTTAGACATAGTCGATCAAGCCTCTTTTTGCTCGCGCGAAGAAGTGCCCGCCGCCGACAAAGAGGACGACGGACATCGTGACCAGGACAATCCATGACTACAGGCTCGGATTCCGGCCGAAAACGATGATGTCCTGATAGGCGATGATGTAATAGGCGATCGGATTGAAGGTGATCAGCGGTTTCAGTGCGTCCGGAAGCATCTCCGGCGTATAGGCGATAGGGAGGCGATCATCAGGAACATCAGGATGATCCCGATGAAGTTCTGCAAATCGCGGAAAACGATGTTGATCAGCGAGAGCAGCCAGAGCAGGCCGACCAGGAACATGACATGCAGCAGCCAGATGACCGGGAGCAGAAGCACCGTCGCCCTGAGCTGGCCGAGCACCAGCGCCGCTTCCAGGACGACCCCAGCCCGGCGAGCATGGTCACCTGCGCCAGCACGACCGATTTTATCGGCACAAGGTCGATCGGGAAGACCGTGTCGGCCAGCACGGCCCGGTTCGCCACGACGGAGGAGACCCCGGTGCTGAGCGCCTCGCTCGTCGTCAGGAAGGGGACGAGACCGGTGAAGATCAGCACGACATAGCTGGCGCCGGTCTTCCCCGGGACCTGCACGCTGAAGATGAGCAGATAGACGGCGGCGTAGATCATCAACATCAGCACGGGCGTGGCGATGGCCCAGCCGGCCCTCAGGATCGATCCGGCGAACCGGGCTGTGATCTCGCTGCGGGCGATGCGCATCAGCAATTGCCCGTGCGACCACAGATATTGGCTCGAATGCTGGATGATATCCCTGCTTGGCAGCGCCGTCGGCTTGCTCGGTGGAGAACCAGAGCCGCTATCCGCCTAGAAACATCGTCACGTACCGCGATGGCGCCCCAAGCGCCGTTCACGGCTGCCGGCAGCCCGCATGGCGCGAGAGTGCTCTAACGGGATGGGCGCTTCGTAGTCAATGACCTGGCGCCGGCGGGGGCAGGTCTCCGAATTCAGGTGCGGCGGAGGCTGCGGCAGCGAGCCAGGATGGCAGTGTGCCGCTCGATTTGTCTCTCGCCGGAGGTTGGCTTATCAGGATGTTCGGCGCGCGGAAGGCCAAGCGCCTTGTGCAGCGATGATGCGGTAAGAGCTCGATCATGGACGGTATCGCCGATATCTGCGCGCTCGTGTCCGGCGACTGTCCGGACCCCGCACGGTACGCGGCATGATGTCGGTGTGCAGGCAATCCAGCCCCGGCGATGCCGGCCGCGAGTCCGTGGCTCGCGAAAGACATCCCCCAGCTGCTGCCGGGCAGGCGGGATGGTGACGAGCCTAGCGCCGGCTGCCTATTCGGTTGGCCAGATACTGCTTGCGTCCGGGCTGTCCTGTGCGGCGCTGGCGATGCCGCGTGCTTTGCCGTTGCCCGGCTGGGGCCGGATCGCATTCGCGATCGCATCGACACCGTTCGCAACGGCCTCCCTCCTGCTCGGCCTGACGCTCCTCGCGCCCGGTCTTCCCGTCGGCCTCCTGGCGCTGGCGCCGGCCATGGCCGGGGTTGTCCTGCTTGCGTGCTGTTGGCGGCGACTGCGCTTCGCTCGCATGCGCATGCCGTCGGTCGATTGGCGCGACCCGCTGCTCTGGGCGCTGCTCGCCAGCCTCGCTGTGCTGCTCTTCGTCATCGCGCCGCGCCTCTTGTTCTATGCGCAGCAACCGACCGGCAACTCCGACAGCCTGCAGTATCTGGCGCAGACGCGTCACCTGCTGTCGCATCGCAGCTTCTTCGCGATCGCCGGAATCGACGGGCTGGCCGATGCCAGCTTGCGCGGCGATGCGCATGGCGCGCTGTGGATCGGCTACAATGCGTCTGCGCTGGCCATGTCTTCATTCCTAGGGGCCGGGCCCTTCGATGAGAGCGCGGCCCGGCTCGGCTTCCAGGCGACAGTTCTGGCCTATCTATGCAGCGGCATCGCATTGGCGAGCGCGACGCGGCTGCGTGGCATGGCGGCCCTCACCATCCTCATGATCGTGACGGTTCCGCAATTGCCGGGCATTTCGATCGGTGGCGATCGCGACGGCTTTCGCCTGGCGGCCCTTCTTCTGCTCTGCGCATTCCTGATGGCGCATGCACAGCACCGGCTGCGCGACGCAGGGCTGGCCGCCGTGCCGCTCGCGGTCGTGCTGGGCAGTTGGGCCCTGCAGGGCCACGCGCTCGCGCTCGTGCTCGTGCCGCTGATCGTCGCGCCCTGGCTGCTGCTGTCGCTGTCCCGCGGCCAGCCTGCCTTCAAGGCGATCGCGCTGGCGGCTGCGGTCGCCTGCGGCTTCGGGCTGGGCGCCCTGCATGTCGCCGCGGCCTATATGGAAACGGGCTCGCTGACCGGCGACAATGTCGACTCTGCCAAGGTCATCGCCGGTACCGTCTACGCCCAGGGGCATGCCGCGCGCGAAACGGCGCGGATCGGCGAGGGCTCGGTCCTGGCCAGCCGCCTGAGGATCAGCTTCGCCCGCGACGGGGGCTGGCCGAGCGCGGCGGCCTTCGCCGTCATCGCCATCGCCGCCTTCGCCTGGTTCAGAAGGCGCACGCCGTCGCGCCGGGACGACGAGGAGGGGGCCGGCATGGCCGGCCTGCTCCTGACGGCCTGGTTCCTGTGCCAGAGCCTGCTCCTGGCCGGCGCCTTCGATGCCGGCCGCTACAAGCTGTCGGACTGGACGGTGCTGAATCCGCGCTACGCCATGCAATGGTATCTGTTCGCGGCGCTCGTGGTCGCCTGGGGTGTCGCGGCCGGCGCGGCAGCCCGGGCGAGGCTTCTGCCACACCAGCGCCCGGTTGCGACGGCGATCCTCGGCGGCGCCGTGGTGGCAGCGGCTCTGCTGGCCGCCGGCAGGCTCGGCGGCAGCTGGCTCTATCACCCCACCAACGGCTACGTCCTGCTCTCGGCGAAGTTGAACGCCTTGACCGATGCGCTGCCGCCGGGATGCCGGACGTTGTCGGAGGACACGGGCGTCAACTTCTACGCCCGGCGGCCGGTCGTCCAGCTCTACAGCAAATATCTGCGCGAGCTCGTGCAGGAGACCGACAAGGACGCGCTGCTGCGCAAGCTCGACCGGCAGAACGTCTGCGCCGTCGTCCTCTATAACGGGCTCTATATCGATATGGCCGGGCCCGGATCGCCGTTGAGCCAGGTGCTGGCGAGCCCGGCCTTCCAACTGAACGACGCGGCGCCCTGGCGCATCTATATCCGCAACGATCCGCCGGCCGCGCCATAGCGCAAGCGAGCGTCAGCTGCGACGACCGGCGTGGCTAGGCCCGCGGCCGGGGCGGACGCGCCGCCTGCCGAGCCGTCTCAGGGAAATCCCTTGTCGAACTGGTCCATCAGCCAGTCGGCGAGATTGCCCTTCTCGGCGAGCGCATGGGCGCGGCGTCGAGCCATGACGGTCTCGGTCTCCGGATCATCCAGCAGCGTCTGGGCGAGCGCGAGCAGCTCCTGAAACTGCGCCGGGCGAAAGCCCCAGGCGAGCTGGTAGCGCTCCTCCAGCTCGGTGATGACCGAGCAGCGGCCGACGAAGCTGTTGCAGCGAATGGCCGGGCGGCCCAGCAGCGCGGCTTCCATCGTCATCGTCTGGCTGTCGCTGATCAGCATCTTGGCGTGTGCCATGATGCTGTGCATATGCTCGGGCGGCGCCCGGAAAGCCAAGGGCTTCAGGCTCTCGAGCATGTTGCCTTCCGCATTGACGAAGACGCGGCCATGCGGTTCGAGCAAGGCGATCAGGCGCCCGACCTGCTGCTCGGACAGCCCTTCTTCGCCGGTGTCGTGATGCGCGGTCAGCGAGACCAGTCGCAGAATGAAGAACGGCTCCCCCGGCGCGACCCCGAGCAGCGAGAGTGCCGCCGGATCGGGCGTGAAATGGTCGGGATGAAGATAGGCGAGCTCGTGGTAGCTGTTGTGGGTGCGGACCTTGGCCGTCTTCTCGTCGCGCAGGATTTCGGGGATCACCACACGCGTCGCGAAGGGATAGGTGATCTTGGTGAAAAGCGGCACGTAGTCGGCGTCGTCCTCGTTGAGAACGATCGAGGGCCTGCCGATCAGCCGGCCGACATGGGCGACGGAGACCGAGGTCCCGACGAGGAAGTCGGGCCGGTCCGGCAACGAGGCCTTCAGCACCTGCCAGTTGTGGATGGCGAGCTCGAGCGCGCTGCCGGCGAGACCGGTGCGCGGCTTCGAGGCGACGGTGTAGGGCAGGCCGTAATGGTCGAGCAGCCGGCCGATGATGCCGCGGTCGCGGATGGTGACGGAGACCTTGTCGCCGCGCGCCTGCATGCGCTTGGCGACATGGCGGAACAGGTGCACATGGGCCGGATGCCCGATATCGAACAGGACGTGCATGGCGCCGGGCTCAGGCCTTCGGGTAGAGCGTCGGGATTTGCGCGATGCGCCCGAGGACCTCGCTCGGGTCGAGGCCGATGACGCTGCAGTACCAGGCGATCGACTCGAAGCGCGGCGCGTTCTCCGTCTCGGCCAGGCGCAGCGCGGTCTCGCGATCCAGCATGCCTTCGCGGATCTGGTTCGAGCGGAAGGTGTCGTTCTCGCTGAAGCCGGCGACGCGGTAGTAGATGTAGTTGTAGAACGCCGCCGTGCCGTCGCCGATGCGCCAGGTCGAGCGCGTGTCGCTCGCGGTTTCCCAGTCGTACTGGTCGAGGAGCGTGTCGTTCACCTCGCTCTCGATCCAGGGGATGTAGTCGAACAGGCGAAGATATTCGTGCTTGATCGAGTAGTAGCTCAGGAAGGCGCCGGTCGTATCGACGAGGGACTTGTTGAAATAGCCGGGATTCAGCAGGAATTCCTTGCCGAAATAGCCCGCCATGCGTGCTTGCGAGGTCAAGGACGGCCGATGTCCGGTCGTCGGCGGCACGCCGCAGAAGCCGGCTTTGAAATGCGTCTTCTCCAACGGGTTCGACGCGAGCACGGTGGCTTCCAGGTGCAGCTTCCTGGCCAGGTCGTTGGCATGGTAGAAATACTGCTTGTCGCCGGCCATGAAGAGCGGGATAACTCCGAGCGCCGGCCGTCTCAGCCAGGCGGAGACGTTGCGCCGGATGTTGTCCCGCTTGTCGGCGATGTCGGCCGAGACGAGGATGTGCTCGACCTTGAGCGCCCCGCACATGCGCGCCTGGTTGCGGCGGGCGAGGTCGGTGATCATGCCCCAGTCATAGGTGTAGGCGATCGGCTTCAGTCCGAGTTCGCGCACCGCGTAGTGGATGCCGTAGCTGCTGTCACGGCCGCCGCTGAGCGTGATCAGGCAGTCGGCGGAGGCGCTGCCGCGCCGCGCCTTCAGCTTTTCGACATCCGCCTCCAGCGCCGCCCTGCCGAGATAGGTCTTGCGCTTGTGGGTGCGGCAGAAATTGCAGACGCCCTGCTCGTCGAAGTCGAGGAAGGGCACCGTTTCCGGTAGGATGCAGCGCGTGCAGCGGCGCAGGCGGCCGATCGGGGCTGTATCGACTTCGAAGCAGGAAAAGTTGCCGCGCTTCACCTCGGGCGCCGAATTGAAGGCCGTCAGATCGCGCGACTCGGCAGGCGTCTCGTCGCGTATGACACGGTTCCGGGCCGCGATGGCGGGTCCGGCATCCGCGTTCGCCCGCAGGTCGACCGGGTGGCCGGCGAGGTTCGAGAGCTCGATCAGCAGCGCGTGGTCGGCCTCGATCTGGCGAATGGCGGCTAGGTCGCAGGGCCAGCCGAGCCCCTTGGTCGTCAGGAACTCCTCGAGGATGTAGCGCTCCGAAGCGAAGACCGTGGTGCCGTCGGCGTCGTTGCGGGCGATGTAGAGCGAGCCGTTGTTGGTCGCCAGGGCCAGGCAATCGAGATCCTGGAAAACCAGGGCGGTCGAGACGGTGCCGAGCAGCTTGCCGAAGGTCGAGCGCAGCGCGGCGGTCAGGGTGTCGCCGTTCTCGAGCCGTCGCCGCAGCAATTGCAGCATCACCTCGGTATCGACCTCGGCATGGCGTTCCGGGGCGTTCATCGTGCGCCACAGAGCCTCGTCGTTGACGATGATCCCGTTGTGGACGCCGAGCATGCCGCCGGACATCACCGGCTGGTTGTTGGCATGCAGGTTCTGCGCGCCGTTGGTGACGAGCCTCGAATGGCCGAAGAGCGCGAAAGGCTCGCTCGCGTCATGGGCCGCGTTCAGCGCCTGCCGCAGGCACGGTGCGAATCCCTTCGAGGCGATGAAGTCGCGGGGGCGCTGGGCGCTCTTCTGGAAGGAGATCGCACCGGGGCCGACCATTGCGAGGCCGGCGGATTCCTTGCCACGCGTTTCCGAGAGCAGGAACAGCCGCGTGACGGCGCGCTCCACCAGATTATGGTCGAGCGCACCCGGCCGCGCCACCACTCCGAAAATGCCACACATGGACGATCTTCCGCCTCAGGCCGCTGCCTATTTGAGATGCTTGTTCATTTCCATGTCGAGCCACATGGCGAACATCACCGATTGCCACCCCATCAGGATGAGAAAGGCGGTGAAGAGCGGCGTGTTGTCGCCGATCGACCCGACGAACAGGCGATGGATGATGACATATAGGCCCGCCAGCGCTCCAAAAAAGAGGAGCACGAAGCCGGTCAGGTAGAACAGCAGCAGCGGGTGGAAGTCGCGGATGACGTATTTGTGCAGCATCCGGTAGCCGAACAGGCGCAGCAGCAGGAGCGACAGCTTCGGCACGAGCCGGAGCGGCTTGATGCCAGACTTCTCACCGATGCCGTAGATCGGCTTGATCGGGATGTCGCGCACGCGGAAATCGTAGATGTTGAGCTTGACCAGCACGTCGTTGGGCATGCCGTAGCGCTTGTAGATCTCGTCCAGGTCGAGCGTCTTCAGGACCTTGTGGGTCGCGACGGTATAGCCGGTCTGGGAATCGGCGACATGCCAGTATCCGGAGGCGATCTTGGTCAGCAGCGAGAGCAGGCTGTTGCCGATATAGCGGACTCGCGGGATGATCTTCCAGGCCTCGCCGGTGAAGAGGCGATTGCCCTTGGCATAGTCGACCTCGCCGGCCACGACCGGATCGAGCAGCGCCGGCAGATCCTCAGGGTCCATCTGCGCGTCGCCCGCCATCACCGCGGTCGCGTCGATGCCGTGGTCGCGGGCCCAGCGATAGCCGGCCGCGATGGCGCCGCCGACGCCCTCGTTCTGCGGCAGGCGGATCAGGACGACGCGTCCGGGCTGCGCCGCCGCATGGCCTTCCACGATCTCCACCGTGCGGTCGCGGCTCTGATCGTCGACGCAGACGATGTGGTCGACGAAATCCGGCATCGTCTCGATGACGCGGCTGATCAGCCTCTCCTCGTTGTAGCAGGGCACCACAACGGCAACGGTCTTGGACTTGTACATATGGCTTCCCGCGGCGCGGTCTTCAGAAGGGTCGATTGGCGGATAGCCCGCGCCGCCTCCTCTTCACCCCCGGCCGACGATAGAGCCGCTGGCCGGGAGGCTTTCCAAGGAGCGACGCGCCCCTATCGGACATTCCGCCGTATTGGGCAACAGTAAGGGCTGCCGCCGCGGCAAAAAATATCTTCCAATTCGTACGTGTTCCTCTAGTGACAGCGGTAACTCGGCCTAGGTACGAAAATGGAAGTGTTCTGATGAATGACGAGACCCTACGCTTTTATGATGAGCAAGCGAAAGGTTACTCGGCCATCCGCGTGCGTCCGATCCAGATCTATACAGACCGGCTGGAGCGGGAGGCGTTGGCCCCGCTCGTCGCCGATGCGCACGACATCCTGGACCTGGGTTGCGGGGAGGGACGCCTGACCCGCTGGATCGCCGCGACGAAGCGCGCGCAGGGCGGAGCCTTCGCGGTCCACGGTGCCGATTTCAGCCCGGAAATGATCGTGCATGCGCAAGCGCAGAACGGCGACCTGCCCGCGACCTACGGCGTCGGCGATGCGATGGCGCTGCCGTTCGAGGACAACAGCTACGACCTGATCGTCTCCTGCACCGCGCCCAACAACTTCCCGAGCCTCGACGGCGCGCTCGACGAGATCCGCCGTGTCCTGCGCCCGGGCGGCATCTTCTGTGCGACCATCATCAATGGCGAGGAGACGGCGCGGTTCGCGCGCTATCTGTACTACTCGCCGTATTATCTCGCCAAGATCGCCCGGCGCCTGGCGAACGGGAGCTCGGGCTATCACCGCGTCCTGTTCTCGCGCGATGAGCTGGCCGGCCTGCTGCGTGGGCGTTTCGAGATCGTGCAGCTCACGGGGATGCGGATGATCCCGGATTTCGTGCCGGAGTTCCCGCTGAACATCTGGCCGCCGCTGTTCCCGGTGATGAACGGCCTGGTCCGGGCGACCGAAGGGCTCGACCGGCGCCTGTCCCGCCATGACTGGGCCGGACGGCATGCGCGTTTCCACCTCGTGATCGCACGGGCTCTGAAATGAGCGCAGGCGAGGGGCGCCCGCAATTCGTCGTCACGGTCGACGTCGAGGACTTCTTCGAGCCTCGTCCCCCGATAGACACCTATCGCGGCCGTATCGGCGGCCGCGACCATGCCACGCCGCGCATCATGGACATCGTCGAGCGCCATGGCGGGCGCGGCACCTTCTTCGTCGATGTCCAGAACCGGCGCACGGTGAGCGAGGAGCTCGTCGCCGGGGTCACATGCGAGATCGCCGAGCGTGGTCACGAAGTCGGTCTCCACACGCACCCGGCCTTTCCGGAAGGTCGTCGGGGATACGGCATGGCCCAGACGATGAAGGCGCTGGACCGCGAGGCCCAGACCGAGTTCGTGCGCCAGGGAGCCGAGCTGATCGAGACCTGGACGGGGCGGCGTCCCGTCAGCCACAGGGCGGGTGGCTACGGCGCCAATTACGACACGCTGGCCGCGCTCGAAGCCAACGGCATCACGATCGATTCCAGCGTCTTCTCCGGCTATCCCTATTGCGGGCTGAACGAGCCGCCGCTGACGGTCAATGCCCCGGTCCGGCGGGGGCGGGTGCTCGAAATCCCGGTGACGGTGACGGGCTGCGAACTCGCGCTGGGCAGTTTCTCGCGCGCGCCGCGACTGTTCTCCATGGTCAAGAAGCTCGATCCGGACTGGTGCAGTCCCGGGGAATTGCGGCGCCAGATCGAGGCGGTCCTGGCCGATGGCGAGCGGATCGTCGTGCTGTTCCTGCATTCCTACTCGCTGATCGACATCGAGCGTGGCTTTCGGCCGGACGAGCGGGCCTGCGCGACGCTGGAAGCGCTCCTGTCGGATTGCGTCGGCCGGTATGGTGGCGAACTGGTCACACTGGAGCAGGCGGCGCAGCGCGCCAGGGTGCTTTCTGCGGAGGAAGCGCTGGCGAAGCCGCCTCCTCTCGTCCGCTCGGACCTGCTCCTGCGCCACCTCGAGCTGACGGGCTGGCTCCTGCGCAAGGTCAAGCCTCGTCATCTGCAGAAACTGTTCGCGTCGCGCTGAGCGCCATCACGCGGCCGGCCAATCTCTGCCGCGCCAGCGTGTGAATTTGCGCGGGAGCTGTGAGACGCAAGACCGATCGGGCGAGGTCGTGCCGCTGCGGCCGGGCCTCGCCGCTGGCGAGCGCGAGTGTCGCCGCCACGACCGCGTCGGCCTGGCGGTCGATGATGCGCGATTTCAGGATTTCAAGGCTATGGTCCTGCGCTTTGATCTCGAACCGCGAAACGAGCAGCAGGTCGCCGGCATCGACGGACGCGTCGACGAGATGGGCGCAGACACCGAGCGGTCGGTCCTCCGCTAGCGCCCATTCGACGACGTCGACGCCGCGAACGCCCGGCAGGATGGCGGGGTGCCCGTTGACGACATGGCCCTTGTGGTTGGCCGCAAGGAAGGCGCGGTCGACGACCCCGGTCCCGGCAAGCACGACGATGCAGGGCGCGAGGCTGGCGAGTTCGCAGAGAACCGCCCCGCCGTTCACGGCATCGTAGAGGACATGGCGGCAGCCCGTCGTCCCCAGCAACTCCTGCGTCGATGGCGAAGGAGCCCCCGGCGGCAAGGCCTCGCCGAGCCGGCGAATGTAACGATATGCCTCGACCAGGCCGAGCTGCCGGCGCACACGCAGGATCTTCTCGACCGGGCCGACGAGCAATTCGACGCGCGATCCGCTCAGGAGAAGGGCCGGCGGGCGTCCACCGGCGGCAAGGCCCGCCATGATTCGGCGCGCATAGGCGGAGGGGCGGCGCGCGACGACGACGATCGGCATCATGGCTGCACGGCCGGAAAGCGTTCGAGGGGAATGTAGCAGCGCTTCATATGGGCTCGCCAATGCGACGCGGCCTCTCCCGCGGTCAGGAAGCAAATCTCTTCATCCTCCCGCCATCGGTTCAGGCGTTCGAGCAGGGGGGCCATGAAGCCCTTCCAGACGCCGATATTGGCCAGCACGCGCTCGTGCCAGTCCAGCATGAGGAAGCCATGCTCGGCGGCTCCGGCCTGCTCGATCGCCGCCAGGGCGGCCTCCCGGTCTGGAGAGGGCAGCGGCGAGGTTCGCTTGACGGCATAGGAATCCATGATCGCGGTCGGCAGCACGAGCAGCCCCTCGCAATCGCCCCGCCAGACAAAGCTCGGCAGGAACGGCGTGGAGGTTCCAAAACGAAAGCCGAGCGAGCCAGGGTTGGCTCCGGCATCATAGGCGTAGCCGGCGGCGTCCAATGTCGCCCAGGTCGCCGTCGGAGACTGCCAGTCTCGCCCCCAGTAATGGGGGCGGGCACCCGAGATGGCCGCGGCGGGAACGGCATTGCGAAGATGCGCGCATCCGGCTTGATAGTCCGCGACGCTGCGGACGCGAAGCCCGGTGTGCACCGCGATCTCCCAACCCTGCTCCGCGAGGGCGCCGAGCTCGCGCGCCAGTGCCGGTTCCGCCGGATCGTAGTCCGGGTCGCGCGCGTCCCGCCCTGCACCGGCCCCGCCGGGATAGACGAAAAATGTCGAGCGGAGGCGATAGCTCGCTTCGAGCCTGCGCCATTGCTCGAATGTCCATTGCGGATCCGGCCGCCGTGCGAGGCGCGTCAGCGCACCATGGATGAAGGAAGCCCGCCCATCGGTGGCGCCCATGACGAAGCCATAGCCGAGATACCGCAGCAGCGTGCGTGGCGATTGCAGCCTCGGCCCATCTACGTCGTGGCTCAGCACGATGGCTCGCTGTGCCGATCCGGGCCAGGGTTGCGAAGTGCGTTCGACTACCAGGCCGGTCTTGCGGAGCTGCTCGCCGAGCCAGGCGGCTGCGGCCTCGACGAGCGGTGCAGTTAGCAGGCCGGCTTTGGCGAGCGGGTGACGTTCGGATTTGATGCGGCCGAGCTTGTCGTAGTCCGCGGCGACGAGCGGGCGTTCATGCGCGCCGGACAGGAGCTCAGCGACGCCGGCGACGACGTCGGGAGCACCGCCGTCGTCACGGGGAGCCCACAATGTCCGCTCCGGCAGGCGAACGATGGCGGACGGACGTCCCCACGCGCAGGGCAGGTCGCCGGGGCCATCGAAACGATAGGTGACGACCGTGCTCTGTGACGGGCGCCGGTCGTGCTCCGATACGATGGTGAAGCGCAGGCCGAGGCGCACTCCCAGCTCGAGCAGCGCATGGGCGGCACGCCCCTGCAGCGAGGCCGGCCAACCGGACAAGACGAAACAAAGGATGCCGTTGCGGTTCCCTTGGCCCGGCTCCGCGGAGCCGGCGATTTCCGATGTCGCGGTCGACTTGCTCATGGCAGGGGCTCTAGCCTATAGGACGGCCGGGCTGCAATGACGGGCGAGATGGCGAATGCCTGGCCTGATCGCGGGAGCGCACCTCTTCTCTTCGGACCATCTCACCGGGCACATCAGATGAGTAGCATGACTACCGACGGACGGGACGACGGCCTGTACGGACGCGTCGCGATCGCCTGTGCGGCTACCGGGCAATGGCTCGAGAATCAGGACTACGCCGGGAACGATCCATACCAGCTCGACAATCTCCTGACCCGGGCCAGTGACAAGGCGCTGTTCGGCCGGCTGGTGAGCTTCGCGCGGCGGGTCATGAAGCCGTATCACGCCTTCATCCCGAAGCAGCTCTTCAGCATGGCCAAGCCTATCTACATGGCGCAGGCGCTCGGCGATGCGCTGGCAGGCGAAGGGCTGAGAGCCACCGACGACAGCGCCCGCCGGCGCGCCGCCAGGATCTTCCAGTTGCTCGGCGAAATCCGCAGCCCCTCTCTCAGCACTACGCCTGGGGACTGCCCTTCGTCTGGTGGGGCGCCGAAAAGCACCCAAAGCACTGGCCGATGACGATCACCACCACCATCGTTCTGGAGGGGATGATGAACGCGATCCACCTTCTCGATCGACAGGCCGTGGCGGAACGCGTGGAGTCCGGCATTCGGTTCATGGTGGAGGAATGCGGCGTGGCCGAGCTGCCGGAGGGAGACTGCATCCTCTACGGGCCCGGCGACACGCGCCTCATCCTGAATGCCAGCGTCGCGGCGGCGGCGCTGCTGCAGCGCGCCGCGCTGGTGTTCGGGCGGGACGACTATTCCGCGCTCGCTGCCCGTGCGGTCGCGCTGGCGGCGCATAACCAGAATCCAGACGGCTCCTGGTACTATTCGCCGGCCTATCGCGAGCACCCGGACGATACCATCATCGATGGCCGGCATACCGGCTACATCCTCGAAGGGCTGATAAAGGTGAACGCCGAGCTTGGCGATGCGCGCGTGGCCGAGGCGATCGAGCGTGGCTGGGCCTATTCGAAAGCGCACCTGATCGAAGACGACAAGCCGCGCTGGAGCCCGGATCAGACCTGGCCCGTCGACGCCCATGACGTCGCGCAGGCGATCATGACGGCCCTGGTCTATGGCGACCACGATCTTGCCCGGCAGCACATGGCCTTCGCCATGGATAGCTTCTATGCCGGAGAGGGACAGTTTCGCTACAAGGCCTTCGAGAACGGCGACAGCAACAACGCCGTCTTCATCCGCTGGACGCAGCTCCGATGTACAAGGCAATGACCCGCTATCTGCGGGCATCTGCGGGCGAGGCGTCGTGACGACATGCTGCTTCTGCGCGCCGCCGAAGCGTGTGGCATCCTCGGAGCTGCCCCGTTGATCCATCTCGGGCTCGAGCAATGTCCTCGGCGCTAACTGTCGCCTGGCACCTGCAACTCGCGCTGGTCGGACTCTCCGCGGGGCTGCTCGCGACCTGCTTTCCGAAGGCGATACCGCTGTCGCGACCGGCCCGCTTCATCGCGGGGGTCTGCCTCGCTCCCTTCCTCGTGGCGTCGGCGACGATCCTGTTCGCACATCTGGTTCCGCGCAGCCCGCTGCCGCTCTTCGCCTTCGTTCCCTCCCTCTTGGTCGTCCCGGCCGCCTTGCTGGGCTTCCGCCTCCTGCGGCCGAACGCCGCCCTGTCGTCGCCGGGACGGCTTTTCGGCATTCGGCGCAGCGATCCGGAGGTGACGGTTCTCGATCTGTGCGCGGTCGCCGCCGTCGTCGTCCTGATCTATTTCGCGGGACACGTCTTCGCCGCCAATTTCGTCAGGACGCCGTCGGGCGGTGACGCGACGCAATATCTCGCCCAGGCTTTCCACTTCGCCACCCACAGGGATGGCTGGCAGATCATCGGCGGAGCCGGGCTGGCGGACGGCTCCCTGCGCGGCGATCTGCATGGCCCGTTCTGGAAGGCCTATCTGGCTTCGGCGATCGCGGCGAGCGGAGCCCTCCCAGGCGGGGCGAATCCGGCAGCTCCGGGGGCGATCATCGCGACCGTGCCCTTGCTGATGCTGAGCGTGGCGGCCCTCTTCCAGCGCGTGCGTGGGGTCTCGGCGGCGCTGCTGACAATCCTCCTGTTCTGCAGCATTCCTGGGTTGGGCTACATGGTCTCGGCTCACAGCCGAGACGCGTTCCGGCTGATCCCGCTGGTGCTTCTCATCGCCTTCTTCGTCGGTTGCTGTGCCTCGCCGATCCGCAGCGCCGGGCGCATCCTGTCTCTGGGGGCCGGCTTCGCGATCACGGCCTGCTTCGTCGCGGGCGGCCATTCGCTGGCGCTCTTCCTGGTGCCGCTCACCGCTGTCGGCGGCTGCATCGCGCTTCTGCTGCTCCGGACGCGCGGCCGGTATCGGTTCGGGCAGCGGTTGTGGCTCGCCTTGTGCCTCGGCATCGCGACCGGCATCGGCGCGGTCGTCGGTTTCAGCCACCTGATCGCGAATCTGCTTCGGACCGGCTCGCTGAGCGCCGGCAACGTCACCAGCGACGAGGTCCTGGCGGGTACGCCTTATGCGCCGCTGCTGAAACTCTACAATGACAAGCGCGGGGTCTCGCAGGATCTGCTTCGCCATCCGATCCTGACGCTCTTCACCGGCGACCTGAGCCCGGTGCAGCGGGGTCTGACCTATGGCGGCTTCCTGGTCGCGATCGTCTGCATCGCCCTGGCGCTCTCGCGTTTCGCCCAGCGCAAGCCCACTGCGCCTGTCGGGATGATCCTCGTTTGCCTCAGCCTGATCCTGCTCTCACAATCGATCCTGTTCTCGGGCTGGCTCGACGTCGGCGGCCATGCGGTCTCGCAATGGCTCGCCATGAATGCGCGCTATACGCTGCAATCGTACCTGCTTCTGGCTGCGATCTGCGCGACGGTCGTCACGGTCGCCTATGGCGGCGTGACCGGCCGTGACATCGCCGGCGTGATGGCGCCGGGGCGGGTGACCGGAACACGAATCCCCGACCCGCCGGTCCGGTGGGCCGCGGTTGTCGTCGCGACGGCCATCGTCATAGGCGTTGCGCTGCCGGCCAAGGACAATATCAAGCGGACCTTCTCCCCGATCTACGAGGATGGCCTGCGGCAGCCGATTGCGGCATTCGAGCAGAAGCTGTCCGGATATGACGACAGCTGCCGCTATCTCAGCGAAGTCGACCAGCTGTCCTACCATTGGGCACGGCCGCGCGTCATGATCTTCTCGGCGGTCAACCGTGAGCTTTTCCTGTTGAAGACAGTCGACGAGATCGAGCGCTACCTGGCGCGAAACAACATCTGCGCGATTGCGATGTATTCGAATTTCATCCTGGCGTCGATGCCGCCGGGATACCCTCTCAAGGATTATCTGAACGATGCCGAGTATATCATCAACGGCACGGATACGAGTTCCTACCTGTGGCTCTTCATTCGGCGGAACACCTCGAAAAAATCCTAGCATGCCGTTCGGGACCGGGACATCCGTTGCCGAGACCCTGTCCCGCAAGGCGTTGCCGGGCGGTTCGGCGCGCTGCTCGCGGAGGCGGGCATGAGTGGCCTGCTGATGCGCAAGCGTCTGCTCTGGGGCGCCGGCCTGCTCGTCGGGGCGGCTGCGCTCTTCTATCTCTTGCGCCATGTCGACTGGCGGGTCCTTGCGGCTCTCGGCCCATGGCCGCTGCTCGCCCTGTGCGCATCGACGGTCCTGATGATCGTCCTGCACGCGGCCGGAGCGGCTGCCTTGCTCCACGGCATGCGCTATCCGGCAAAGGTCGGAGACGTCATGACGGCGATGCTGGCGGCGGGCACCGTCAGCCTGGCCGGCGATCCGAAGCTGGGAGTGCCCGCGCGGCTCGCCTTCTATAAGATGCTGGCGGGCATTCCGGTCAGCGTCGGTGCGGCGCAGACCACGATCGAGAGCCTGCTCTGGTTGTTCCTGATGGGAGCGATCATGGTGATTCCTGGCCCACTCGCGGGCGATCGCGCCCTGCCGCTTTCGCTGGCCGCTGCGGCGATGCTGGCGGCCGGCGTCGCCGCGGTTGCGCTCGGGCCGCCCGTGCTCGACCGGCTCTGGGGCGTCGGGCGCCTGTTCCGGGCCTCCGGCCCGATCCGCAAGTTCGTGCTGGACCTGCGCAGCGCCATGCTCGGACTGAGACCCGGAGCGCTCGCCCTCGCCACCTTCTGGCTGGCGACGACCTATGTCGTGGACGTCGCCTCCATCTGGTTCCTTGGCCGCGCGCTCGGGGCCGAGATCGCGCCGAGCGCGATCGGGCACGCCGTCGTCATCTCCTATCTGGCGGGCGCGGTCTCGCTCTTGCCGCTCGGGATCGGGGTGCGAGACGTAACCTTCGTGCTGCTGCTCCAGCAGGCTGGAGCGCCAGCAGAGGCGGCGGCCGCGATCGCGCTGGTTCACCGCACTCTGCGCACGGCGCTGCCGCTGCTGCTGGGGCTCGTCGTAACGGCGTTCGTGCTGCGAAAGGCGCGGCCTTGATTGCAGCGTCCCCCGTGGTCCCGTTCACCTGATCGTTCGGCTTTCGGCGCTGGCCTGCGGCGCGAGAGTTTCCTCGTCCTCAATCTGCTCACGATCTCGATCGGCCTGGTCCTGCTCGCTCTCGAGCCTAGCGCGCAGCTCGTCGATTTGGGCGCTGAGAGTCGCGCGCTCCTCCATGAGGGCATTTCCGAGCAGGCGGTTGCGTTCACCAAGCTCGGCGATCTGTGTGTTACCGCGCGCCAGCAACAGCGAGTTGTGCGCCTCGCGCCGGCGATGGAAATCCCAATCCGGAATCGAGGCGAGCAGTGGACGCGGCGAGCGCGCCATCGCTTCGAGAGCGGCCGGCACCCAGTTGGCATAGCGCAACCCCGGCGCTGCGATTATCTTGCTGCGGAAGCGCTGCGCCATCGCCTCGGCGGCGCGCAGATCCTTCATCTGCTCGACTACTTCGGCGATATTGGCGAAGTCGGGCCTGACCGCGATGTAATCCTCGCCGGCTGTCGCGTAGCCGCTATAGTCGCCTTCGATCATGACCAGGCAGCATCCGGCCAAAGCCGCCTCGAAGACACGCGGCGAGATGGCAGCGAAAGGGTCGCTCTGGTCGAGCTCCGGGAAGCACGCCTCCTCGACCTGCTCATAAGATGCGTCCGGGTGCTCGGCCGTATAGGCGGCAACGCGGTCGCGGATGGTGCCATCGGCGTCGAGGATGCTGGACCCGCTCTCGCTCGCCAGTATGAAGCGGCAGGAACATAGAAAGCGTGGCCAGTCTTCGCCGACAAAAATTTCGGCGGGGTCGTCGCTGATGTCGACGACCGGAAAGGCGTCGCGGGCCGCTTCGGCGAACACCCTTCCGAACTCGGACTTCAACTGACCGAAGCGCCCGAAATTTGCGGGAAGCCGCCGCACGCGATAGCCGACATCGATGGGGCGCTGTGCAAAGGGGATGTCGAATCTGGCGTACTGCTCGATGTCGCTATCCTCTAGGAAACCGGTCAGCGCCGGTGCGACCTTGCCGCCGCTTGCCAGGAATCGGGGGTAGAGGGTGGCAGCACGCTTTGGAAACAGCGAGTAGACCATCGCGGCCTTCAAATCGGCCAGCCACTGGTCGAGAACGGCAGTGTGATCGTATTCATCCTGCGGCAGGGCGACGATTGTGGCTCCGCTTCCGGCGAGATAGGCATAACGGGCCTTGATGTCTTCGTACACCTCGCGCGGCCTGACCCAGCGCCAGCATAAAAAGGTCGTATCCAGAACGACGACATCGAATGGAATTGATTTTATATCGTCGCTAAGTTCGTCAGAAATGTAATGATACAAAAATAAACTTTCACTTTCGTATTTTTGAAATATAAAAAGATTCTCGAGTGTCGTCTGTCGCTCTTTTGTAAGATCACGAATAGCATGAAGGATAAGAAACTTAAGTTTATGGTGATCTTCGACCAACACAGAATGCTCCTTCCGATCCGCGCCCTTGCGCAGACTGGCGCGAAAACTGAAGCAATGACCTTGTCATTGTCAACCGCCGTCGCATGCGCTGCAGGGCATCTTCCGTCGGGCTTGCTCCTGCCGATCTGGACAGAAGATTGCGTTCCCGCTATGCCCTCGGCTCCGATTTGGAGACGGGGGTCCCGGGGCGTAATGTGCGGCATTTATGGCTCTGTAGGCTTCACTCCCGACAGGTCGCGTATTGATATCGTCGAACATCGCGGCCCCGATGGCAGCGGTTGGGAACTGTTCGAATCCCCGGCCGGTCCGGTAGCGCTAGGCCATCGGCGCCTTGCCATCATCGATCTGTCCGATGCCGGCCTGCAGCCGATGAGCGATGCCAGTAGCCGCTATCATCTGACCTTCAACGGCGAGATCTACAACTATATCGAATTGCGCGAGCAGTTGCGCGCCGAAGGCCGCGTTGTAACCTCCGACAGCGACAGCGAGGTGCTGCTGCAGAGCTACATCGCCTGGGGTGACGCCTGCCTGGAGCGTTTCCGTGGCATGTTCGCTTTCATCATCTGGGACGCTTCGGAGAAGGTCCTGTTCGCGGCGCGCGACCGCTTTGGGATCAAGCCGCTCTACTACGCCAAAACGGAGCACGGGCTGGCGCTCGGCTCCGAGATCAAGCAGTTCCACGGTCTGCCGGGCCTGGCGACGCGAATGAACGTGGCGCGCGTGCACGATTTCCTGGCCTCGGGTATCTCCAACCATACCGGCGAGACGATGTTCGAGGGCATCCACCAGTTGCGCGGTGGCGAGGCCCTCCGAGTCGAGTGCGGGGGGAGGCCGCTCGAGCTCGAGATCCGACGCTGGTATCCGGTTCGGGCGCAGGCCATCGACATCAGCGAGGCCGATGCCGGGGAGCGTTTTCATGCGCTGCTGACCGATGCGGTTAGGCTGCATCTGCGCGCAGATGTTCCGGTGGGCTCTTGTCTGTCAGGTGGGCTGGATTCCTCGTCGCTGGTCTGTCTGATGACGCCGATGCTGGCTCGGGACGGCGGCTCGGCGGTCATCGCGATCTCAGCCTGCTACGCCGAGAAGAGCGTCGACGAGAAGCCGTTCATGGAAGCCGTCGTCGCCAAGACCGGGGCCACGCCGCACTACATTTACCCTAAGCCCGAAGAGCTCTTGGAGATCGCTTCGGATCTGACCTGGCACCAGGACGAACCTTTCGGTTCGACCTCGATCTTCGCGCAGTGGCGGGTCTTCGAGGAAGCGAAGCGCAACGGCATCACCGTCATGATCGACGGGCAGGGCGCCGATGAGCAACTCGCCGGCTATCATGCGAGCTTCCCCTATTACATCAACGCGTTGCTGCAGGGTGGGCATTACGGCACGCTTGCCCGCACAGTCCTCGAGCGCAACCGCTATCACGGGCTGCCGATCATGCAGCAGATCTCGGCGCTGGCGCCGCGCGTGCTGCCCGCCAAGCTCGCCGCGCTGGTGCCGAAGCCCGCGATCAAGAGTCATCCGCAGCATGACTGGCTCGGCGGCAGCGCGATCAAGGAGCGCGGCAACCCGAAGGGCGCCGTCGCCGTTGCCGAGGAATTGCTCGGCCTGCCCGCGGTGCACGACATCGCCTCGCTGTGCATGACGCTCACCTATGCTTCCAACCTGGCGATGCTGCTGCATTTCGAGGACAGGAACTCGATGGCGCATTCGATCGAGGCGCGGGTGCCGTTCCTCGACCATCCGCTTGTCGAGTTCTCGCTCGGCCTCGGCAACGATCACAAGATCGTCGGCGGCGACACCAAGCGGGTCCTGCGCCGCGCCATGGCCGGGGTCCTGCCCGACGCGGTGCTGAACCGCCGCGACAAGCTCGGCTTCTCGACGCCGGAACAGATCTGGCTGCAGGGGCCGATGCGCCCGGCGATGGAAGCGGGCGTCGAGAAGACGCTCGCACTCTATCCCGAGCTGTTCGACGTCGAGGCGACGCGCGCCTATACGCGTGAGATTCTCGACGGCACGCGCCCATTCGAAACCACGCTGTGGCGGATCGTGAATCTCGGCATCTGGGGCGAGCGCTTCAACGTGACGCTGTAGTTCCGCGGGGCTCCGGGGCTAAAGCCTGGAGCAGGGCCTCGTCCGAAGATGGGGCACGGCGTTTCGGCGTGCTTCAGCCGCCGCTGAGGTGGTTCAGCATTTCCTTGCGGTAGATCTCGCAATTGCGCGCGAGTTCTGTGCGGAAGACATCCATACGGTCGAAGGTCAGCCGGTCGAGCAGGCTGACCGGGGCCTCAGCCCGGTAACCGCACCACCAGACCGGATGAGTCAGCAATTGCAGGGCGGTGCCGGCCTTGACGCTCTCATGCTCGAGCGGGTGCTGGTAGAACCACTGCCCGCGCGAGTCGGAGCAATAACCGATATCCTTGAAGAACTTCGGCATATAGGTGTGTTCGCAGTTGCCGAAGCGGTTTCCGTCGCCGAGCAGAACCTTGGCGGGGCGGTGAAAGCTGATGATCGGGCTCGGCTGCTCGACGAGCGTGCCTAGCGCGCTCAGTTCCTTGCGGACGGCCCGGTCGAGGCTGTCGCGGTCGCCAGCGTAGATTGAGGCGTCGAAATGCAGGCCGATCTGATGTCCCAACGCCGCTATGGCATCGAGATGGCTGCGGCTCTCGGATGAGAGCGGATTGTAGAGCGAGCCGCTGATCAGCACGAAATAGATCGCCCTGACGCCGAGCTCGGCCTCGACCTGCGCCAGGCGGCGGGCAAACTCGAGCGACATGTCGACATCATGGCGCATGATGACGTGGCGCTCCCCGGCCACGACGGTCTGGTAGTCGACGAACTGGTAGCCGCTGTCCAGGAGCTGCTGCAGCAGGAGCCGATAGTCTTCGGTGGTGAAAGCCATGATGGTTCCCGCGGATTCAGGTGCGCCGGATGAAGCGCGCCGGAGAGCCAGCCACCACCACGCGCTCGGCAACATCCTTGGTGACGACCGCGCCGAGCCCGATCATGGCGCCGTCGCCGACGCTGATGCCGTTCATCAAGCAGGCGTTGGGGCCGACCCAGACGCGCTGGCCAAGCGTGACGCTGCCGCTGAACTCCGCGCAGGCGGTCAAGATGCTGTTCTCGCCGATGATGCAGTTATGGGCGATATGGACATGGTCGTCGGTCTTGACATAGGAGCCGATGCGCGTCGGCTCAACCGTGCCCGAGCAGACGGTATTGAGGGCGCCGATCTCGACATGATCGCCTATGATGACGGAGCCGACATGTGGTAGCCGCAGGTTGTTGCCGTCCTGGTCGGTCACGATGCCAAATCCTTCCTCGCCGATCACGCTGCTCGACTTCACCAGGCAATCCGAGCCGATTGTCACGCGCCTGCCTATGGTGACATGGTTGCGCAGCACGGTCCTCGGGCCGATCCGCGCGCCGACGCCGATCATCGCATAAGGGCCGATCTGAGCCGAAGGGTCGATCGTGGCGCCGGGCGCGATGATGGCGGTCGGATCAATGCCGGGTCGATGCTTCTCCTCGAAGAACTCCTGGAGCAGCCGGGCGAAAGCGAGCCGGGGCTCCTCGACCAGGATCACCGTCCAGCCAGGTTGAGGCGCTTCCGCGGCGGGAGCGAGCAGCAGAACCCGCTCGTCCGGCTGCCGGCCGGCGTCCAGGCGCGCCCAACTCTTGAGAAAGGCCAGCGAGTCGGGTTGCAGATTGGCCGCGGTGACAGCTCTCGCGACGATCAGGGCCGGGTTGCCGACGAGCTGGCCGCCGAGAAAGGCAGCAGCGTCGGCTGCGGTGAACGGGACCAGCGCATCAGCCAACGCCGGCACTCCCGCCGAGCCGCGCCGGCGCATGCGCGGCCGCGACGTTGGCTCGGTCGCCCGGGCCGTGCCGCTTGGCCCTGGCGTCGAGCGCCTGCAGCAACGCGCTGCCATAGCTCTCTGTCAGAACAAGGCTCTCATGTTCCCAGCAGAGGCCCTGCGACGCCTTCCGTGTATTGGCCTTGAATCGGTCTAGCGAATCCCGGTCGAAGCGGTTGATCGCGGCCGCGATGCTTTCCGGCGTCACTTCGTCGATGAGGATGCCGAGGTCGTGATTGCGCACCAGGCGTGCCATGTCGGGCAGATCGCAGACGCAGATCGCCAACCCGGCCTGGATATACTCGAACAGCTTGTTCGGCATGGCATAGATATTGTGTTTCGAGGTCTTGGGCGGCGTCGACAGGCCGATATCGGCCGTGGCTGCTTCTTTGACCAGGTCGAGCATCGGCACGGGCGGCGCGAAAACGACCCGATCTTCGACGCCGGCCTCGCGTGCGATGCCGCGCAGCTGTTCCATGATCTGCGGCGAGCCGGGCCCGCGCAGGATCAGGCGGAATTCCGGGCGCCACAGCGCGACACTTCGGATGCATTCCTCCAGGCCGCGATCGGGCGCGATGATGCCGTGATAGAGCGCGTCGATATGATCGCCGGTCGTGCCGCTCTTGTGGGACGACCGGACCGGCATGTTGCGGATTGCGATCATCGGGCGCGCGAGCCGATATTCGCGCGTCATGTCATCAGCGATGCCCTCCGAAACGGCCGAGGAGACGAGCGCTCGGGCCAAGCCAGTGGATTCGATCGCGCGCACCAGAGGCCGCTTGGTGAGGCGCCAGTACAGCCGGTATCGGTATTCCTCGAGCGAGTATTCGTGCGTATCGTAGCAGATCTCGGCGTCGTGCTTGTCGGCCAGCTTCAACGCGATCGGCAGCATGTGCCAGTCATTGGCCAGGTAGAGGTCCGCCTTGACTGGCTCGGCCGCCCGGTAGAAGCGCGCGATCTCGCGGACCTTGAAATAGGTTGCCGGTCCAAGCCTGTTGTCGGCCGTGACCCTCGCGGCATCCAGCCAGGGTTCGAGCTTCTGGTAGCCCAGCTCAAGTCGATATCTCACGCGATATTTCACGCGGTAGTAGTTCCTGACAAGGAAGTCCCTGCCGGAACGGATGAGGCGTTTGCCGAAATGGACGAGGCTTTTGCAGAAATAGATGAATTTGAACGCCAGGATAATTATCGACCTGAGCTGGACACGGGCCCCTGCGAGCGCCGGCCGCAGCGAGTTGCGAAGCGATGCGGGCGGGGGACTGTGCCACAACGCCTTGAGACCGGTACGGTGGATCGGCGCAGCCGGCCCGGCAATGCCCGACTCCGGCTCGGGCTCCGGCTCCGGCTTGGCGCCGGGCGGAGCGGGGTCCGCCGGGCTTGGGAGAACGGGCTCGGGCGGAGCGACGGCGGCATCCGCCTCGGCCGGCGCGCGCGGCGGAGCGGTTTCGTCGGAGATGTCGTCCCAGGAACGCACCGGCCAGGCGGTCTGCGGCGAGTTCCAGCCGGGAAGGCTGACGGCTTCGACATCCCACCCTGCCGCCAGGAAGGCATCGCCCTGCCGGCGCACGCGCGGGTCGTCGGGAATAAGCGAATAGGACAGCAGGCAGATCTTGGGGGGGCGACCCAATCGCGCCTGCAGCAGGCGGGCAAGCTCAGTGTTTCGCGAATCCAAGATTTCCACGCCCGTGCTCATCGTTCAATCAGTCTGCCAGGTAGCAGGGTGCAGAAACAACGCCGTCTCCGTCGGGTCAAGACAGATTACATCGAGAGAAACGCTGTGCGTGCCGACGGCGATCATCCGCGATTCGTCGTCGGGCGACGCCAGCACCGTCCGCAGAGCATACTGGCCGGGACCGTAGAGCAGCGGGCTCAACCCCAGCGTAAACTGCGCGTTGTCGGCGGGGTCGGAGACGGGACCGAGGAGGCAATCGATGAAGCGCCCGTCATCGGTGAAAATGGCAACTCCCGGCCGGAAGGACCGGGAGACCATCCCTTCCACTTTCAGCCGGCACTGGAAGCTTTCCCCGGTCAGCGCGCGCAGGCGAGCCGCGGCCTTCCCGTCCGCAGTCTCGATCGCAAGCTGCACGCCGTCGTCTCCCGGCAGCCGCTCGACGGGTCGCAGCGTCCGGGTGATCTGGCGTTCGATCCAATTGTTCACCGCCGACGCGTGGTGCTGTGACGTCGCTTCGAGCTCACTGATGAAGGCCTGATAGGCGTCGATGACCTCGGCGGTCGCGCCGACGGCTCGCACTTCGCCTTGTTCGATCCATATGGCGCGACGGCACATCTGCCTTGCCTGAGCAAGATTGTGTGAAACGAGGAGCAGGGTCGTGCCTTCGGCGGTCAAGCGCGCGATGCGCTCCTCGGATTTGACGCCAAAATAGGAATCGCCGGCGCCCAGCGTCTCGTCGATGATCAGGATGTCGGGGGTGACCGCGCTGGCGACGGCAAAATAGAGCCGCGCCTTCATGCCCGAGGAGTAGGTCTTGACGGGCTGGTGCAGATAGGGGCCGAGCTCGCAGAAGGCGATGATGTCCGCGACATGGGCGTCGAATTCGGCCTGATCGATGTCATTGTACATCAGCGCCGAGTGGATGTTCTCGTAGCCCGAGATGTCGTCGTGGAAGCCGATGCCGAGATCGAACAGGGCCGAAATCCGGCCATCAACCCGTACAGTGCCCGAACTTGGCGGCAACTGCCCACTGATAATCCTCAGCAGCGTAGACTTTCCGGCGCCGTTGCGACCGATGAGGGCAAGCCGCTCGCCGCGTTCGACGCTGAATGAAATGCCGTTCAGCGCCCGTACCGGTGGGAGGCCGCGCAAGCCTGTGTAGACTTTGACGAGGTTGTCGACGGCAAGTGCGGCAGGGCGATCATGCGCGTTCATCGCTCAGATCCTAGCCCACTCGGCGTCGTGGCGCACCGGCAATGCCTTGCCGGGGCGCTGCCCGCTGCGCGGCTTCACCGTGAAGGCGAAGCTGCGCGAGAGCAGGTCAAAGCGTTCCGCCGTGCCGATGTCCCATGGCTCGTTCGCCCCGTGCAGCGATACGCTGAGGACGTAATCGGCCGGGCCGAGGCGCATCGGCGAGAAGCGGCAGCGTACCTCCCGTTCCGTGCCGACGGGGCCTTCCAGCGTCGTCGGCGGACCGATGAGGCGAGTCGACCAGCGCCCATCCGGGCCGAACAGGACATGGGCAGGCCGAAAGCGATAGCTGCCCTCCTGCTCGATGCGCACGCGGATCGCGATGGTCCAATCCGAGCCGTGGACGCCGATCCGCGACGGCGCGCCCTGCGCGTCCTCGAACCAGGCATCGCTGATTCGTACTCTTCGAGATGCGGGCCACGCCGAGATGCCGCCGTCGGCCTGGACGTCGGCCTGTGTGGATGCGACCGGGCTTTCCTGCAGCGCCGTCAGCAAGGCATCGTCGACGATGCGCTCATTGTGGATAACGTCGTCGCCCCCGCCTTGGGCATGGGCGAGATGCTGGATGAATGCCTCGTAGGCCTTTATCACGCTCAGCGTCGATCCGTCGGCGACGACCCGGCCGCGCTCGATCCAGATGCAGCGCTCGCAAAACTCCAAGACCTGCTGATTGGAATGGCTGACGAGTAGCAAGGTGCAGCCGGAGAGGGCGAGCTGTCGCATCCGCGCCGCCGAACGCGCCGCGAAATAGGCGTCACCCGCGCCAAGCACTTCGTCGACGACCAGGATATCGGGTCTGATCGCGGTTGCGGTGGCGAAATAGAGCCGCGCCAGCATGCCGGCCGAATAGGATCGGATCGGCATGTCCATGAAGCGGTCGAGCTCGCAGAACTCGACGATGTCCTCAATCGCCGCCGCGAGCGCGTCCTCGCTCAGGCTGTTGTAGACCAATGCCGATTTGATGTTTTCAATGCCGGAAAACTCCGGGTGGAAGCCGATGCCGAGGCTGGAGAGCGACTGCACCGTGCCATCGACTAAGAGCACGCCGGCAGAAGGCGCTGCGGCACCGGTGACCAGTTTGAGCAAGGTCGATTTTCCGGCGCCGTTACGGCCGATGATGCCGACGCGCTCGCCGTGGCCGATTGTCAGCGAGACGCCGCGCAGGGCCGGATGCAAGGGCACCGGTTTGCGCCATGGCATGAGCCGCAGGAACCCTACGGCGTCTAGCATCTCCTCGCCGGGGCCGCGGTAGAGGTGATAGCTCTTGCTGAGATCGATGCACCGGATCGCTGCCGCGCGCGGCGCGACGGGATCAGACATGTTCGGCCACCATGGGCTTCACACGCACGAAGAAGCGAAATCCGATGAAGAATACCACCAAGCAGGCTACGGCTCCCATCAGAAACGGGACGAGTGGCGGCGCCGTTCCGTCGAACAGGATCGACTGATAGCTCGCGAGGTAGAAGTATAACGGATTGATATAGAGCATGATCTTCTGGTAGCCGGTCAGCTCCGTCGAGCGAAACGCAATCGGGCTGATAACCAGAATGGCAAGGACGACAAAGTTCAGGATCTGCCCGAGATCGCGAAAAACGACATAAATCGGCGCCAGAATCCACGCGAGCCCGATCGAGAACAGGATTTGCATCGCAACGACGAGCGGCAAGAGCATTAGCCAGACGCTGGCCTTGCCGGTCGCCAAAGTCCAGCAGATAGCCAGCGCCAAGCCCAGCAGGAATGTCATCTGACCCACGAGCGCGGCGCGTAGTGGCAGCAGTTCCGCCGGGAAAACCGTGTTGAGCACGACCGCGCGATTGACAATCAGCGAACCGGCTCCGGCCGTCATGCCTTCGGAGAACCCGAGATAGGCCATCAAGCCAATATAGATGAAGTGGAGATAATCAACCGGTGACATATTCACTGGTTTTACTTTATAAACAACAAGATAGACTGCGGCGTAGAAGCCGAGGAACAGCAGTGGCATGATGACAAACCAGCTCATGCCGAACACGGAACCGGCATGCTTGCGACGGATGTCGTCGTAGAGCGTCCGGATCAGAACCCGGCGACTGCGCGTAATCAACGTCGCGATATGGGCCGGCGTCGAAAGCATCGATTACCTCTGTGTGGATGCCCGTTGTTGCGCCAAGCCTTCCCCGCCGCGCAGCCGATGCCAAGGCGCTTCGAATAGCCGCCAAGCCGTATCAACTTCTGAAGAAAGGGGAAGTTTGCCGGCCCGTTTCTCGGCTTCATGACGCCAAACTCTAGCCGAGCTCCGCGCGTTCGACGGCGAAGTCGCTGCGGCAGACCGGGTCGGCATGTTTGGCTGGCAATCCTCTGGTCGATAACGGGCGCAGAATCGCATGACGGCTCATTGGGTCGAGCCGTCGGCACGACGGTTAGAAGCTTGAGACGCAGATTGCAAAGAAAAAATCAAAGCGGGCGGCTAAACGACCTCGAGGTCGGAAACGGGAAGTCATGCGTTCGCCGGTCGAGCCAGGAACGCAAGTATGACAATGACGGATAAAGCTGGAAGGCGCGCCGTCGTCGGGGGAGTGGACCACATACAAGATCTGCACCCAGCGGCCGGTCGTCGATGAATAGTACCGCACTCCGTAGGTGGGCTCCTGTGAGACCATGCGGCAGAGCTACCTAGAGATGCTCGCCTGAAGGCGCTCGCTTCGTGAGCTCGAGCGCAACGGCGTCGAGGTGGCCGGCAGCTGCGGTGCGGGCCTTTCGTTTCGTGCAGCAAGCGCGCGTGACGTCCCTCAAGGTAACATGGCCTGACAGGAAGGATCGACGAAGCGCGGCAACACGTCGCACGCGCCGCCCTTTCCGGAAAGCGAGCCGTCGCGCCGCGTAGCCGCGAGGCATAGTCGAGCCGCTGCCTGTTTGTCGTTTGCTGCAAGACGGTCGCGAGTGCGCGCGCATCGCTTGCCGATGACCCAGAAAACGATGCCGCGGCACCGGTCGCCTGAGCGATCTTTCGCGTGCGCTGAACTCAGCCCACCATTGCCGCCTTTAGCCGCGTGACAAGCGTTTCGGCGGCGTGCCCGTCTCCGAAATCGGGAATTTCGCTGCGCTCGGCATAGTCCGGCCCAATCCAGAGCCGGTTCCAGCCGGCGGCGATGGTTTCGACCCATTCGGTCTCGTCGCGCAGCGTCACGCAAGGCACGCGGTGAAAATATGCCTCTTTTTGAAGACCGCCGGAATCGGTGAAGACGGCGACGCTCTGATGCAGGAGCCGGGTCATATCGAGATAGCCGAGCGGATCGATCAGGCGGATGTTCACCAACTCCCGATCCAGCGTCTTGATAAGCTTGGCTGTTCTCGGATGGAGCGGCATGATGATCGGTGTTGTGCGCGCCGCGTCTTCGAGCCAGGTGAGGACCCTGGCGAAACGGTCTGGATCGTCGGTATTCTCTGCACGGTGAATCGTAGCGACGGCGTAGCTTTTCGGAGCCAGATCGAGCCTTTGCAGAATCGCGGAATGCTCTTCGGCCCGGCGCGCTGTGGTGAGGCAGATATCGTACATCACGTCGCCGATGGCGTGGACGCCAGATCGGATGCCCTCATTGGCGAGATTAGCGACCGCCGCGTCGGTCGGGCAGAACAGATGGCTGCTGAGATGGTCGGTGACGATACGGTTGAGTTCCTCCGGCATGCGCCGGTTGAACGAGCGCAGGCCGGCCTCGACATGTGCGACCGGGATATGCAGCTTCGCTGCAGCCATTGCGCCCGCGACCGTGGAGTTGGTGTCGCCATAGACCAGCACCATCTCGGGCTTTTCCGCCAGCATGACGGTTTCAAGCTTTTCTAGCATGCGCCCTGTCATGGCGCCGTGACCAGCGCTGTGGATATCGAGGTTATGGGCCGGCTGTGGAATGCCGAGTTCGGCAAAGAAGATGTCCGACATCGAGGCGTCGAAATGCTGGCCAGTGTGCACGAGCACTTCGCGCATTCCGGCGCCGGCAAGGGCATGGCTGACGGCGGCGGCCTTGATGAACTGCGGCCTAGCGCCGACGACGGTCAGGATCATAGCGGCTCACGCTGCTGAAACGGCTTCAACCCGCCTGACAGAAGCGGTTTAGCACTTCCTATAAGCGAAGCTGCTCCTATAAGCGAAGCTGCGTGCAGGTCCAGCCGTTCGGCGGCAGGACCACCGATGCTATTGCTCGGCAGCCGGCGCCGTTCAAGCTAAGGCTGCAAGCGCAGCACTTCTCAGCCCGTTGCGCCGGCCGCCCGGCTCTCAATGGGGCGGCCGTGGAGATCATGTGGTTCATAACGGTCGGCAAGCCCTATCGCCCCGGTCGCGGATCGGGATCGTTTCTGACTCGGACGATCCGCACGTCCGGCGACAGGGCGACCTGTTCGATGAGTGTGATCGGGACGTTGTGGCGCTCGCGGTCGACGAGCTTACTGGTGTCGTCGCGGCCGCGCACGGCTCCTGCCGCCGGCGCCTTGATCGGCTGGCTGTCGGTCACCGCGCGCGTCGGGCTCATCCTGTGTTCGGTCCGTTCGTGCTCGGTCGGCAGCACGACGTCGTGGGATGGTGCGGAGCGACGGTAGCCGGACGAACGCCGGCGCCACCAATAGACCGCATCCCCGGGCGGAATATGGACTGGCGGCATCGGTCAGGCGCAACCCGTAGGGACTATGCAGCAGATCGCGTCCGGCACCTCGCCAAGTCGGTCCGTGACCTGCCCCGCCCAACATCTCGCCAGCAGCGGCGCCACCGCCGAGCACTCCTCCTCGATCGGGCTTTCCGGATAGCGCTTCATCTCTTGACCTCGGTCACCCGGCCGCGGCTCTCAGGCATCGACATCCAAACCGCGAATGACCCGCTACCCGAATGTCAGAGGTGCCGAACAGCCTCCGAAACCGGACTCGCCGGTAGCCCCGCCGGAATGAGGCGGGCGCGACAAGTAGCCGCATGGCGGCTTGCCTAGCAGCACGCTGCCATGCCGCTTGCTTGCAATCGGTCCGGCGCTGAGTTAAGGCAGCGCCGATCTGTGCCGAGATAAGGTCCCGAAAGAGCGACATGTTATTCACTAGCGGCCAGTTTATCTTTGGCTATCTTCCGATCGTATTGGTTGTGTTCTTTTTGATCGGAAAGCTCAATCGGATTGCTGCTGCTGCTTTTCTTACTTTGGCTTCGCTGTTTTTTTACGGTTACTGGGACAAAAAATACCTCGTTCTTCTGTTGGTTTCGATCAGTATGAACTACGGGCTGGGCTATTGCCTGCAGACATCGAGCGGGCAGGGGGTGAAGAAGTTGGTGCTCGCCCTCGGCGTCGGCGCCAATCTGCTGCTGCTCGGCTATTTCAAGTATACCAACTTCGTCGTCGCCAATTTCAGCGCGCTGACCGGCATCGAATTCGCGGTCAACCAAATCGTCCTGCCGCTCGGCATTTCTTTCTTCACCTTCACGCAGATCGCCTTCCTGGTCGATGCCCATCGCGGCGAGGCGCGCGAGTACAACCCGGTCCACTACGCTCTTTTCGTCACTTATTTCCCGCATCTTATCGCGGGGCCGATCCTGCACCACAAGCAGATGATGCCGCAGTTCGGCGAGGCGAAGACCTATTCGCCGGTGCTGGAGAACTTCGTCGTCGGCCTGACGATCTTCCTCATCGGCCTGTTCAAAAAGCTCGTCCTTGCCGACGAGATCGCGCCGCAGGCTTCAGCTGTTTTCGAAGCCGCGGCTTCAGGCAAGCCACTCGGCTTCCTGGAGGCCTGGATCGGCGCGTTATCCTATACGTTGCAGCTCTACTTCGACTTCTCGGGCTATTCTGACATGGCGATCGGGCTGTCGCGCCTGTTCGGGATCCAGTTGCCGATCAATTTCAACTCGCCCTATAAAGCGACGAATATCACCGACTTCTGGCGGCGCTGGCACATCACGCTGTCGACCTTCCTGCGCGATTACCTCTATATTCCGCTCGGCGGTAGCCGGCGCGGGCCGTTTCGGCGTTATCTCAACCTGTTCCTGACCATGCTTCTTGGCGGAATCTGGCACGGCGCGGGCTGGACCTTCGTGGTCTGGGGCGCGCTGCACGGCTTCTATCTGGTCGTGAATCATAGCTGGCGCGCGCTTTGCACGCGGCTAGGGTTTCAGCCGCGCGGCTTGCTCTGGACGGCCTCCTGCTGGCTCATCACCTTCCTTGCCGTCGTCGTGGCATGGGTCTATTTCCGCGCGCCGTCGCTGACGACTGCCAACGCCATCCTCATCTCGATGTTGAGTCCCGGCAATGTGACGCTCCAGCCGGAGCTCGCCAAGCTGTCGGCATGGCTGCTTTGCGCCGTCCTGCTGGCGATCGCCTTGATACTGCCAAACACTCAACAGTTCATGGCATCGTTCCGGCCTGGCTGGGAATTCCGTAGCAACGGCGCCTTCGGCGAATGGTGGCGCTGGCGTCCGACCTCGGCTTGGGCGCTCTATGTCGGAAGTATCGGAGCGGCCGTCGTTTTTGCGAGCATCTGGTCGACCCAGACCATTCGCGAATTTCTATACTTTCAGTTCTGAAGGCGCAGCCGTGCGACGATACCTGTTCGTGATTGCACTGTTGACTGGCCTGCCGGCCATGATCATCGCGGCCTTCAACTATGTCGTCGATCCTATCCAATATTTTCGGCCGGCATCCTTCTACAAGCCGGGCATCTACTCGCAAGAGCGCTTTCTCTATCCAGCGGTGATTCGCCACCAGGCCTTTGACAGCGTAGTCATGGGTACCTCGACCGCAATGACCACGCGTCCGAGCTTCGCCAACAGCCTCTTTGGCGGGCACTTCATCAAGCTGACGATGAACGGCGGCCGGGCCTACGAGCAAGCAACCGTGCTGCGCACGGCGTTTGCGAAGCAACCGCTGCGCACCGTGGTCTGGGGCATCGACCCGCATATCTGGTTTATTCCGTTCGAAGAGCGCAATGACCTTTATGTATTTCCAGAATATCTGTACAAATCCGACCCGGTCGGGGTTCTGCGCTATTATCTGCTCAGCCGAGACATCGCGCAGATGTCCTTGACGTCGCTCTACAACGGTTTCTGGAAGCCGCACATGATTCAGGCGATCGATCCTGACAATGTTGGCAACTGGATCGAGTTTTTCACAAGCCGCACTTATGCCTGCCGTGAAGTCGAGAAGCAGGTCAGCAAGTTCTTCGACCGCAATAAGCTACCCTCGCGCGCTCCGCTCGATGAAGGTAGTCTCGCCTTCTACCGGTTGGCACTCAACGCCAATTTTGACCAGAACCTGGAGCCGCTGATCCGGGACAACCCGCAGACGCAGTTCTATCTCTACACCCCTCCCTATTCGCGCGCCGAAGCCTATTCCCACGCCGTTACCAAACCGGAGATACTGGCGGTGCGCCAGGAGTTCAAGGAGCGCCTCCAGAAGCTGGCGGCCGATCGGCCGAATGTGCGGTACTATGATTTCGAGCAATGGCGCGACGTCACCGACAACCTCGACAACTATTACGACTTCCAGCACTACTCCCGCGAAATCAACAACCGGATGTTCGCGTTCATGGCCGCCAACCCCGGCCTGCCCGCCAAGGCGGACTGGATAAGCGGCATTAAGGAGCTGAACTATAACGAGGTGTTCCAGCAGTGCCCTCCGCAAGGCTGAAGTATTTTCGAGCGGGATGGGCACGCCGTTCGTGTGAGGACAATTCGAAGAAACGCGGGACTGCACCAGATCCGTGAGCGGGTGCTGCCTATCCCTCGGGGCTGAAGCGGCCCGAAGAGCGGCGTTCCGCCGGCGGCCGGCTCGTGCGGGACGCCAATTGCAACGCCCGATGAGGGCACGGCGGTAGAGCGACGGCCGACAGATCCCCGCTCCTCGATGCACGTCGACAGCTTGGGCGACGTCCTGTAACAGGTGCGGGCGACGCCGGCCCCAGCCATGGCGCCAACGCAGCACCTTGGATTTCATGTCGGATTCTGCAGCAGAAACCTTCGATGCAGTGGTCATGCTGACATGGTCGGATTGGCACACCGAACCGCGCAGCAACCGCTATCACTACGCTGTTCGCTTCGCGTGCCGCTGGCCGACCTTTTTCGTGCAGACCAACGGCCATGGCGACGCCATCAGCTTCGAGCCGGTCGAGGGACACGACATCACGATCGTCAGGATCGGGCCGGTCTATAGTCCGGCGCAGGCGGCGCGGCTCGCGGCGGCTCTGCGCGAGCGCGGAGTCAGCCGGCCGCTCGTCTGGCTCTACAATCTCCTTATTGCGGGCGTGGTCGCGCGCCTGCATCCGGCTGCCGTGGTATACCATGCGACCGAGGATTATCTTACTCGGGCCGACAACGTCAGGATCATCGCCAACGACCTGTCCGAGCTCGCTTTGGCGGCGATCCGGCAGGCGGATCTCGTCGTTGCGGTTTCGGAGGGCGTTGCCGAGAGCCATCGCCGGGTGCTGCCGGCCGAAAAGCCCGTCATCGTTCTTCCGAATGGCTGTGACTTTGTCTTCTGGGAGCAGACCAAAGCGAGCAGCTATGCCCCGCCAGCTGGCGGCAAGGTCGCTTTGTTCCAAGGCGGCATCAACAACCGGCTGGATTTTGCGCTGCTGACCGAGCTCACGGAGTTGTTGCCGGATTGGCAGTTCTGGTTCTGCGGGAAATCCGTCGACGGCGGCGACGATTGGAGCCGACTCCGGAGCCGGCCGAATGTCACCTATCACGGCCTGCTCGACAGTGGCGGCATTGCCAGCCTGGCGCGTCAAGCCTGCGTTGGGATGATCCCCTTCAAGGACAGCGTCTTGATGCGCGGCTCGCTGCCGCTCAAGGCTTATGAGTATGTGGCATGCGGCCTGCCCGTCGTCACCACGCCGATCGATGCCCTGGCCGAGCGCTCCGACCTGTTTACGACCGCGGCGAATGCCGAGGGCTTCGCCGAGGCGATGCGGCGCCTCGCAGCGTCGCGCAGCGACGCCGCAATGGTCGGGCATCGGCTTGAGGCCGCCTCCCTAAGCTCCTATGACAGGCGCTTTGAGGAGTTGCTATCGCATCTCGACACGCTCGCCGCGCGCCTCGCTCAACTGCGGCCGGCCTTGAACGTACTGATGCTCTATGACGACCATTCCGCACATATCAGCACGGTGGCCCAGCATCTCGAAGGGTTCCGGAAGCATTCGCGGCATCGCTTCTTTTTCCTGCCTGCGTCGGAACTCGTCGAATCTGCCGACGGAGAAGGGGCGGGCCTCGACCTGTCGTGCTACGATGCGCTTGCCATCCACTATTCGGTCAGGGTTTCGGTCCGGGGACATCTATCGCCGGGCATCGCAGCGGCAGTCGCAGCCTACCGCGGACCAAAGCTCCTGTTCGCGCAGGACGAATACGACAATGTCGAAACGACCCGGCGCTGGATGGAACGCCTCGGCATCGATGCCCATTTTACTACCGTGCCGCCGGGTGGGCTCGACTTCGTCTACCCTAAGAGCCGTTTTCCGAAGGTCGATTTCATTCCGACGCTCACCGGTTATGTTCCGGAAGATCCGCTCATGGACAGTTTCGCCATGCCTATGGCAGAGCGCAAGCTGCGAATCGCCTATCGCGGTCGCTCGCTAGCCCTTCACTATGGCGCGCTCGGCCGGGAGAAATACAGCATCGGCGTCGATGTGAAACGTCTGGCTGCGGCGCGTGGCGTGGCTGTCGACATCGAGGTCGACGAGGGCAAGCGCATCTACGGAACCGACTGGTATCGCTTCATCGGCTCGGCCCGTGCGACGCTCGGAACAGAAAGCGGCAGCAACGTCTTTGACATCGATGGCCGTCTGGCAAAGCTGGGGCGCGAGCATGCCGATCTTTCGTTCGAGGTTTTCGCCGAGCGCTTCCTGAAGGAGCATGATGGTCTGGTGAAAATGAACCAGATCTCGCCGAAGATCTTTGAAGCGATCCGCCTTCGTACCGCGCTGGTGCTTTTCGAGGGCGAGTATTCGGGAGCTGTCCGCGCCGGCGAGCATTATATCCTTCTGAAAAAGGACTATTCCAATATCGAGGAGGTGTTAGCCCGGCTGGAGGACATTCCCTTCTTGGTAGCGATGACCGAGCGGGCCTATCGCGATGTCATCGCGACAGAGCGATATTCGCTGCGCAGCTTCGTCGAGGGCGTCGACGACTACCTGTCACGACGGGCCATGGGACGCCGAAGAGCCACCATTCTGAGCGCTCCGGTGGCGGCGGTCTATGGTGCCGACGCCGCCGAACTGCTGCTGCGTTCCGGTCCGGGCGCGATCTTGCTCAGCGACACCGTGCTGTCGCAGGAACTCGGCCGCGGCCATGCCGTAAGCATGGGCAAGGCGCTCGCCTCCGCCGCGAGCGGGAAAGGCAAGTCGGCGAGCGGCACCATCGACCTGCGTGGCCTTGCAAGCGGGCCGAGCCGGGGGTCGATCTTTCGCCTCATGAAGCTTTTCTGGCATTGCCTGCCGGAGCGATTTCAACTTGGACTCCTTGAGCGCGCTCAAGCGCTGCTGGCGTCCGATGACCATTCGTCCGGGCTGGCCAAGGCGGCCAAGCGAGTTTTGCGCGCTGTCCAGAGGCGCCGCGGCGGCGTGCTGTAGCGCGGATGGCGAGCGCTGGCCCGGCCGCGACAGGAATGGGTTGCGATCCGCACAGGCTCCGGATAATGCCGGGCGATACCAGCGCCCGGCATTATCCGGAGCCGAAAGTCTGTTCTACGCTCCGGAGACGGGTCAGGTCGACGTTGCCAAAGACAAATCGCCTTCAGGTTCACCCTTGTCCGATCGCTGCGCGGTTCGTCTTGAAACCGGCTCCGCTACCGCCGAGATTGTTGCAATGAACGTCAAGGCCAGCGCGACACGTCCGCTGCGGATCGGGTTGATTTCGGTCTCGGCCATCGAGGATGATCCGCGCGTGCGCAGGCAGGGCGACCTGTTCTGGGAGCGTGGCTGGGACGTCGTCGCCATAGGGCTGTCCGGGGCACGCTCAAAGCCGCCGGAATGGCTTTGCCTGGATATTCCGGCGGCTGCCCATTCGGCCGCAAGCACTACGGCCGTTCCTGCGCCGGAGCCTGGCGATCATGCTGCCGATACGGTCTCTCCCGTTGCGACGGAACCCACGCCCGGCCGGGCACGGCGCCTGTGGCGGACATTGCCGAAACCGCTGAGGCGCGCCGCGTACTCGGCTGTCAGGTCGGCATTGCGGCTGGCCGATGTCGCCGGCGTTTATCTCCGAGATGAGCATGCGTCGGCGAGTTATTGGCGGATCGACAACCGCTTCGGGCAGCTCTACCGGCGGGCGAAGGAGAAAAAGGCCGATATCTGGCTGGCCAATGATTGGAGCGCGCTGCCCATCGTGCGCAAGCTCGCGGCGGAACAAGGCGTTCCTTACGCATACGATACGCACGAACTCGCCGTGGACGAATACGCTCAGCGCTGGCGTTGGCGGCTGCTCAACAGGCCGTTGATCGCTGCCATCGAACGGACCGGCATCGCCGAGGCGGTGGTGACGAGCTGTGTCTCGCAAGGTATCGCCGACCGGCTGCACCAGCTCTACCGACTGCCGGAAAAGCCGCTGCTGATCCGCAACATGCCGCGCTATGAGGCGCACGCTTTTCGGCCCTGTGGCGAGACCATCGAGGTGCTTTATCACGGCGTCGTTTATGAGGGACGCGGGCTCGAAACCTGCATCGACAGCGTCGCGCTCTGGCGCCCGGAGTTCCGCCTGACCATCCGCGGCCCGGCTCCGGCCGAATATCTCCAAACGCTCGCTCGGCGCATCCTATCCGCCGGCGTCGGCGATCGCGTAGTGCTAGCGCCGCCGGTGCCGATGATCGATCTGGTCAAGGAGGCGGCCCGGTTCGACATCGGCCTGTTCGCGTTGCCCGGACATTCGCAGCAGAATGTCCATGTCCTGCCGAACAAGTTCTTCGAATACACGATGGCGGGCCTCGCGCTTTGTGTCTCCGACCTGCCCGAGATGACTGCGCTGCTGCGGCAGCATGAGCTCGGCCGATCGATTCCGGAGGTGACCCCCCGAGCAATCGCCGATGCAATCAACGGTTTCGAGCGCGACGAGATCAATGCCTGCAAGTTGCGCGCGCTCGAGGCCGCGCGGACCTTGAACTGGGAGGCGGAAGCCGACCGTTTCTTTGCGGCGATGGAGCAGGCCGTCGCGGGGGCCGGCAAGGCCTTGCCGGGCATGGCGCGGTAGACTTCCGCCGGTGGTCTCTGCGGGCTTGGAGCTGCCCGGCGGCGCTATGCCGCGCCGGCGTGTGCGAGTTCAGTCACCAAGCTCAGGAGCTTGCCGCCTTCCACCTCGAAGTTCAGCTCCTTCGCCCGCGCGAGCGCCGCGCGCTTGCAGGCATCGATACTGGCCGGGTCGAGGCCGGCAAGGCTGGCGGCGATCGCCTGCGGGGTGTCACGATCCAGCAGCAAGCCGCAGCCTGCGCTGTCGACCACCTTGCGGATCTCCGGCAGGTCGCTGCTGATCACCATCAGCCCCGCCTGGATGTACTCGAAGATCTTGTTGGGCATGGCGAAACGCGCATGCGTGGTGCTGTTCGACAAAAGGAAGATGCCGATATCGGCTTGCGCGGCCGTCGGCACGATCTGATCGGGCGGAACGGCGGCGGCGAAGGACACGCGCTCGCCGAGATCGCCGGCAAGCATGCGCAGATGCTGGTCGAAGCCGCCCTGCGCCGGGCCCCGGATCACCAGGCGGAATGAGGCAGGCCAGAGGGCGACGCTTTCGATCAGCGTCTCCAGCCCGCGCCGCGGCACGACGACGCCGTGATAGAGCACGGTGACGCGGTCGCCGGTCGGCCGGAAGGCGGTTTCCTGCCAGGCCGGCATGTTGGAGATCACGGTCGGCCGCGCCAGGCCGTAGCGCGCCGCCAGCGCGTCGGCGATGCCGTCGCTCACCGTCATCACGGCGTCCGCCTCGCGGATGTAGCGCTCCTCGATCCTGACCACGTGCCGGCGGGCGAGCAGGCGCCAGCGCCAGCTGTCGGCGAATTCCTCCGAGGCGTATTCGTGGCTGTCGTAGATGATGCGGGCCTTGCAGGCGTGTTTGGCGGCATGGGCGATCGGCAGGGCGCGCCAGTCATTGGCGATGACGAGGTCGGGCTTGAAGCGCAGCAGCTCCCGGCGCGCCGCCAGCTTCGTCGCCGAGCCCCAATAGAGTGCGTCGGCGCTGATCGGCAGCAGCGAGGCGGGCGCCTGCCGGAGCACCATGCCGAGCCGCACGCGCGTGTCGCTGCCCGGACCGGGCAGGACAGTCACCGGCGTCGGCGGCGTTGTCGGCAATGGCGCCTGCGCGAAGATGCGGACCTCATAGCCGGCCTGGGCGAGCAGGGCGGCATGACGTAGGACGCGCGAATCGTGCTGCAGAGGCGAGATGCAGACGAGGGCGATGCGCATCACCGGCCCGCCTCCGTGACCTGTGACCTCAGGATCAGGTCGATCTCACGGCCACGCTGCTGCCAGCTGGCCTCACGAGCAACGTAGCTTGCACCATTTTTGCCCAATGCGCCGGCCTCGTCCGGCTGATCGGCGAGCGTTGCGACAGCTGCGGCGATGGCGGAGGGGCTGGCGGGCGGAATGACCAGCCCGACATCCGCCTGCCTGACGAGCTCGGCCTGGAAGGGCAGGTCGCTGGCGATCACCGGGATGCCGCAGGCCATCGCCTCGAACAGCTTGAGCGGCGCGACGCCCGCGGCCGAGCGGCCGTCCTGGTCCTCGATCACGCAGAGCGCGGCGAGCGCGCCGCGCAGCAGGGCCGGCACCGCGTCATAGGGCTGCCGGCCGAGCCAGAGCAGGCGCGGATCGGTCTTCGCGGCCTCGACCTTGCCGCGCTCGATGCCGTCGCCGACGATGACGAGCCTGACATCCGCCGGCCAGGCCGGCTCGCGGAGGGCTGCGAGCATGGTGCCGATGCCGTGCCAGGCGACGAGGCCGCCGACGAAGACGACATAGCGGCCGGTGATGTCGGCGCGGGGCCCCTCCGGCGTGAACAACTCGGTGTTGGCGCCGTTGGAGACGGTGCTGACGCGGTCATGTCCGGAAAAGCCGCGGGCCCATTGCGCCAGGCCTTCGGTGACGGCGACCAGATGGCCGGCCATGCGGTATTGCGTCCGGTAGAGCCATGAGAGCAGCGGGGCGAACGGCTTCAGGGCCGGATAGGTCACGCCGATATCGGCCGGCTTGCCGTTGATCTCCTGCACGACCGGCACCTTGCGCCGGCGGGCCCAGAGCGCGAGCGGCAGTGCCATGAAATGCGAGCGGACGAAGACAGCGTCGAACTCACCCAGCCGGCGGCCCAGGGCGAGCTGCACCCGGCCATAGTCGAGCAGGCGCTGCAGGAAGGACGTGCGGGCGCTCGCGCCCCCGCGCGTCGTGGCAAAGAGCTCGACCTGCCAGCCCGATTGCCTCAGGCTGGCGATGATCTCGTCGATGTGGGTCTGCGAAGCCTGACCCGGCCGCGGCGTCTCGAGGGAGAGATAAGCCAGCCGAAGCGGCCGGCTCATGCCACCGCGGCCGCCGGTGCTGCCAGGGCCTCGCGCACGGCCGCGATGATGTAGTCCTGCGTCTCTGCGTCGAGATAGGGGTGCATCGGCAGGGCGACGACCTCCTGCGCGACGCGCTCGGAGATCGGCAGGCCGTTGCCCGCGACCGGGAAGTGCTTGTAGGCGGTCTGCTGGTGCAGCGGCTTGGGATAGTAGACCGTGGTCGGCACGCCCTTGGCCTTCAGCGCCGCCTGGAAGGCGTCGCGGCGGCCGGCGTCGACTCGGATCGTGTACTGGGCCCAGGTCGAGACGCTGTCCGGCATGACATAGGGCGTCGTGACCAGGTCCTTCAGCGCCGCAGTATAGCGGGCGGCGACGACCTGACGCTGCTCGATCTCGTCGGCATAGACCTTGAGCTTCTCGATCAGCACCGCGGCCTGGATGGTGTCGAGCCGCGAATTCACGCCGACGCGGACGTTGTCGTATTTGTACGAGCCCTTGCCGTGGAAGCGCAGCGAGCGCAGCAATTCGGCATGCTCATCGCTGTCGGTCAGGATCGCGCCGCCATCGCCATAGCAGCCGAGCGGCTTGGCCGGGAAGAAGCTGGTGGTGGCGAAATCGCCGATCGCGCCTGCGACGCGGCCCCTGTAGCGGGCGCCGTAGCCTTGAGCCGAGTCGGAGATCAGGACAAGGCCGTTCTCTTTGCAGAAGGCCTCGATCGGCTCGTAGTCGCAGGCCTGGCCGAAGAGATCGACCGTGATCAGCGCGCGCGGCTTGAGCTCGTGCTTGCGGGCGGTCTCCAGCGCGGCGGCGATCGCCTTCGGGTCGAGGTTGTAGGTGGCTTCGTCGATCTCGGCGAAGACCGGCGTCGCGCCCATCCAGGCGACGACCTCGGCGGTCGCGGCGAAGGTGAAGCTCGGGCAGAGCACGGCGTCGCCCGGGCCGATGCCGAGGGCTTCCAGCACCAGGATCAGCGCGTCGGTGCCGTTGGCGACGCCGATCGCGTGCTTGGCGCCGCAGAAGGCAGCGAGCCCGGCCTCGAACTGAGCCACCTGCTCGCCGAGGATGTAGTTGCCGTCATGGACGACCTTCAGGATCGCCTCGTCCATCGCCTTGCCGATGCGCTGGCGCTGAGCCTTGAGGTCGATGAACTCGATCGCGGGACGCTCGCTCATCAGACGATCTCCTCCAGGGTATCGGGCCCGGTCTCGCGATAGCGCCGACCGGTTTCGGGGCAGGTGAGGTCGGGGCCGAGCCTGGCGCCGTTATGGCTCATCCAGCCGATGCGACGGGCCGGCACGCCGGCCATCAGGGCGAAATCGGGCACATCCTTGGCCACCACCGCGCCGGCGGCGATGAAGCAATAGGCGCCGAGGGTGTGGCCGCAGACGATGGTGGCGTTGGCGCCGATGCTGGCGCCGGTCTTGACCAGGGTCTTCCGGAACTCCGACTTGCGGTTCAGGAAGGCGCGCGGGTTGTTGACGTTGGTGAAGACGCAGGACGGGCCGCAGAAGACGCCGTCCTCGAGCACGACGCCGTCATAGAGCGCGACATTGTTCTGGACCCTGCAGCCGTCGCCCATACTGACGCGCGGGCCGACCATGACGTTCTGGCCGAGGACGCAGTCCTTGCCGATCTGCGTCTGGCCGAGGACGTGGACGAAGTGCCAGACCTTGCTGCCGGCGCCGATGGTCACGCCGTCGTCGACATAGGCGCTCTCATGGATGGCCACGCCCGGAAAGCGCGGATCGTCACGCATCTGCGACGCGGCCATCGCGGCTCAGCCCTTGAGATGCTTGACGACGAAGGGATGGCGCTCGCCGCCGGCGACGATCGGCAGGTTGCGGAACTGCGAGACCACCTCGACGCAGAAGCGGACATCGTCGAGCCCGTAGCCGCGGCCGGCGAGGATCTCCTGATAGCTGCGGGTGTGCAGGTCGGTGAACCCTTCCGAGAACTCGACTTCCTCGCCGTCGAGGGTGATCGAGCGGTAGGTGGTCTTCTTGCCCTTGACGGAGTCCGGCAGGTCGTTGGAGTCGACCGAGAGGAACCAGCGCACATCGGCCTTCTCGTAGGAAAGCAGGCCGCCGGCGCGCTCACCCTCGCGCAGGCTCGCGGTCTGCGACTGCAGCGGGCCGAAGACATAGGCGAGCATGTCGAAGAAATGGACGCCGATATTGGTGGCGACACCACCCGACTTGGCATCGTCGCCCTTCCAGGAGGCGTGATACCAGCGGCCGCGCGAGGTGATGTAGGTCAGGTCGACCGAGTGGCGCTCGTTCGACTTGGCAACGCGCTCCTTCAGCGCCTGGATCGCCGGGTGCAGCCGCAACTGCAGGATCGTGTTGACCTTGTGGCCGGTCTGCTGCTCGATCTCGGCAAGGCCGTCGATGTTCCAGGGGTTGAGGACCAGCGGCTTCTCGCAGATCACCTCGCAGCCGGCGCGCAGGCCGAAGCGGATATGCGCGTCGTGCAGATAGTTCGGCGAGCAGATGCTGACATAGTCGATATGCTCGCCGCGGCGGCGCAGCTTGTCGACATGGCGGTCGAAGCGCTCGAACTCGGTGAAGAAATGCGCCTGCGGGAAGTGGCTGTCGATGATGCCGACGGAATCGTTGGGATCATAGGCCACCTTGAGGTCGCCGCCATTGGCCTTGATCGCCGTCATGTGGCGGGGAGCGATGTAACCGGCGGCGCCGATCAGCGCGAAGCTCGTCATGATTATCCGTCTCGATCTCGTCTAGACCACGATGATTTTGAATCGACCCGATCCAGAATCATAGAACGTGATCGATTCTAAGAGTTCAGAGCAGGGTTTCTGCGAAAAACCGGTTCCCGCTTTTTCGCATCCTGCTCTCGTGGCGCCGGCCGGGGAGGCCCCGCCGGCACCGTTCTATCAGGCCTTGAAGACGTTGTCCGCCTTGATGCCGGCGCGGGCGCAGGCATTGCGGGTGTCGACCACCAGCTTCGAGCCGGCGACGATCGCAGGATAGTCGACGTTGTCATGGTCCGTCGCGATCAGCACGGCGTCGAATCCGGCGAGCGAGACCTTGTCGACCGGAGCGCTCTTGCGGCCGGTCAGCTCGGCATGCTCGCGGGTCGGCGGGATCACCGGGATGAAGGGATCATGGAATTCGACATGGGCGCCGCGTTTCTCGATCAGCTCGATCAGCTTGAGCGAGGGGCTCTCGCGCATGTCGTCGATGTTCTTCTTGTAGGCGATGCCGAGCACCAGGATCCTGGCGTCGCTGAGGTTCTTGTGGCCCTTGGAGTCAAGCAGCTCGGCGAGCTTGTTGACCACACGGTAGGGCATGCGCGTGTTGATCTCGCCGGCGAGCTCGATGAAGCGCGTGGCGACGTCGTATTCGCGCGCCTTCCAGGTCAGGTAGAACGGGTCGATCGGGATGCAGTGGCCGCCGAGGCCCGGCCCCGGATAGAACGGCATGAAGCCGAACGGCTTGGTCTTGGCGGCGTCGATCACCTCCCAGACATCGACGCCCATCGCCTCGTAGACGACCTTGAGCTCGTTCACGAGGGCGATGTTGACGGCGCGGAAGATGTTCTCGGTCAGCTTGACCGCCTCGGCCGTCGCGGTCGAGGAGACCGGGACCGCCTTGACGACGAGCGCGCCGTAGAGCGCGAGCGACATGGCGAGCGCATCGGCGCCGTCGCCGCCGACGACCTTGGGGATCGTCGAGGTGCCGAAATCGGGATTGCCGGGGTCCTCGCGCTCGGGCGAGAAGGCGAGGAAGAACTCCTCGGCGCTCTTCAGGCCGGTCGCCTTCTCCAGGATCGGGCGCATGACCTCGTCGGTGGTGCCGGGATAGGTCGTCGATTCCAGCACGACGAGCTGGTCCTTGCGCAGGCGCCTGCCGATCGCCTCTGTGGTCTTCACGACATAGGACAGGTCCGGCTCGCGATACTTGGTCAGCGGCGTCGGCACCGCGATCAGCAGCGCGTCTGGTTCGGCCATGCGGTCGAAATCGGTGGTCGCGATGAACTTGCCGGACTTGGCACCCTCGACGATCAGCTCCATCGGAATGTGCTTGATCGCGCTGCGGCCGGCATTGAGGTCGTCGACGCGCTTCTGGTCGATGTCGAATCCGATGACCTTGATACCCTGGCGCAACGCCGCGAGGGCGAGCGGAATGCCGACATAACCGAGACCGACGATGCCGATGACGATGGAGCGGTCGTTGACGCGATCGATGAATCGCTGCGCGGCTGGCGAAGTCACGGTGCACTCCGGGAATGACGGCAAGAAGGGCCAGCGGCCCTATTTCTTGGGCGTGCTTCTTCCAGACTTGCCATACCGCGTCAATATCCGCGTCCCATTATCCGCCGGTAAGTCGGCCCGGCGAGCCGGCCCCGAAAGCGCGCGGCGGTATCGGGACATCACCTTCCGTGTCCTGCGGAAAGGTGCCGGCAAGTCTCGCATGAGGCCTTGGATCGATGATCTTCCGCTAGGGCATGTCCGGCCGGCAATACCGCCGCTCCGCACTGGCAGGCGGCCATCGGCTAGTGGATCTCCGGCTCGGCCACCTTGGCCGTGCCGGTCAGGTAATCGAAATCGCAGCCCTTGTCGGCCTGCTGGATATGAGCCGCTGACATCTTGCCCCAGCCGCGCGGATAGTCGCGGTCGGGCGGCGACCAGCTCTTCAGTCGCTCGGCGATCTCGGCGTCGCTCAGATTCACCGAGATGCTGCGCGCCTCGACATCGACGCTGATGATATCGCCGGTCCTGACCGCCGCGAGCGGGCCCTTGATATAGGCCTCGGGCGCGATGTGGAGGACGCAGGCGCCATAGCTGGTGCCGGACATGCGGGCGTCGGAGAGCCTGAGCATGTCGCGCACGCCCTGCTTCAGCAGCTTCTTCGGGATCGGCAGCATGCCCCATTCAGGCATGCCGGGGCCGCCGACCGGTCCGCAGTTCTTCAGCACCATGACATGGTCGGCGGTGACGTCGAGGGTCTCGTCGTTCACCGCCTTCATCATCGCATCATAATCCTCGAAGACGAGGGCCGGGCCGGAATGCCTGAGCAGGCGCTCCTCGGCCGCCGAGGGCTTGATGACGCAGCCACCGGGGGCGAGATTGCCCTTGAGCACGGCGAGACCGTTGGCGGTCGAGACCGGTCGGTCGAGCGGGCGGATGACGTTGTCGTCATAGACCTTGGCGAGCGCGATCGTCTCGGAGATCGGCTTGCCGGTCACGGTCATGGCGCCGGTGTGGAGCTTGCTTTCGAGCTGCTTCAGCAGCGCCGGCAGCCCGCCGGCATAGAAGAAATCCTCCATCAGGAAGTCGCCTGAGGGACGCAGGTTGGCGATCACCGGGACCTTGCGCGAGAAGGCGTCGAAATCATCGGGCGTCAGCGGCACGCCGGCGCGGCCGGCCATGGCGACGAGATGGATGATGGCGTTGG
Organism: Allobosea sp. FBZP-16; assembly: GCF_002831785.1. NCBI lineage: Bacteria > Pseudomonadati > Pseudomonadota > Alphaproteobacteria > Hyphomicrobiales > Alloboseaceae > Allobosea > Allobosea sp. FBZP-16. The sequence goes on along the minus strand of NZ_LNCQ01000023.1, from coordinate 546,312 downwards.
TCGAGCCGGCGACCGCCATGTGGACGGTGAGCGCATTCTCGAAGCTCTCGCGGGTCAGGATGCGGTCCGGCGTCAGGTCCTCCCAGACCATCTCGACGATGCGCTTACCGGCGGCAGCTGCCATGCGCGGATGGGCGGCGTCGGCGGCGGGGATGGCGGAGGCGCCGGGCAGGGTCAGGCCCAGTACCTCGGCATGGCTCATCATGGTCGCGGCGGTGCCCATCACCATGCAGGTGCCGTGCGAGCGGGCGATGCCGCTCTCCATGTCGCGCCAGTCGGCGTCGGAGATGTTGCCGGCTTCCTTCTCGGCCCAGTACTTCCAGACATCGGCGCCGGAGCCGAGCGTCTTGCCGGCCCAGTTGCCGCGCAGCATTGGCCCGGCCGGCACGAAGATGAAGGGCAGGCCGGCGCTGCAGGCGCCCATGATCAAAGCCGGGGTGGACTTGTCGCAGCCGCCGAGCAGCACCGCGCCATCCAGGGGGTGGGAGCGGATCGATTCCTCCGCCTCCATCGCCAGGAAGTTGCGATAGAGCATGGTCGTCGGCTTCTGGTACTGCTCCGAGGCCGACATCACGGGGATCTCGACCGGGAAGCCGCCGGCGGCCCAGACCGCGCGCTTCACCGCCTCGGCGCGGTCGCGCAGATGGGTGTGGCACGGGTTGATCTCGGACCAGGTGTTGAGGATGCCGATCACCGGCTTGCCCATGAACTCGTCATGGTTGAGGCCCATCTGCAGCGCCCGCGAGCGATGCCCGAAGGAGCGCAGGTCGCTGGCGCCGAACCAGCGCTTCGAGCGCAGCGTGTCGGGCGTCTTGCGGGGATGGGACATCGGCGTTTCCTCGGTATGTTCTTTGTCAATTCAACGTCTTGTCATTCCGGCGCGGCCCGCAAGGGCGAACCCGGAACCCACGGCTGGGTGAAACGGCTTCCGCTCGATGAGGGGCTCACCCGGTCGTGGGTTCCGGGCTCATCGCTGCGCGATGCCCCGGAATGACAGAGGTCATTCCGCCGCCGCGCGCTGGCTGCCCCAGCTTCCGACGATCTTGCGCAGTTCGGCGCGCTCGCTGTCGTTCAGCTCCGGCAGGCCGGGCAGGCGCACCGGCCCGACATTGGTGCCGAGCAGGCCGAGCGCCTCCTTGACCACGGTGACGTTGGCGCCGTTGCCGTATTTGGTCCGCAGCGTCTCGAAACCGGCGATCTCGTCGACGAGATGGCGGGCGCGGTCGTAATCGTTGTTCTCCAGCGCCTGCCAGATCGCCAGCGAGCGCTCCGGCGCGACATTGACCAGGCCGGAGGTGAAGCCGCGGGCGCCGAGCGCGTGGAAAGGCGCGGCCCAGCCTTCGGCGAGGCCGCAAATCCAGTTGGCGCTCGAGCCTTGCGTGGCGCGCACGCATTCGGCGAGCAGCATCATGTTCGACGAGGCGAACTTGACCCCGGCGACATTGGGATGCGTCGCGACGCGGGCGAGGTCCTTCACGCCGATCGCGTCCGAACGGATATAGGCGACGAGCGGGATATCAAGCGCCTCGGCGATGGCGAGGATGTAGTCGGCCTGGCTCTGCGGGGCGGCGAAGGGATCGAGCGGGTGATGCACCATCACTGCGTCGCAGCCGGCCCTGGCGGCGAGTTTGCCGGTGGCGATCGCCTCGCGCAGCGACCTGCCGATGCCGGCGGTGACCAGCGCCTTGGCGGCAGCGGCTTCGGCGGCGACGGCATGGCTGCGCACCACCTCGTCCGTGGTCATGGGGTAGAATTCGCCGGTGTTGCCGGCCGAGACGATATTGTGGATGCCGGCCTGCGCGATGCGCGCGACGATCTTGCCGGTCAGCGCCCAGTCGGCCTCGCCATCGCTCTTCCAGGCGGTGACGTGCACGCCGGAAATGCCGCGCAGCGCGCTGCGAACCCTGTCACTCATCGTAATCCAATCCTTCCGCATCGGCGCCGAAGACCTGGCGCACATGGCTCTTGGCGGAGCGCACGATATGACTGCGCATGCGCTGCTCGGCCCTGGCCGGCTCGTGCGCGCGCAGTGCTTCGAAGATGCCGCGATGCTCCTCGAAGCCGCGGGCCCGCTCGCTGGGCTCGCCGAGCAGGGCGATGCGCTGGGCGTGGTCGTACATGCGCTGGCCGTCGAGCCGGCGCTCGAGATAGCCGCAACCGGAGATGCGGTGGATCATGCCGTGATAGGCCTCGTTCAGATTGACGAGGTCTTCCAGGTCGCCGTGCTCGGTGGCGTGGGCCATCTCGTCGATCAGGCGAGCCATCGCGGCGATCTCGCCGGCGTCGATCCGGTTGGCGGCGATATGGGTCATGACGCTTTCGAGCGCGGCGCGGCCGAGCGCCATCTCCAGCGCCTGGCGGGCGGAGAACTCGACGAAGACGCCGCGGCGGGCTTCCGTGCGAACGAGGCCCTCGCTCTCCAGCATGCGGATCGCGTCCTTCACCGGCGTGGTAGAGACCCCCAGCATGTCGGCGAGCTGTCGCTCGTTCAGCCGTTCGCCTTCACGGAATTTGCCTGCGACGATCGCCCGGCGCAGGCGCTCGTGCACATGCTCGCGCAGCGAGCGCAGCAGATGCGGCGAGACGGGTTCGATGGCGAGCGCGTTCGACATTCCAATTCCTCTGGGATGGCTGCGTCACGATTCTGCTCGCGCTGCGCCTATCGCCATTGCCGCACCAGACATCACAAAGCGCAAGCGACATCAAGTCTGAAATTTCAGATTTCAAATCTGGAATTGCGTGCTATGGAAGTGACAAGGCGGCCGCAAGACGCCGGAACGGCACGGTCGGATGAGACAATGACCAGGGAGGATTGGATGACATCGATCACACGCCGCGGCCTGCTCGCCGGAGCCGGCGCCATGCTGGCCGCGCCGGCTTTGGCACAGAGCGGCTATCCCGGAAGCAGGGTCGTCACCATCGTGGTGCCCTTCGCTGCCGGTGGAACCACCGACCTGCTCGGCCGCATCCTGGCCGACCGGCTGAGCGCGCGCCTCGGCGGCAAGTTCATCGTCGAGAACCGGGCCGGGGCCGGCGGCAATACCGGCGCGGCCGCAGTCGCGAAGGCCGATCCGGACGGCTACATGCTGACCATGGGCACGGTCTCCAGCCATGCGATCAATCCGGCCGTCTACTCGAAGATGCCCTATGACCACATCAAGGATTTCGCGCCGATCTCGCAGGTGGCGAGCGTGCCGAACATCCTGATGGTCAATCTCGATCTTCCGGCCAAGACGGTGCCGGAGCTGATCGAGCTCCTGAAGAAGAACCCTGGCAAATATTCCTTCGGCTCCTCGGGTGCCGGCACCTCGACCCATATGGCGGCCGAATTGTTCAAGGTCGCGACCGGGACCGACATGGCTCATGTGCCCTACCGGTCGAGCGGGCAGGTGACGCAGGACCTGCTCTCCGGCCAGATCCAGTTGACCTTCGACAACATCACCATCGCCTGGCCGCATGTCGAGGCCGGCAAGATCCGGGCTCTGGCGACGGCGACGCCGAAGCGCCTCGCGGTCGCGCCGGACCTGCCGGCGCTGTCGGAGTTCATCCCGGGCTATGACGCGAGCTCCTGGCACGGCTTCTTCGCGCCGTCGAAGGTGCCGCCGGAGATCGTCGCCAGGCTCTCGACCGAGACGCAGGCGATCATGCGCGAGCCGGCGGTGATCGAGCAGCTCAAGAAGCTCGGCGTCGAGCCGGTCGGTTCGAGCCAGGCCGAGTTCACCGCCCATATCGCCAGCGAGACCAAGCGCTGGGCGGAGGTGGCGCAGAAGGCCAATGTGAAGATCGAATAACGTTGCCCCCGTTCGTTCCATCGTCATCCCGGGCGACCGAAGGGCGACCCGGGATCCATGCCGGAACGGTTCAGGAATGGATCCCGGATCGGCGCCTGTCCGGGATGACCCGCTCTGGAATGGTCCGCGTAAACTGAAAGCAGCCGACAAATGACTGAAGCCCTGACCCCCGAAAGCCGCGAGAAGCTGAAGCGCGTCTCGACCGCGACCCTGACCACGGCGCTGTTCAAGCGCGGTCTGCGCAACCAGTTCATCCAGGATGTGCGCCCGCTTTCAGCCAACGCGCCACGCATGGTCGGTGAGGCCTTTACGCTGCGCTACATCCCGGCGCGGGAGGACCTCGACCATCTCAGCGTGTTCGAGGGGACCCAGCATCCGCAGCGCGTCGCGGTCGAGACCTGCCCGCCCGGCCATGTCATGGTGATCGACAGCCGCAAGGATGCGCGCGCGGCTTCGGCCGGCTGCATCCTGGTGACGCGGCTGATGCAGCGGGGGGCCGCCGGCATCGTCACGGATGGCGGCTTCCGCGACAGCCCCGATATCGCCGCGCTCGGCTTTGCCGCCTATCACAGCCGGCCGAGTGCGCCGACGAACCTGATCCACCACCACGCGCTCGACATCAATGCGCCGATCGGCTGCGGCGATGTGCCGGTCTACCCCGGCGACATCGTCGTCGGCGACGGCGAGGGCGTCTGCGTGATCCCGGCCCATCTCGCCAACGAGGTCGCGACCGAGGCCTATGAGCAGACGGCCTATGAGGATTTCGTCGAGATGAAGGTGCGGGAAGGGCGCGGCATCTTCGGGCTCTATCCGGCCAATGCCGAGACCAAGGCCGAGTTCGCCAGATGGCGGCCGGACTGGAAGTGATCCGAGAGCGCTCCCGTCGCTGAGGCGGCGGCGCAGGATCCGTCGAACGGCGGTTGAGAACGGACGCAGCCAATGCGGCGTCCGAAGGAACAGCCGTGACAACAAGAGCACAGGGGGAAATGCGATGATCGACATGTTTCGCCGTCACCTGCTCAAGGGCGGGCTCGCCGCTGCGGCCGGCTCGGTGCTGGCGGCGCCTGCTTTGGCGCAGGCCTTCCCGTTCAAGCCCAACCAGCGCTATCCCGACCCGGCCGTCGAGATTCTCGACCCGAGCTTCGCCAAGTACCGGATCTATTCGAGCACCATCGAGCAGCTCGGCAGCGGCATGCGCTGGGCCGAGGGGCCGGTCTATTTCCCGGAAGGGCGCTATCTCCTTGTCAGCGACATCCCGAACAACCGGATCATGAAGTACGACGAGGTGAAGAACAGCTTCTCCGTCTTCCGCGAGAACGCCAACTACGCCAATGGCAATGCCCGCGACCGGCAGGGACGACTGGTGACCTGCGAGCATTCGGTGACGCGGCGCATCACCCGCACCGAGAAGAACGGCCGGATCACGGTTCTCGCCGACAAGTTCGAGGGCAAGCGGCTGAACGCGCCGAATGATATCGTCGTCAGGTCGGACGACACGATCTGGTTCACCGACCCACTCTTCGGCATCAACGGCGAATGGGAGGGATCGCGCGCCAAGCCGGAACAGGCGACGACGAATGTCTATCGGCTCGCGCCGGACGGCAAGCTGACGGCGGTGATCACCGATCTGGTCAATCCGAACGGGCTCGCCTTCTCACCCGACGAGAAGAAGCTCTATGTCGTCGAGTGGCGCGGCACGCCGAACCGCAGCATCTGGAGCTACGATGTCGACGCCGACGGCAAGGTCTCGAACAAGGTCAAGCTGGTCGACGCTGCCGATTTCGGCGCCCTCGACGGCTTCCGCGTCGATCGCGACGGCAATCTCTGGTGCGGCTATGGCAGCAATGGCGCGCTCAACGCCGAGCCGAGCGATGTCGGAGGACGAAAGGTCTTCACGCTGAGAGGCAAGCCGGAGGATCTCGACGGCGTGATGGTGTTCAGCCCGGCCGGCAAGCCGCTCGCCTTCATCCGCCTCCCGGAGCGCTGTGCCAATCTCTGCTTTGGCGGGCCGAAGGGCAACCGGCTCTATATGGCGAGCTCGCACTCGCTCTACGCGCTCTATGTCGAGGCGCACGGCGCCGCGTGACGCCTCGATGCGCTTCAGGCCGCGAGCAACTCCCGCACCATCGGGATGACCTCGCGGCCATAGAGCTCGATGCAGCGCAGCAGCTTGTCCTGCGACAGGGGGCCGGCGCTGATCTTCAGCTGGAAGCGCTGCAGGCCGAGCGCCTTCACCGTCGCGGCGATCTTGCGGGCGACGGTTCGGGCTGAGCCGAGATAGAGCGCTCCGCCCGAAACCTCGCGCTCGAACTCCGCGCGCGACAGCGGACCCCAGCCGCGCTCGGCGCCGATGCGGTCGCGCATCGCCTTGAAGGCGGGGAAGAACTCTTCGGCCGCTTGCTCATCGGTCTCGGCGACATAGCCGGGCGAGTGCACGCCGATCGGTCGTTCGGCCTGGCCAAGGCGCCCCATCGCGTCGCGATAGAGCTGGGCGTAAGGCGCGAAGCGCTGTGCCGGGCCCCCGATGATGGCGAGCATCAGCGGCAGGTCGTAGCGTGCCGCCCGGACCACCGATTCCGGACTGCCGCCGACGCCGATCCAGGTCGTCAGCTCGCCGGCCTCGATCGGCGGGAAGACCTGCTGGTCGCGGAGCGGCGGGCGCAAGGATCCTTCCCAGGTGATCTTCTTCTTGCGGATCAGCTCGACGAAGAGGTCGAGCTTCTCCTCGAACAGCACCTCGTATTGCTTGAGGTCGAAGCCGAAGAGCGGGAAGGATTCGGTGAAGGAGCCGCGGCCGAGGATGACCTCGGCGCGCCCGTTCGAGAGCGCATCGACCGTCGAGAAGCGCTGGAAGACGCGGATCGGATCGTCCGAGCTCAGCACGGTGACGGCCGAGCCGAGGCGGATGCGGCTGGTGCGGGTCGCAATGCCGGCAAGCACGGTCTCCGGGGAGGAGACCGCGAAATCGGAGCGGTGATGCTCGCCGATGCCGAAGAAGTCGATGCCGATCTCGTCGGCGAGCACGGCCTGCTCGACGAGGTCGCGGATCACCTGCGCATGCGGGAGCAGGGCCCCGTCCGGGCCGGCGGTGACGTCGCCGAAGGTGTCGAGACCGAGCTGGAGAGAGGCGGGCATGGGCTGCGAGTCCAGGGCTGGGCATGCCGGATTGCCGGCGTCCGCGCCATCTGGCGCCGGCAATGTCGCGGTTCAAGATGCGCCGGTGCCGAGGGGTCTATGCGAATTCGCCAAAATCGGTACCATCAGGAACAATAATATCGACCTGACCCCCCATTTGGGTGTGGCGGGGTGCGGGTGATTGTGTTGCTTCGGCAGACGCCGACGACACGGTTCGCGCGCGAATGCAAAGGGAGGATGAGGTTCATGGACGGCGAGGCTGTGGCCGAGAGTGATCGTTCGATCGTCGGCAATCCGATGCTGCTGCCGTTCTATGATCTGTCCTTCGAGGAAATCGAGCTGCTGTGCCGGGTGACGGCGGTGCAGCGAGAGGGCAGCACGGACGTCGTCGACGGCGCCTGGTTCGCGAACTTCATGGGCGCACGGAAGGAGCCGACCCGATAAGCGAGGCGATTCTAGTAGCGCTCGCCATGGTCGCCATTGCGGTGGGCGCATGGTGGGCGACGACCCGGTGGCGGCTTTAGATGCGGCCACCGCTCGATCATATCCGGCGAAGCCACTTCGCTGGCTGTGCCTCAGCTTTCTGTTTTGCACAGTTCCGGACGCGAAACCGCTGCGCACTTTCGCTGGAGCGGCTTTGGACGATCACGCCGCCGGCTCGAGCCTGGCGCGGCCGAGGACCATGACACGGTCGATCTGGAAGCCGCAGCGCTGCAGGGCGTCGTGATCCTGCGGCCAGGCCGCCGAGCGCTCCAGCGAAATCGCGATGCGCGGCAGGTCGAGCTGCGCGGCGAGTTGATTGGCGAAGCGCAGCAATGCATCGACGAGGCAGGTTCCGGGTAGCCGCAGCATCGCGATCTCGGAAATCTCCAGCGTCGTACCGCCCGTGATCCTCCGCGCGATGCGAAAGCCGAACAAGGCATGCGGCATGCCGCGCGCGTCGCGCAGGGCGAAGACGCCGGAAGGCTGCGCTCCGTCCTGCGAATGGTCACGCACAAAGGCGGCCCAGCCATCCGGCGTGAGCTCGGGATGCAGCAGGGTGACGAGCCCGTAGACCGTGTCGGCGCTATCAGGCTGGATGCGCGCGACTTCGAAGATGTCATCGCCCATCACGTGCGGCTCTCCCGAGTTTCCAGGCAGCAACCTCGTTGCGCAGGGCCTGTTGCCGCATTGATCTGGATCAAATCCGAAGCCCTGCGGCGGCGCGCGCGCTTTGTCGGCTTTCGCGCATGCGGTAAGCTCCGCGCATGAGCAGGAAGGTGCGATCGTGAACTGTCAGCCCTTGGCGTGCAGCGCCGCCGCCCATGGCGAGAGCGGATGCCGCAATTGCATGGTCCGCCTGGTCAGCGTCTGCGCGTCGCTGACGGATGACGAGCTCGCCTTGCTGGAGCAGCTGGCGATGCCGACGCATTTTGCCTCCGGCGACACGCTGTTCTCGCAAGGGGCCGACGCGCACTGTGTCTACAACGTCACGGGCGGCGTCGTCCGGCTCTACAAGCTTTTGTCCGACGGCCGCCGTCAGGTCGTCGGCTTCGCGCTGCCAGGTGATTTCCTCGGACTTGCCATGCGCGATGCCTATGGCTTCTCCGCCGATGCGATCGGCGACGTCGCGGTCTGCGCCTTCTCGCGCGCCGCCTATACGGCGCTGGTCGACGCCAAGCCGCATCTGCTCAAGCGTCTGCACGAGTTCGCGACGCATGAGCTGACGCTCGCCCATGAGCAGATGATGCTGCTCGGCCGCCGCACCGCAGAGGAGAAGCTGATCTGCTTCCTGCTCGGCATGCAGCAGCGCTGGGCAAGGCTCGGCAAGCCGTCGGTGACGGTGCCGCTGCCGATGACGCGGCAGGACATCGCCGATTTTCTCGGCCTGACGATCGAGACGGTCAGCCGCACCTTCACCCGCCTGGCCAAGGAGAAGACGATCCTGATCGTGCCCGGCGGCGTGCGCGTGATGAACCCCGAACGGATGCTCGCCATCGCGGCGTGAGCTGCGCCTTCGCGCCGCAGTCCGTCCCGTCCTGCCCTTGACCTGGATCAAAGCCCCCCGCCCAGCCGGCCGCTAAGCCTCACGCGGAGGGCGCATCCCAGCGCCCGCGACGAAGCGGGAGTCAGCGGTGACGGCGACGACGAGCCCTGTCCGGGCAATGACGGTCGGCGAGATGATCGGGATGCTGATCGCGGGCGCCAGCGTGCTGCCGCTGATCCTGATCGCTGCACTGACCGAGAACTCCGGCTACGCCTTCCACGCCATGCTCGGTGCGGCCGCGGCCGCGGCCAGCATGATCCTGATCGGCAATCGCTGCTTCGACGGCTCGCCGGCGATCGCGCCCCAGGAGATCGACGGCAAGCCCAACTACAATATGGGGCCGGTCAAGTTCGCGACCGTCGCGGCGATGGTCTGGGGCATCGCCGGATTTGCCGTCGGGCTGATCATCGCGCTGCAGCTTGCCTTCCCGGTGCTGAACTTCGACCTGCCCTGGACCAATTTCGGTCGCTTGCGGCCGCTGCACACCTCGGCAGTGATCTTCGCCTTCGGCGGCAACGTCCTGATCGGCACCTCGTTCTATGCCGTCCAGCGCACCTGCCGGGCCCGGCTCGCCGGCGATCTCTCGCCCTGGTTCGTCGTGCTCGGCTACAACCTCTTCATCGTCATCGCCGGCACCGGCTACCTGCTCGGGATCACCCAGGGCAAGGAATACGCTGAGCCGGAATGGTATGCCGATCTCTGGCTGACCCTGGTCTGGGTCGCCTATCTCCTGGTCTTCCTGTTCACGCTGAAGAAGCGCACCGAGCCACACATCTATGTGGCGAACTGGTTCTATCTCGGCTTCATCGTGACCATCGCGGTCCTGCATATCGGCAACAATGTCGCGGTTCCGGTCTCGATCCTGTCGCCGAAATCCTACGGGCTGTGGTCGGGCGTGCAGGATGCGATGTTCCAGTGGTGGTACGGCCACAACGCGGTCGGCTTCTTCCTGACCGCCGGCTTTCTCGCGATCATGTATTATTTCGTGCCCAAGCGGGCCGAGCGGCCGATCTATAGCTACCGGCTCTCGATCATCCACTTCTGGGCCCTGATCTTCATCTACATCTGGGCCGGCCCGCACCATCTCCACTACACCGCGCTGCCCGACTGGGCGCAGACGCTCGGCATGACCTTCTCGATCATGCTGTGGATGCCCTCCTGGGGCGGCATGATCAACGGCATCATGACCCTGTCTGGCGCCTGGGACCGGCTGCGCACCGATCCCGTGCTGCGGATGATGGTGGTCTCGCTCGCCTTCTACGGCATGTCGACCTTCGAGGGGCCGCTGATGTCGATCAAGGCGGTGAACGGGCTCTCGCACTACACCGACTGGACCATCGGCCACGTCCATTCCGGCGCGCTCGGCTGGGTCGCCTACATCTCCTTCGGCGCGATCTACTGCCTCGTGCCCTGGCTGTGGAACCGCAAGGGGCTCTACTCGCTCAGGCTGGTGAGCTGGCACTTCTGGGTCTCGACCCTCGGCATCGTCTTCTACATCTCGGCGATGTGGGTCTCCGGGATCCTGCAGGGCCTGATGTGGCGGGCCTACACCTCGCTCGGCTTCCTCGAATACTCGTTCATCGAGACCGTCGCGGCGATGCACCCGTTCTACGTGATCCGGGCGCTGGGCGGCGCGCTCTTCCTGAGCGGCGCACTGATCATGGCCTTCAATCTCTGGATGACCGTGCGCTCTGAGGAAGCCTCCGAGATGCCGGAAGCCTTGGCGCTGCCGCCGCGCCAGCTCGCCACCGCCTGAGGAGTCGTCATGACGAGCATCGACCACAAGGCGCCGCGGCGTTCGCTCTGGGCCAAGCACAAGATCTTCGAGACGAATTCGATCATCCTGGTCATCGGCGTCCTGCTGGTGATCTCGATCGGCGGACTCGTCGAGATCGCGCCGCTCTTCTACCTCCGCAACACGATCGAGACGGTGCAGGGCGTGCGGCCCTATACGCCGCTCGAACTCGCCGGGCGCGGCATCTATGTCCGCGAGGGCTGCTACAACTGCCACAGCCAGATGATCCGGCCGCTGCGCGACGAGGTCGAGCGCTACGGGCATTATTCGCTCGCGGCCGAGAGCCTATACGACAAGCCGTTCCAATGGGGCTCGAAGCGGACCGGGCCGGATCTCGCCCGCGTCGGCGGCAAGTATTCCGACGAATGGCAGCGGGCGCATCTTTCCGAACCGCGCGCGATCGTGCCGCAGTCGATCATGCCGGGCTATCCCTTCCTGGAGAAGACCGAGCTGAAGGTCGGGGACATCGCCGACGAATTGCGCGCCAATCGCGCCGGCGGCGTGCCCTATAGCGACGAGATGATCGCACAGGCGCAGAACGACCTGAAGGCGCAGGCGACGCCCGACCATCCCGGCCAGGCCGATCTGGAGAAGCGCTATCCCAAGGCGCAGTCGCGCGATTTCGACGGCAATCCGCAGCGCATCACCGAAGCCGACGCCCTGATCGCCTATCTGCAGGCGCTCGGCACGATGGTCGACTTCAAGCTCTACGACGACAAAGCCAACATCCGCTGAGCCAACCCATGCAAACCACCTATCACTGGCTCGCCGGCTTCGCCCAATCCGCCGGGCTCCTCTACTTCGTCGCCGTCTTTCTCGGGGTCTGTGTCTACGCCTTCTGGCCGAAGAACCGCGCCCGTTTCGAAGAAGCCGCGCTCAACCCGCTGCGCGAGGACTGACCGATGGACCAGAAGCACGAGGATCCGCATGTCGATGCCGCCACAGGCATGCCGACGACCGGCCATGAATGGGACGGCATCCGCGAGCTCAACACGCCGCTGCCGCGCTGGTGGCTCGGCATCTTCTACGCCACCATCGTCTGGTCGATCGGCTACTGGATCGTCTATCCGGCCTGGCCGCTTTTGACCGACACGACCAAAGGCGTGATCGGCTACGCCAGCCGTATCGACATCGGCGCGGACATGGCCAGGCTCAAGGCGCAGCGCGCGGCGCAGGCCGCCGGCATGACGGACGCCACGCCTGCGCAGATCAAGGCCGATCCGACACTGTTCCAGATCGCGATGGCGCAGGGCAAGGCCGCCTTCGGCGACAATTGCGCGGCGTGCCACGGCGTCGGCGGCGCCGGTGCCAAGGGCTATCCCAACCTCAACGACGACGATTGGCTCTGGGGCGGCTCGCTCCCGGCGATCCAGCAGACGATCCGCCATGGCATTCGCGTTGCCGGCGACAACGACACCCGTGTCAGCCAGATGCCCGCCTTCGGGCGCGACGGCGTGCTGAAGCGCGAGGAGATTCTTGCCGTCGCCAGCCATGTCCGCGAGCTTGCCGGCCTGTCGACCGAGCCGAAGGCGGACCTCAAGCTCGGGCGCAAGGTCTTCGCCGACAATTGCGCCGCCTGCCATGGCGCTACGGGCAAAGGCAATCAGGAGCTCGGTGCGCCCAACCTCACCGACGCGATCAGCCTCTACGGCATGGACATGGCCTCGCTGACCGAGACCATCGCCAACAGCCGAAACGGGGTGATGCCGGCCTGGGCCGGACGTCTCGACGAGACCACGATCAAGGCGCTGACCGTCTATGTCCACTCGCTGGGGGGAGGGCAGTAGCGTGAGCACCGCCGAGGCCGACCAGGACGACATTCCGCTCTTTGCGGCGTCGCGGAAGGTCTATCCGCAGAGCGTGGCGGGCCCGTTCCGGCGCGCGAAGTGGCTGATCCTCTTCCTGTGCCTGGGCATCTATTACCTGCTGCCCTTCCTGCGCTGGGATCGCGGCCCGTATCTCCCCAACCAGGCGGTCCTGGCCGACATCGCCAACAACCGCTTCTACTTCTTCTTCATCGAGATCTGGCCGCAGGAGGTCTACTATTTCACCGGCCTGCTGATCCTGGCCGCCTTCGTCCTGTTCCTGATGAACGCGGTCGCCGGCCGGGTCTGGTGCGGCTATCTCTGCCCGCAGACGGTCTGGACCGATCTCTTCCTTTCGGTGGAGCGCTTTTTCGAGGGCGACCGGCGCGAGCGCATGCGCCGCGACGCCGAGCCCTGGGGCTTCGACACACTCTGGCGCAAGGGCGCCAAGCACGCGGTCTGGCTGATCATCGCCTGGTGGACCGGCGGCGCCTGGGTGCTCTACTGCGCGGATGCGCCGACTTTGGTGCGCGAGCTTGCGACCTTCACCGCGCCGCTCTCGGCTTATGTCTGGATCGCGATCCTGACCTTCACCACCTACACGCTCGCCGGGATCATGCGCGAGCAGGTCTGCAAGTACATGTGTCCCTGGCCGCGCATCCAGGCAGCGCTGACCGACGACGAAGCGCTCAACGTCACCTATCGCTACGACCGGGGCGAGCCGCGCGTCTCGGTGAAACAGGCTTTGAGGCTCAAGGCGCAGGGCGCGCCGGCGGGCGACTGCGTCGACTGCTTCCAATGCGTCGCGGTCTGCCCGACCGGGATCGACATTCGCGACGGCGCCCAGGTCGACTGCATCCAGTGCGGCCTGTGCATCGACGCCTGCGACACCGTGATGACCAAGATCGGCCGGCCGACCCGGCTGATCGCCTATGACACCGACGGCAATGTCCAGCGCCGCCTGGCCGGGAAACCTGCGATCTACCGGCTGGTGCGCCTGCGCACCCTGATCTATCTGGCGCTGATCGCGATCGTCGGGGGTGCCATGCTCTGGCAGCTCGCGACCCGCAGCACCGCCGGCATCTCGGTGCTGCATGAGCGCACGCCGCTGTTCGTCACCCTGAGCGACGGGGCGATCCGCAACGCCTATGCGGTGCGCCTGCTCAACAAGCGTCCGGAGCATCGGCCCTTCGCCCTGACGGTCTCGGGCCTGCCCGGCATCAGGATCGAGGCGGTCGGAGCCCCGCCCAGTGCCGATCTGCGGCCGGTCGTCACCGTCGATCCCGATTCCTCGCGCGAGGTGCGCGTGCTCGTCACCGTCCCGGCCGGCGTGCCGCTCGCGGCCTCGCAGGTGATCACCATCACCGCTTCTGATCTCTTTGCCGGCGAGACGGTGCGAGCCGACGACCATTTCATGGCGCCGGAGACCCATCGATGAGCTGCTGCGGAGTCATCATCATGCCCTATGAGACCCCAAGGCCGATCGCTTCGCGCCGGCCCGTCGAGCTGACCGGAGGCATGGTCGCCGCCATGCTGATCCTGTTCTTCGGCGTGGTCGTCTCGGTCAATGCGACCATCCTGACGATGGCGCTGCGGACCATGCCGGGCGTCGAGACCCGCAGCGCCTATGAGGCGAGCCAGCGCTTCAACGAAGAGATCGCCCGCCAGCACGAGCGCGATGCGCGCGGCTGGTCCGCCTCCACGACGCTGGCCCGGCAGGCCGACGGCGCGACGCTCGCCGTCACCCTGGCCGATCGCAGCGGCGGGCCGCTCGCCGGCCTCGCCACCAGCGCTCGTCTGCGTCACCGGGCGACCTCAGCTCGCGACCATGACCTTTCGCTGAGCGAGAGCCGGCCAGGGCGCTACGAGGCCCGCTTCGAGACGATCGAGGCCGGCTCCTGGATCCTCGAGCTACAGGTCAGGCGCGGCGAGGAGGTCGTCTTCGTCTCGCGCAGCCGCGTCACTCTGGAGCGCTGAGATGGCGGCGCAGGACCTCTCCGTCTTCGTCCGTCATCGCAATGGCGGCATCGCCAGCATGGAGCTGGCGGTTGACGGCATACGCTGCGCCGGCTGCATGCAGGCGATCGAGGGCGGGCTCGCCCGCGAGCCTGCCATTTTGGGCGCCCGCGTCAACCTGGCGCTGAAGCGCGTCTCGGTCGAATGGCGCGAGGCGCTGCTGCGTCCGGAGGCGGTGGTCGAGAAGCTCGCCGCGCTCGGCTTCAAGGCCTATCCCTTCGCGCCGGAGCGCCAGGAGGCGGGAGCCGCGAGCGAGGAGCGCTATCTCCTACGCGCGCTCGGCGTCGCCGGCTTCGCCTCGATGAACATCATGCTGCTCTCGGTCGCGGTCTGGTCCGGCAATGCGGGCGATATCGACCCGACGACGCGCGACTTCTTCCACTGGCTCTCCGCCCTGATCGCGCTACCGACGGCGGCCTATGCCGGCCGGCCTTTCTTCGAGAGCGCGCTTCGGGCGCTGAAGGCCGGCGCGGTCAACATGGACGTGCCGATCACCATCGGCGTCGTCCTCGCGCTGGTCATGTCGGTCGCCGAGACCTGGAACCATGGCCGCCACGCCTATTTCGACGGCGTGGTCATGCTGCTCTTCTTCCTGCTGATCGGGCGCCATCTCGACCAATTGATGCGCCAGCGCACCCGCGATCTTGCAGGCAATCTCGCTGCGCTCAAGGCCGAGACCGCGACGAGGCTCTCCGGCGACGGCAGCACCACGGTGCTGCCGATCGCCGCGATCGCGCCCGGCGATCTCGTGCTGGTGCGGCCGGGCGAGCGCGTCTCAGTCGACGGCATCGTCGAGACCGGCCGGTCCGATCTCGACCAGAGCCTCGTCACCGGCGAGACCACCCCGGTCGACATCGGGCAGGGCGAGCGCGTCCATGCCGGCACGCTGAATCTCACCGGCACTCTGACCGTGCGGGTCAATGCGGCCGGGGAGGGCACTCTGCTCGACGAGATCGACCGGCTGATGGACCAGGCGGTCGGCAACCGCTCGCGCTATGTCCGCCTCTCCGACCGCGCCGCGCGGCTCTATGCCCCGGTGGTGCACACGCTGGCGGCCTCGACCTTCCTCGGCTGGCTGGCCTTCGGCATGTCCTGGCCGGAAGCGCTGATGATCGGCGTCACCGTGCTGATCATCACCTGTCCCTGTGCGCTCGGCCTCGCCATCCCGGCTGTGCAGGTCGTCGCGGCCTCCGCCCTGTTCAAGCGCAAGATCATGCTGAAGCAGGGCGATGCGCTGGAGCGCCTGGCCGAGGCCGATATCGCCGTCTTCGACAAGACCGGGACGTTGACCCTGCCGGAGCCGGAGATCCTCAATCCCGAGGCCCTGCCGGCCGAGCGGCGAGCCGAGATCGGCGCGCTCGCGGCGGCGAGCGGGCATCCGTTGGCGCAGGCACTCGCAAGGGCGCTCGGTGTTTCGCGTGCGGCGGAGGACGTGCACGAGGAGAAGGGGCAAGGTCTTCGCGTGGGGCAGGTTGGCAATGAGCGGCGTCTCGGCAGCGTCGCCTTCTGCGGCGCGCAGTCCGAGGCGGCCATGGTCGCGGCGCTGCATCCCGGCGCCTCGCTGATCGCCTATCGCCATGGCGCCTTCTGCACCGTGCTGGCGCTCGGGCAGGCGCTACGCCCGCAGGCGCGCGAGACCATCGCCGCCCTGCGCAAGGCCGGGCTAGAGGTCGCGATCCTCTCCGGCGACCGCTTCGAGGCGGTGGCGCCGATCGCCGCCGAGCTCGGCGTGACCGAGCTGCATGCCGGCCTGCTGCCTGGCGACAAGCTCGCGCTGCTCGAACAAATGGCGGCCGATGGCCATAAGGTGCTGATGGTCGGCGACGGGCTCAACGATGCGCCGGCCCTGGCGGGCGCCCATGTCTCGCTTTCGCCGGTCAGCGCCACTCATCTGGCGCAGGCGGCGGCCGACATCGTCTTCCTCGGCGAGAGCCTGGCGCCGGTCGCGGCCGCGCTGGGAATCGCCCGCAAGGCGCGCGGGTTGATGCTGCAGAACCTCTGGTTCGCCGTACTCTACAATGCGGTCGCGGTGCCGATCGCCATCGCCGGGCTGGCGACGCCGCTGGTCGCCGCCGTCGCGATGTCCGGCTCCTCGCTGGTGGTGACGCTCAATGCGTTGCGCGCCCGTGCAGCGGGGGAGGCGCAGTCATGAACATCATCGTGATTCTGTTCCCGCTGGCGCTCGGCCTCGGGCTTCTAGGCCTCGGTGCCTTCTTCTGGTGCATGCGCAGCGGCCAGTACGCCGATCTCGACGGCGCGGCCTGGCGGGTGCTGCAGGATGACGATGCGCAGGCAGGGCCGCGAGGTGGTGTCAGCGGCAGCGCCGGAAACGCTTCGGGCTGAAATCGAAGCCGCGCTGGCGGATGAAGGAGAGCGTGTCGCCATCGACACGGACGGTGAAGACGACCCGCATCGGCCGGCCTTCGCCATGACATTCCCCGGCGATTTCGTAGACGTCCCGCCGGCGCTCGGCGCGCAGCGTTCGGCAACTCGCCTCGAATGTCGAGAAGTCAAGCTCCTTGGCGTCGAGGCCGATCACTGTGTCGTCGGCGCTGCAGCCCGGCGCGCCCCAGCGCCCGATCCATTCGGTCGCCTGCGCCGGCAGTGCGATGATCGCAAATCCGGCGAAGGCGGCAATCCCTGCGATATGGTTCATGCTCGCGGCTCCTATCATGACCCATGGTCATGATAGGGCGGATGCCGCCGCCGCGACATAGACCCTGCCCTGGTGCGGTTGGGTCAGACGGGGGAGCGCCCCGGCCCTTATGGCCGGGGCGATGTCGTCAGTAATAGACGGTCCGGCAAACGCGCACGCGACGGCCGTAGCGGTTGCGTCGGACCGAGCAGACCGTCCGGCGACGGCGCGGACGGCGCCAGTACTGGCTGAACTCGGCGGGAGCCGCGTCGAGCCGGGCCGCGTTCTCCGGTGCAAGCGAGGCGGCGGCGACCGGCGCGCTCGCCAGGCTCACACCCGCGGCGCTCGCGGCGAGTCCACCACACAGCGTGGCGATGAATGAACGTCGGTTCATGGTTTCT
Organism: Allobosea sp. FBZP-16; assembly: GCF_002831785.1. NCBI lineage: Bacteria > Pseudomonadati > Pseudomonadota > Alphaproteobacteria > Hyphomicrobiales > Alloboseaceae > Allobosea > Allobosea sp. FBZP-16. The sequence goes on along the minus strand of NZ_LNCQ01000023.1, from coordinate 528,708 downwards.
CTCCTTGGTGTCGCCCTTCGTAGAGCTGACCACAGGAAACATGAACGAATTGTGAAGCTATGGCTCGCTCGCTATAGCGGGCGAATGCCCAGTATTCGGTGATGAAGATCGAGGTTATCGATACTGACAGGCGTCTGGGTCGATCTGCCGTTTCGAGAAATCTTATGAATTCTGTTCTTGAATCTCTTCTCCACTTACATTGAGGAATGTGCCGCGCCCTTTGCGGGCGCGGCCACCCTTTTGCGCCCGGCGTGGCGATCACGCCGGGCGGCCGGTTTCCTCGGCGTCAGGCGACGTCGAAACGGTCGAGGTTCATCACCTTGGCCCAGGCCGCGACGAAGTCCTTGACGAACTTCTCCTTGGCGTCGGCGCTGGCATAGACCTCGGCGAGGGCGCGCAGGATCGAGTTCGAGCCGAAGACGAGATCGGCGCGGGTGCCGGTCCATTTGACGGCGCCGGTCTTGCGATCGGTGCCCTCGAACACCTCCTTGGCTTCGGAGGTCGCCCGCCACTGCGTGCCCATGTCGAGCAGGTTGACGAAGAAGTCGTTCGTCAGCGCGCCCGGCCGCTCGGTCAGGATGCCGTGCTTGGAACCGTCGGCGTTGATGTCGATGGCGCGCAGGCCGCCGATCAGCACGGTTAGCTCGGGGGCGGTCAGCGTCAGCAGCTGGGCCCGGTCGATCAGCGCCGCCTCGGCCGGCACCCTGACGCCCGGCTTCCGGTAGTTGCGGAAGCCGTCCAGCGCCGGCTCCATCACCGCGAAGGAGTTGACGTCGGTCTGCTCCTGCCTGGCGTCGGTGCGGCCCGGGGTGAACGGCACGCTCACGTCATGGCCGGCGGCCTTGGCCGCCTGCTCGACGCCGACATTGCCGGCCAGCACGATCAGGTCCGCCAGCGAGACCTTCTGGTCGCCGCCAGCTTCCTTGTTGAACTGGCGGCGGATGCCGTCGAGAACATCGATCACCCTGGCGAGCTGGGCCGGGCGGTTGACCTCCCAGTCCTTCTGGGGGGCGAGGCGGACGCGCGCACCATTGGCGCCGCCGCGCTTGTCGCCGCCACGGAAGGTCGCGGCCGAGGCCCAGGCGGTGCCGACCAGCTCGGAGACGGTAAGGCCGGAGGCCTTGATCTTGTCCTTGAGCACGGCGATGTCGGCGGCGTTGACCAGCGGATGGTCGGCCACCGGCACCACGTCCTGCCAGATCAGCTCTTCCTTCGGCACTTCCGGGCCGAGATAGCGCGAGCGCGGGCCGAGATCGCGATGGGTCAGCTTGAACCAGGCGCGGGCGAAGGCCTCGGCGAAGGCCTGCGGATTCTCGAGGAAGCGGCGCGAGATCTTCTCATAGGCCGGGTCGACCCGCAGCGAGATGTCGGTCGTCAGCATGGTCGGCTTGCGCTTCTTCGAGCGGTCATGCGCGTCCGGAATGATCGCCTCGGCGTTCTTGGCGACCCATTGATGCGCGCCGGCCGGCGACTTCTCCAGCTCCCATTCGAAGCCGAAGAGGTTCTCGAAGAAGAAGTTGCTCCACTGTGCCGGCGTCTGGGTCCAGGTGACCTCGAGGCCGCTGGTGATGGTGTCGCCGCCCTTGCCAGAGCCGAAGCCGCTATGCCAGCCGAGGCCCTGCGCTTCGAGGCCGTCGGCCTCGGGATCGACGCCGACATTGTCGGTGGGGCCGGCGCCGTGGGTCTTGCCGAAGGTGTGGCCGCCGGCGATCAGCGCGACGGTCTCCTCGTCGTCCATCGCCATGCGGGCGAAGGTGTCGCGGATGTCCCTGGCGGCGAGCAGCGGGTCGGGGTTGCCGTCCGGACCCTCCGGGTTGACGTAGATCAGGCCCATCTGCGTCGCGGCGAGCGGCGTTTCGAGATTGCGCGAATGCACCTTGCCATCGGCGTCGTCATCGGCGACGAGAACGGCCTCGCCGGCAGGCTTCTCGACGCCTTCCGAACCATGGGCGTAGCGCAGATCGCCGCCGAGCCAGGTGGTCTCGCGGCCCCAGTAGACATCCTGATCCGGCTCCCAGGTGTCGGCGCGGCCGGCGGCGAAGCCGAAGGTGCGGAAGCCCATCGTCTCCAGCGCGACATTGCCGGTCAGGATCATCAGGTCGGCCCAGGAGATCGCCTGGCCGTATTTCTGCTTGATCGGCCAGAGCAGGCGGCGCGCCTTGTCGAGGCTGACATTGTCCGGCCAGCTGTTGAGCGGCGCGAAGCGCTGCTGGCCGCGACCACCGCCGCCACGCCCGTCGGCGAGGCGATAGGTGCCGGCGCTATGCCAGGCCATGCGGATGAACAGCGGGCCGTAGTGGCCGAAGTCGGCGGGCCACCAATCCTGCGAGTCGGTCATCAGCTTGCGCAGGTCGTTCTTCAGCGCTGCGTAGTCGAGCTTGGCGAAAGCTTCGCGATAGTCGAAGGCCTGGCCGAGCGGATCCGACTTGGCCGAATGCTGGCTCAGCAGCTCGACGGGCAGCCGGTTCGGCCACCAGTCGCGGTTCTGCCGGGCGCCCCCGCCATGGGCGACGGGGCATTTTCCCGTGCTGTCCTCAGTCTTCGCGTTCATGTCTCTCTCCGAAGCTCGGCTGGGTTCCGGGGTGGGTCTTAGCAGGGCCATTTCATTATTTTAATTCCGATTTTCTGATCGCGACGATAAGCTGGGATTATGACAAATCTGACCTTCAAGCAGCTGCGCTATTTCGAGGCGCTGGCGCGGCACGGCCATTTCGGACGCGCGGCCGAGGCCTGCGCGATCTCGCAGCCGGCGTTGTCGCAGCAGATCAAGGCGTTGGAGGAGGAGCTGGGCGGCGGGCTGTTCGAACGCGACAGGCGCCAGGTCCGGCTGACGCGCTTCGGCGAAGAGATCGCGGCGCGGGCCAGGGACGTGCTGCGCTCGCTCGACGAGCTCGAAGGCTATGCGCATACCTCGCGAGACGGGCAAGTCACGCGCCTGCGCATCGGCGTGATTCCGACGGTTGCGCCCTATCTGCTGCCCGGCCTGATCAGCGATCTCACCCGCCTGCATGGCGAGCTCGACCTCAATGTGCGCGAGACTTTGACGCCGAAGCTGGTGCAGGAGCTGAGCGAGGGGCGGCTCGACATGGCGATCGTCGCGCTGCCGGTGTCCGAGCCGTCGCTGACCGAGGTCGCGCTGTTCACCGAGCGCTTCGTCCTGGTGCGGCCGCGTTCGGACGAGGGCAAGCCGGCCCCGGACCGCGAGGCGCTGCGCGAGATGCGGCTGCTGCTGCTGGAGGAGGGGCATTGCTTCCGCGACCAGGCGCTGTCGTTCTGCAGCACCAAGCCGCGGACCGTGCAGTCGCGCGACCTGCTCGATGCCAGCTCCCTCTCGACGCTGGTGCAGATGGTCGATGCCGGGCTCGGCGTCACGCTGATCCCGGAAATGGCGGTGGCGGTCGAAACGCGCTCGGCCTGCGTCGCGATCACGCATTTCAGGGCGCCGGAGCCGTCCAGGACGATCGGCATGGTCTGGCGCAAGACAAGCCCGCTGGCGAAGCAACTCCTGGAGATCGCCGAAGTGGTGCGGCAATCGGCCGGCGCGCTGCGGCAAGCCGATGGGACACGCGCCACAGAGGCTGGCTGACGCCGGCCTCGATCGTGGGCATGCCTGTTTTACCGTGGAGTCAGCGGTGATACAGCGCCGGCCGAGCGATGTCCGAACGCTCATGCGCGCCTGGCGCAAAGATCGAAACGGCCTTCGGATGAACTTTGAAGCGCGCTGGCGTGGCGGTGACGATTTCGCCATCGGTGTTCACCGGCATCGGTTTCCTCGTCTCGATATCGAACTCGACGCATTTCGCCGTGCGGACCTCGCGCCATGCACCGTGAGTTCCCGACCGGAACGAGCGCAGCATCAGCGCCAGTTTCCAGAGATTCGTCATCTCCAGGCTGTAGAGATCGAGATGCCCGTCATCGATCTCGGCATTCTCCTCGACCACGTTGCCGCCGCCATAGTGTCGGCCGTTGCCCACGGCGATCTGGTAGGTCTCGACGTCGGTCGTCTGCCCCTTCTCCGTGATCTTGGCCTTGAACCGCGACGCGCCTGTCATGACCTTCATGGCGGCCACGGCGTAGCCCAGTCTCCCGAACCGCTTCTTCAGCACCGGGTCGAGGCTTTGCGCCAGCTCGCTGCTCAACCCGATGCTGGCGACGTTGAAGAAGGCGTAGCCGTTGACCGTACCGACGTCGACCTGGCGTATCTCGCCGCGAGCGATGATGTCTGCCGCGCCGACGAGATCCATCGGGATGTCGAGCGTGCGCGCCAGGTCATTTGCCGTTCCCATCGGAATGATGCCGAGCGGCAGGCCGCTTTCCATCGCTGCGAGCGCAGCCGACGACACCGAGCCGTCGCCGCCGCAGACGATGACGAGATCTGCCCTGTGGCGCAGGCGCACGATGTCGCGCGCGATTTCCGGTAGGGCTTCGAAGGTTTCGACGGTGACGTCGAGCCCGCCATCCTTCAGGCGATCGAGAAGGGGGTCGATCGACTCCTGGCCGCGGCGCGCCTTTGGATTGCGCAGCAGCAGGGCTCTTTTCGGTCGGCGCGTGAGATTGTCTGATATCGGGGACATCCCGACGCAGTTGGGGACGGCAACCTCGATGTCAACCGGGCAGAGTGTCGAGCTGGTGCACTCGTCGAACGAACCTGATCGGCGGCGACCACGTCCCGACCAGAAAACCTCGGGGGGCAAGATGGTAGCGGGAGAGGGACTCGAACCCCCGACACGCGGATTATGATTCCGCTGCTCTAACCAGCTGAGCTACCCCGCCCCGATGGCGACGCGCCGTTAACGGCGGTCAATCGCGACGGCGCGGATATAGGGGGCGGGGGGCGCCGGCGTCAAGCCTTCATGACGTGGCTCAGCTCAGCTTCCTCAACCGGACCACCTTGAAATAGCCCTGGCCGACATGGACGGTCTCGTAGCGGCCGGTTCGCGCGGCCCAGTCGGTCAGGCGCGAGACCTTGAAATCGCTGCTCCAGCCGATCGCCCTGGCCAATGGCGCGACCGCCTTCCAGAACGGGGCGGCGAAGCCGCCATCATCGACGAGGCGGCTGGAGATGACGATCTCGCCGCCCGGGCGCAGCACCCGGTCCATCTCGCCGAGGGCCTGCTCGGGATCGGGGACGAGGGTGATGACGAACTGCGCGGTGACCGCGTCGAAGGAGTTGTCGGCGAAGCCGAGCCGGCAGGCGTCCATCACCATCAGGCCGCGGACATGAGCGAGATTCTGGCTCAGCACCTTGGCTCGCGCCACGCGCAGCATGTCCAGCGAGAGGTCGGCGCCGACAACCTGCCTGTCGGGTTCGAAATAGGGCAGGGTGAGTCCCGTGCCGACGCCGATCTCGAGGATGTCGCGGCCGCTGGCGCAGGCTGCCGCAACCGCCTCGCGCTGGGCGCGGGCAAGCAGGCCCTGATAGATCCGGTCGTAGAATTTCGCCCAGACCGCGTAGACGCGCCTTTGCGCGTCGAGACCGTTCGTCGTCGTCATGAGATGGCGTAGGCGGGCTCGGGCTGCGGCGCCGGGCGGGGCGCCCGGTTGGCCATGATGACGCCGCCGCCGAGCACGCGGGCTCCGCTGCCGGCATGGTCGTAGATCACGCAGGCCTGGCCGGGCGAGACGCCCTCCTCGCCCTGCGCCAGGAGGACATGCACGCCCTTGTCGTCGGCAAGCAGGCGGGCCTCGCGCGGCGCGCGGGTCGAGCGGACGCGGACCGCGACCTCGATGCCCTCGGGCGGCAGGTCGGCGAGCGCGATGTCGCCGATCCAGTTGAGATCACGCAGGTCGACGCGGCTGACGCTGAGCGCCTCGCGCGGGCCGACGATGACGCGGGCGTTCTCGGCGTCGAGCGCGACGACATAGAGCGGTTCGGCGCTGCTGATGCCGAGGCCCTTGCGCTGGCCGACGGTGTAGCGCAGCACGCCCTCGTGCTCGCCGAGCACGCGGCCGTCGAGGTGGACGATGGCGCCGGGCCGGGCGGCGCCCGGCTTCAGGCGCTCGATCACCTCGGCATAGCGGCCGTTCGGCACGAAGCAGATATCCTGGCTGTCAGGCTTGTCGGCGATGGCGAGGCCGAACTCGGCGGCGAGCGCCCGGGTCTGGACCTTGTCGAGGCCGCCGAGCGGGAAGCGCAACAGGTCGAGCTGCTCCTGCGTCGTGGCATAGAGGAAATAGCTCTGGTCCCGGCTCTCGTCGGCGGCACGGAAGAGGCCGCGATGGCCTGTGCCGAGATCGCGGCTGGCGACATAATGGCCGGTGGCGAGCGCATCGGCCCCGAGCTCGCGGGCGAGGCCGAGCAGGTCGCGGAACTTCACGGTGCGATTGCACTCGACGCAGGGGATCGGCGTCTCGCCGGCGAGATAGCTCTCGGCGAAGCGCTCGATCACCGCGTCGCGGAAGCGGCTCTCATAGTCGAGCACGTAATGCGGAATGCCGATCGCCTCGGCGACGCGGCGGGCGTCGTGGATATCCTGGCCGGCGCAGCAGGCGCCGGCGCGGTGCACGGCTTCGCCATGGTCGTAGAGCTGCAGGGTGACGCCGACGACGTCATAGCCCTGGCGCTTCAGCAGCGCTGCCACCACCGAGGAGTCGACGCCGCCCGACATGGCCGCGACGACGCGTGTGGCCGCAGGCGGCTTGGCGATGTCGAGCGAGTTGAGCGAAACGGTCATCAGGGGTCCAGGCGGGTTCGGGCGCGAAGCGTCCGAGGATTTGGGCGCTCTATAGCGGTTTTGATAGATGCGGGCCAGCATCCGGCCGGCAATTCCTGCCGAGTGGCGCCGTCCGATGACGTCATTCCTGCCGGGTCCGGGATCGAGTCGATTCACTCAAGACATTGAATCATAGAGATTTTCTGGTTGGCTCGCCTCTTGCTGGGAGAGCGGCGGCCACATCGTCACGGTTCCGTTCCGGAGAGTACCCATGTCAGCTGCGCCGGTCTCGCGTTCCTCTGCGCTGCCTGAGATCACGTTTCCGAGCCGCCGCGGCCCCGAACGGGACGCCTCGGAACAGGCTTTCACCTTGCCGCCCGAGCCGGCGGATCGGCCGCGCCCGCGCCTGGATGACGACCGTCCCCGCGGGCGTCTCGACGACGACCGCAATGCCCGCGATGACGCCGGCATGCGCGATCAGGCGAAGCCGGACGACGGCGCCCGCAAGACGAGCGCGGCCGATGCCAGATCGTCGACCCGCGCCGACGATACCGGCAAGGACAGGAAGGCCGCGGACGCCAGCGAGACATCCGACACGACGAAGGCGGAGGTCGGCGCGGACGCGACGAAGGACACCTCGGCGAGCCAGACCAAGACGAGCGAGACGGCTGCCGACGACAAGCCTGTCGGGGGCAAGACGATCGAGGAGCGCAAGGCCGCGTTGGCCGCTGCCCTCGATGGAGCGCCGGTGATCGGCAAGGGCAGCCCGGACGAGCAGGCCGCCGCTGGCGCGGTGATGCAGCCCGTGCCGCCGACACCGATCGCCGCGGAATTCCTCGCCCTCGCGGCCGCCGCGCTCCACGGCGGCGAGCCGGCGAAGCCGGAAGGCACGACCACCGAGGACGGCAAGGCCCTGACGGCGACCGGGGCTACGGCGCAGGCGACCGGCGAGGCTATCGCCGTGCCGGTCCCGCCAGCGCTGCCGGCGAAGGCAGACGGCCGGGCGAGCGCGGGCGGCGAGGCCGCCGCTGCCGACATCAAGGCAGGGCTGCAGCCGCAGCTTCCGGCTGCCGGCACCGAATCCAAGACGGACGGCAAATCGGGCGAAGCCAAGTCCGGCGGCGCGGACCAAAGCGCTGCGAAGACGGCTGAGACCAAGCCCGGCGAGGCGCAGGCCACCGCCAAGGACGATAGCGACGCCGGCAAGGTCGCCGCGAGCGCCGCTGGCAGCGATGCGAAGGCGACGAGCGATACCAAGGCCGCCGATGCCGCCACTGCGCCCGCAGCCACCGCCCAGACGACGCAGGCCGCGTCGACGGAAGCCACCAGCGGCGTGCAGCAGGCAAGCGCGCCCCTGAGCCCGCAGGCCATTCTCGCGGCGGGCCCGCAGAGCCTGACCGCACCGCAGGCGCCGTTGACGGAGCTCGACGCCGCCGCCCAGGCGACGGCCCGTGCCCAGGCCGAAGCAGCCCACAAGGCTGTTTCCGCAGATGCCGGGCGGCCGACGCCGCTGCATGTCGTGCCGATCGAGATCGGCGCGAAGGCACTCGCCGGCAACAGGCGCTTCGACATCAGGCTCGATCCGGCCGAGCTCGGGCGCATCGACGTCAGCCTCGAAATCTCCGACAAGGGCGACGTCAGCGCCAAGCTGACCGTCGACCGGGTCGAGACACTCCACATGCTGCAGCGCGACGCACGCACGCTGGAGCGCGCCTTCGAGCAGGCTGGACTGAAGCCCTCCGAGGGCGGAATCGATCTCAGCCTGCGCGATCCGGGCGGCCAGCAGGCCGGTGGGCGCCAGCAGCAGGGTGACGAGGCGCCGCGCGGCCGCCGCACCTGGGTTCAGGCCAGCGAAGACAGCGCACTCGTCACCGATGTCGCAACCCTGCCGCGAACCGGCGGCCGCCTCGGCGGCGTCGACCTCAGCATCTGAAGGAGGGACGTGTCATGGCCGTCTCCAATACCAGCAAGCTCACCGCCCAGCAGATCGCGGCGGCACAGAACAACACCGCGAGCGGCAACGGCACCTCGATCGCCAATAACTTCGACCAGTTTCTGACGCTGCTGACGACACAGCTCAAGAACCAGAACCCGCTCGATCCGCTCGACACCAACCAGTTCACCCAGCAACTGGTGCAGTTCGCCGGCGTCGAGCAGCAGCTCAAGCAGAACGAGACGCTGACCGCGCTGCTCGGCGTCAGCAAGGCGACGACGGGCGCGAGCGCGATCGGGTTCGTCGGCCAGACCGTCACGGCCGATGGCGCCGCGACGCCGCTCAAAGAAGGCAAGGCCGAGTGGACGCTCAATGCCTCCAAGGGCGGCACCGGCACGATCACCATCAAGGATTCGAGCGGCAAGGTGGTCTATACCGGCACGAAGACGCTGACGGCGGGCGACCAGACCTATAGCTGGGACGGCAAGACCTCGACGGGCTCCACTGCGCCCGACGGCGAATATACCATCACTGTCGACGGCACCGACGTCTCGGGCGCGGCGATCACGGTCAAGACCGAGATCACCGGCAAGGTCGACGGCATCGACTTTTCGACCACCGTGCCGACGCTGCTGATCGGCGCGATCAAGGTCCCGCTCGACAGGGTCAAATCGGTGAAGAGCACGTCCTGACAAACCCGTCATGAGCCATGCCGAAAGCCTGCGTGATTGCTTTAGGCAAAATTTAAGCCCGTCGGGGCTAAGCTCTCTGGCAGTAGGTCTGTTGAGTTGTGTGAGAGTACAATGACCGAGCCGCTGCGACCGCGCGTCAAATATGTGATCGGGCCCGATGGCAGCCCGCTGACGATCGCCGATCTGCCGCCGATGAACACGCGCCGCTGGGTGATCCGGCGCAAGGCCGAAGTCGTCGCTGCCGTGCGCGGCGGCCTGCTCAGCCTGGAGGAAGCCTGCCAGCGCTACACGCTGACGGTCGACGAATTCCTGAGCTGGCAGATGTCGATCGACCAGCATGGCCTCGCTGGTCTGCGCACCACCCGCATCCAGCACTACCGCCAGTAATTTCTTCTGGCGACCGCAGACATTCGAGAGGCGCCGGCCGAGAGGCCGGCGTTTTCGCGTTTCGGCCATGTGGCATTTCAGCCGAACTGTGCCGTTTCCTAACCGCCGTTAACCGGGCGCTAACCATGCACCGGGAAAAACTTGCCTAGTGGTGTGTCTGTGCGTTGGTCTCGCAGGCACCGGGCGACGGAAGAACGGCGTGAACGGGCTAGTCGAACAGTTCCGGAGATTCGGCGCGGCGCGGCTGGCGGCTATGCTGGCGGTGACTCTGGCGCTAATCGGCTTCTTCGCCTTCGTCATGGTGCGCATGTCGCAGCCGGCGATGGGCGTGCTCTTCGCCGACCTGTCGAGCCAGGACGTCAGCGCCATCACCAAGGACCTCGATACGCGCGGGGTCAAATACGAATTGCGCGGCGATGGGCAGACCATTCTTGCACCGCGCGCCGACGTGCCGAAGCTCAGGCTCGAGCTCGCCGGCAAAGGCATCCCGTCCGGCGGCGGCGTCGGCTACGAGATCTTCGACAAGGGCGACGCCTTCTCCTCGACCAGCTTCGTCCAGAACATCAACCATCTGCGGGCGCTCGAGGGCGAGCTCTCGCGCACCATCCGCTCGATCAGCCGCGTCCAGGCGGCGCGCGTCCATCTCGTCATTCCCGAGCGGCGCCTGTTCGAGCGCGACCGCGAGCCGCCGCGCGCCTCGATCGCGCTCAAGCTCGCCGGCGACCTCGACAATGCCCAGGTCAGGGCGATCCGCCATCTCGTCTCCTCGGCCGTCGATGGCCTGAAGCCGGAGCGGGTCTCGATCGTCGACGAGCGCGGCCGGCTCCTCGCCGACGGCGCCCAGGGCGAGCAGGGCATGGTCGGCGTGGCGCTGGACGAGCGCCAGAATGCGATCGAGCGGCGGATCAAGTCGCAGGTCGACGACATCGTCGCCAGCATCGTCGGCCCGGGCCGCGCCCGCGTGCAGGTCTCGGCTATGCTCGATTCGAACCGGATCGAGAGCCGCTCCGAGACCTTCGATCCCGAAAGCAAGGTCATCCGCTCCAGCCAGAACCGCAACGAGGCCTCCGCCTCGAACGAGCAGCGCGAGGGCGTCACCGTCGGCAACGAATTGCCGGGCGCGCAGCAGAACCAGGGCCAGCAGCAGGGCGCGCAGCGCGACACCAGCTCGAAGAACGAGGAAGTCGTCAACTACGAGATCTCGCGCACGACCCGGACCGAAGTGCAGGAGGGCGGGCGCATCCGCAAGCTCTCCGTCGCCGTGCTGGTCGACGGGCTCTACAGCAGGCAGGGCAATGATGTCGCCTACCAGCCGCGGCCGCCCGAGGAGCTGGAGCGCATCTCGCAGCTCGTGCGCACCGCGGTCGGCTTCGACCGCCAGCGCGGCGACCAGGTCGAGGTCGTCAACCTGCGCTTCGCCGAGGCGCCGCAGGCGCCGACGGACCTCGTCGAGCAGACGCTGATGCAGCAGCTCGCGTCGTTCACCCGGGAGGACGTCGTCCGCTTCGCCGAAATGGGCGTGATCGCGCTGCTGATCCTGATGGTGCTGATGGTGGTGGTGCGCCCGCTGCTCAAGCAGGTGCTGGCGCCCGATCGCGAGCTCCGAGCGATTCCGAGCTTCATGCGCAACGGCATGGTCGTCGTCGACCAGGGCACGGGCGATCCGTCGGCGTTCCCGTCCGTCTCAGGCGGCGCGGCGACGGGTGCCGGCGGAGAGGGTGGCATCGACGTCGAGGCGCCGTCAGAGCGCATGCTCGCGATCGCGCAGATCAAGGGCCAGCTCAAGGCCCAGTCGGTCGAGAAGATCGGCGCCATGGTCGCGCAGAATCCGGCGGATTCCGTCGCGGTGCTGCGCAGCTGGATCCACGAGAAAGCACCAGCGTGACGGGAGCCTGAACCATGGCCGCGACACGCGCCATCGCAACCCGCAGCGGAAGCAGCGACGCCGACAGCGAGATGACGAACTATTCCGACGGCCCGATGATGCTCGACAGCATGACCGGGCCACAGCGCGCCGCAGTCATTCTGCTCATCCTCGGTGAAGACCATGGCCGGGTGATCTGGCAGGAATTCGACGACGAAGAGATCCGGATCATCACCCGCGCCATGGCCGAGCTCGGGACGGTCGATGCCGACCAGGTCGAGAAGCTGATGCTCGACTTCGTCGGCCGTCTGTCCAGCGCGGGGGCGATCACCGGCTCGTTCGATCGCACGATCTCGCTGCTGGAGAAGATCCTGCCGACCGACCAGGTCGCTCTGATCATGGAGGAGATCCGTGGTCCTGCCGGCCGCAACATGTGGCAGAAGCTCGGCAATATCGACGCCGTCGTGCTCGCGAACTTCCTCAAGAACGAATATCCGCAGACGATCGCCGTGATCCTCTCGCGTATCCGGCCCGATCATTCGGCCAATGTGCTGCGCAATCTGCCGAACGAATTGTCGATCGAGGTGGTCGGCCGGATGCTGCGCATGGAAGCGGTGCAGAAGGAGGCGCTCGACCATATCGAGAACACGCTGCGCACCGAATTCGTCTCGACGCTGACGCAGACGCGCCGGCGCGATCCGCACGAGATGATGGCCGAGATCTTCAACGGCTTCGATCGCCAGACCGAAATGCGCTTCCTCGCCGCGCTCGATGCCACCAACCAGGAATCGGCCGAGCGCATCCGCGCGCTGATGTTCACCTTCGAAGACCTCGGCAAGCTCGATTCCGCCGGCCTGCAGACCATGATGCGCCAGGTCGACAAGGACACGCTGGCCCGCGCCCTCAAGGGTGCGAACGAGGAGATGCGGGCCTTCTTCCTCGGGGCGATGTCGCAGCGCGCCGCCAAGGTGCTGCAGGACGACATGCAGGGCCTCGGGCCCTTGCGTCTCAAGGAGGTCGACGAAGCGCAGATGAAGATGGTGACCCTGGCCAAGGACCTCGCCGAAAAGGGCGAGATCATCATCTCCAAGGGCAACGCTGAAGACGAGCTGGTCTACTGACATGGCAGCAGCCAAGAAATTCATGTTCGCCACCGACTTTCGCGGCAATGGCAGCAAGGCGGTCGACGAAGCCGCGCTCGAGGCCGCCCGGGCGGACGGCTTCCACAGCGGGCTCGACCATGCGCGGCGCGAGGCCGACCAGCAATTGGGCGCGCTGCTCTCGCAACTGGTGCGCCAGAGCGAGCGACTGCTGGCACACCAGGATGAGCAGCTGGCGCAGATCGAGGCGCAGGCTGCGCAGCTTGCGATCAAGACCGCGCGCAGCCTTGCCGGTGCGGCTCTTGCCGACAAGCCGCTGGCGCAATTGCTCGATGCGGCGCGCGAATGCCTCGCCCATGCCCGGCACGCGCCGCATTTGGCGATCCGAGTGCATGAGAGCCTGGTCGAGACCGTCGAGGCCAAGCTGTCGGCGCTGGCGCGCGAGACCGGATTCGCCGGCCGGATCGTCGTGCTGGGCGAACCCGACATCGCCCTCGGCGATGGCCGGCTGGAATGGGCCGATGGCGGCATCGCGATCGAAAGCGCAACGCTCAACGAGGCGGTCGACAAGGCCGTCAGGGCCGTCTTCGGCCCGGCAGCGGGGTAAGGGACAATGGCAAACGAAAACGACCTCAACCTGCCGCCGCTCAATCCGGCCGACCTCTCCTTCGATCACGATGCCGGGGGTGACTCGGTCGCGCGCTCCGGGCCTGTGCCGGTCAAGACGGCGGAGGATCTCGAGCAGGTCTTCGACGTGCCGGTCACCGTCTCGGCCGTGCTCGGCTCCTCGCGGATCGCAGTCGGCGACCTCCTGCGCGTCACGCCCGGCACGGTGCTGGAGCTCGACCGGCGCGTCGGCGAAGCGATCGACATCTTCGTCAATGAGCGCCTGGTGGCGCGCGGCGAGGTCGTGGTGGTCGAGGAGCGTCTCGGCGTGACCATGACGGAAATCATCAAGACCGACCGGTGACGCACCGGCCGGAACGACTGCATTCTTCAAGGAAGGCCTGAGCCATGCGCCTCATCATCGTCGGCAGCCTCAAGGGCCAGCTCATCACCGCCGCCAAGATCGCGGTGTCGCAGGGCGCCGCCGTCACCCATGCCGAGAGCGTCGAGCAGGCGCTGGCGGTGCTGCGCACCAAGGGCGGCGACCTCTTGATGGTCGATGTCGAGCAGCCGATCGCCAAACTCGTCGCGGCGCTCGAGGCCGAGCGCATCCGCACCCCGCTCGTCGCCTGCGGCACCTCGACAGATGCCCGCGCCGCCGTCGCCGCGATCCAGGCCGGGGCGCGCGAATACGTGCCGCTGCCGCCCGATCCCGAATTGATCGCCGCCGTGCTCGCCGCCGTCGCCGGCGACAAGGCCAGCCTGATCTGGCGCGATCCGGCGATGGAGCGGGTCGTCCAGCTCGCCAACCAGATCGCGCGCTCGGATGCGCCAGTTCTGGTCACCGGCGAGAGCGGCACCGGCAAGGAGATGATCGCGCAGCATCTGCACCAGAAGTCGCTGCGCAAGGACAAGCCCTTCGTCGCGGTGAACTGCGCCGCCATCCCCGACAATCTGCTCGAATCCGAACTGTTCGGCCATGAGAAGGGCGCCTTCACCGGCGCGATCGCCCGGCGGATCGGCAAGTTCGAGGAGGCCAATGGCGGCACGCTCCTGCTCGACGAAATCTCGGAGATGGATGTGCGCCTGCAGGCCAAGCTGCTGCGCGCGCTGCAGGAGCGGATGATCGATCGAGTCGGTGGCACGCAGCCGGTCAAGGTGGACCTGCGCATCATCGCGACCTCGAACCGCAATCTCGGCGACGCGGTGCGCGAGGGCTCCTTCCGCGAGGACCTGTTCTACCGGCTCAACGTCGTGCATCTGCGCCTGCCGGCGCTGCGCGAGCGGCCGGGCGACATCCTCGCGCTGGCCGACCATTTTGCCAAGAAATACGCCGAGCTGAACGGCATGCCGCTGCGGCCTATCGCAGCCGAGGCGCGCAAGCTCCTGCTCGGCAACAGCTGGCGCGGCAATGTCCGCGAACTGGAGAACACCGTGCATCGTGCCGTGCTGCTGGCGCAGGGCGTCGAGATCGGCACCGAGGCGATGCTGACGCCGGAAGGCGAGACGCTCGGCCCGGCCAGCGGACGCGACGTGGCCTCTCGGGCGGCGCAGACGGCCGAGGCGGTGACGCGCGGCCTGGTCGGGCGCACCGTCGCCGATGTCGAGCGCGACCTGATCCTCGACACGCTCGACCATTGCCTCGGCAACCGGACCCACGCCGCCAAGATCCTCGGCATCTCGATCCGGACGCTGCGCAACAAGCTGAGCGAGTATGTCTCTGCGGGCGTTCCCGTCGCCGAACCGGGCCAGGCGCGGACGACGTCGCTCTGACAAGCCCTGAAATGCAGATGGGCCGGAGCGAGAACTCCGGCCCACCCAAGGTCACTCAATAATAGTAGCGGCGACGATAATAGTAGCGCCGCGGACGGTAATAGTAGCGCGGGCGGTAGTAGTAGCGCCGGACATAGCGCGGACGGCGATAATAATAGTACTGGCTGAAGTCGGCGTCGGTCTTGTCGAGGCCTTCCTTCAGCTCTTCAGACAGCTCCTCAGGCTTCCTGGTCGGGAGCGGGGCGATCTTGGGCTGTGCGGCTTCCGAAGCGGCGATGCCGCCGACGCTGGCTACGGCGAGACCGCCGAAGAGCGCCATCACAAATGAACGTCGATCCATGTCATGCCTCCAGTTGGTTCGATCCGGGCGCCGCGTTCCCACGAGGCCACTCTATTCCCCTTTCTGACCGAGCGTCACGCTGGTGTTGCGACGATGGTTCACAAAGGGCCGACGGCGCGGGAGACCGGCCGTTAGCTTGTTGTGACGGTCTGAGGCGCAATCGCGCCGCCGATGTCCGCCTCATTCTCAGACCGCTCCCAGCGGCTTGCTGATGTCTTCGAGCGAGCGGCGCTCGGCCTTGATCGCAAAGCGCCAGGCGATCAGCCCGGCCGCGATCATCAGCGCTGCGCCAAACAGATAGCCGCCGAACACGCTCATGCGCGAGCCGGTGTCGATCAGGGCGCCGAACAGCCAGGGGCCGGCGATGCCGCCGAGGCCGGTGCCGAGCGAATAGAACACGGCGATCGCCAGCGCCCTGATCTCGAGCGGATAGGTCTCGCTGACCGTGAGATAGGCGGAGCTCGCCGCGGCCGAGGCGAAGAAGAAGACGATGCTCCAGCAGATGGTGAGCTGGCTGGCGCTGACGATCTCGCGTGCGAAGAGAAAGCCGGTGCCGGCGAGGAGCAGGCCAGACAGGATATAGGTGGCGGCGATCATCGGACGCCGGCCGAGCGTGTCGAAGAGCCGGCCCAGCAGGAGCGGGCCGAGGAAGTTGCCGGCTGCGAAGGGCAGGATGAACCAGCCGATCGCCTGCGATGGAACGCCGTAGAAGTCGGTCAGGATCAGCGCGTAGGTGAAGAAGATCGCGTTGTAGAAAAAGGCTTGCGAGGTCATCAGCGCCAGCGCCACCAGGGTGCGCGGCCGGTGCGTGACGAAGAGGGTATCGGCGACCTCGCTCATCGGCGTGCCCGGGCGAGGGCGCAGAGTGAGTGTCGGCAGCGTCGCGGCAGGCTGCGGCGGCGAGAAGGACTCGATATGGGCGACGATCGCCTCCGCCTCGGCAATGCGGCCATGGCTCATCAGCCAGCGCGGACTTTCGGGGATCCATCGCCGCAGGATCATGACGACGAGCCCAAGCGCGGCGCCGATGAAGAAGGCGAGCCGCCAGCCGGTGTCGGGCGGCACCAGCGCGGGGTCGAGCAGGACGATGGCGGCGACGCCGCCGATCGCGGCGCCGACCCAGAAGGAGCCGTTGATGACGAGATCGGTCCAGCCGCGCACGCGCGCCGGCACAAGTTCCTGAATGGCCGAGTTGATCGCGGTGTATTCGCCGCCGATGCCCATGCCGGTGAGGAAACGAAAGAGCAGGAAGCTCCACAGGTTCCAGGAGAAGGCGGTCGCGGCTGTCGCCGAGAGATACACCAGTACGGTGATGGTAAAGAGCTTCTTGCGGCCGAGACGGTCGGTGAGCCAGCCGAAGAGGATCGCGCCGATGACCGCCCCGGCAATGTAGGCAGCGCCGGCGAGACCGATATCGGTGTTGGTGAACTTGAGCGCCGGACTTTCCTTCAGCGCACCGGACACGGATCCGGCCAGCGTGACCTCGAGACCGTCGAGGATCCAGGTGACGCCGAGCGCGACGACGACGAGCGTGTGAAAGCGCGACCAGGGCAGGCGATCGAGCCTGGCCGGGATGTCCGTGACGATCTCGTCGCGTAGGCTTTCGCGTCCTTCGCTCAAACGGCTTATTCCTCCGACAGACGGTCTCGGCGCCGCTTCAAATGTGACAGACGGCCCGAAGGCCGCCTGCCGATCGGATTTGCTCTCAGCGGTAGATTACGCGGCGGCGAACGACGACGCGGCGCGGACGGCGCACAACGACGCGGCGACGCACGACGACCGGACGACGATAGGGCCGTGGCCGGCGAACGACGACGCGATCACGGACTACCACCTGGCTGAAGTCGGCATCGGTCTTGTCGAGACCGGCCTTCAGCTCGGGAGCGAGATCTTCCGGATTCGGCAGCGGGGCAGCGGCGGGCACAGCGGTCGCGGCCTGCGCGATGCCCATGCCGCCGACGCTGGCGACGGCGAGACCACCGAACAGGCTCAGCATGAATGAACGTCTATCCAAAATTTCCTCCAGAAGGCTTTGGCCAGGTGGCCTTGTGTCGTCGGCCCGCCTCGAAGTTGGACGGCTGAATGCGGCCGGAAGGCGGCCATCCGATAACAGTCCGTTCAGAGAAAGGTTCCAGATGGGATTTTTTGAGGGGTCTTAACCACTCGTTCACCATGAGCCCGGCAAGAATTGCCGGGTACGGCTGCTCTTCGCGGAGGGGTGGCGCGTGGGAGCGGTTCTTCGATGAGCGATGTGACGGCAGGCAGCGGCAACGGCATGGCGATGCCGACGCGCGGCCAGATGGGCGCGCTGCTCAACCGGCCGGACCTGTTCCTCGCCATCGGCGTGATGGGCATCCTCGTGGTGCTGATCTTCCCGCTGCCGGCGATGCTGCTCGACATGCTGCTGGCGCTCTCGATCATCCTCTCGGTGCTCGTCCTGATGACGGCGCTGTTCATCGAGGAGCCGCTGGAGTTCTCGGCCTTCCCGACCGTGCTGCTGATCGTGACGATGCTGCGCCTCGCGCTCAACCTCGCCTCGACGCGCCTCATCCTCGCCCATGGCCATGAGGGCACTGCTGCTGCAGGCCACGTCATCGAAGCCTTCGGCAACTTCGTGATGAGCGGCAACTTCGTGATCGGGGTGATCGTCTTCACCATCCTGATCATCGTCAACTTCGTCGTCATCACCAAGGGCTCGGGCCGTATCGCCGAGGTCGCGGCGCGCTTTGCCCTCGATGCCTTGCCTGGCAAGCAGATGGCGATCGACGCCGACCTCTCGGCCGGGCTGATCGACCAGGACGTCGCCAAGGTCAGGCGCAAGGCGCTGGAGGACGAGGCGAATTTCTTCGGCTCGATGGACGGTGCCTCCAAGTTCGTGCGCGGCGACGCGATCGCGGGCCTCCTGATCACCTTCATCAACGTGATCGGCGGCATCATCATCGGCGTCGCGCAGCAGGGCATGAGCTTCAGCGCCGCGGCGCACAGCTATACCCTGCTGACGGTCGGCGACGGCCTGGTCAGCCAGATCCCGGCGCTGATCGTCTCGACCGCGGCCGGCCTGCTCGTCTCGAAGTCGGGCGTGCGCGGCGCCGCCGACAAGGCGCTCGGCAAGCAGCTCTCGGGCTACCCCAAGGCGCTCGGCATGTCGGCAGCGGTGATGCTGCTGATCGCGGTCCTGCCGGGCATCCCGATGCTGCCCTTCCTTGTGCTCGCAGGCGGTTCGGGCTGGCTGGCGCGGCATTTCGGCAAGCTCGCCAAGGCGCGGGAGTCGGAGGCTGCCGTGCAGGCGCAGGCGGCCTCGCCGCTCGCGCCCGACGGCACGCCGAAGGAAGAGACGCTCAACGACCTGCTCAAGCTGGACGAACTCAAGATCGAGATCGGCTACGGCCTCTTGCCGCTGGTTAACGCCCCGGGGGGTGCCGACCGGCTGACCGACCAGGTCCGGGCCCTGCGGCGCCAGCTCGCCGCCGAACTGGGATTCGTCATGCCGGCGGTGCGCATCGTCGACAACGTCCAGCTCGAGGCGAACCACTACTTCATCAAGATCAAGGAGATCGATGCCGGCCACGGCATGGTCTATCCCGGACAGTACATGGCGATGGATCCGATGGGCGGCAGCGTTACGCTGCCAGGCCACAATGTGCTGGAGCCGACCTTCGGCCTGCCGGCGACCTGGATCGACGGGGCGCTGCAGGACGAGGCGCAACTGCGCGGCTACACCGTGGTCGACGCCGCGACGGTGATCTCGACCCATCTCACCGAGGTGCTGAAGTCGCACATGCCGGAGCTGCTCTCGCATGGCGAGGTGCAGAAGCTGCTGCGCGAACTGCCGAAGGACCACGCCGACCTGGTCAAGGAGATCGTGCCGAACCAGATCTCGACCACCGGCATCCAGCGCGTCCTCCAGCTCCTGCTGTCCGAGCGCATCTCCATCCGCGACCTCGCCACCATCGTCGAGGGCATCGCCGAGGTCGCCGGCAGCGTCAGGAGCCCGCGCGACATCGCCGAGCATGTCCGCGTCCGCCTCGCCCGCCAGATCTGCGCGCAGTTCTCCAACCAGCACGGGCAATTGCCGATCATCACCATGTCGCCGGCCTGGGAGAGCGTCTTCGCCGAATCGATCGTCGGCCAGGGCGAGGACCGGCACCTGGCCATGCAGCCCTCGCGGCTGCAGGACTTCGTCCATCAGGTGCGCGAGAAGTTCGAGGACGCGGCCCGGCTCGGCGAGATGCCGGCCTTGGTCACCTCGGGCATGGCGCGGCCCTTCGTGCGCCAGATCATCGAGCGCTTCCGCCGCGAGACTCCGGTGCTCTCGCAGAGCGAGATCCACCCGCGGGCGAAGCTCCGGACGGTCGGGAGCGTGTGACGGCGCTCAGCGCCTGCTCACCACCACGAGATAGCGCGCCGGCTCGGTGCCGGGGTTGCTGAAGCGGCAATCGCTGGGCGGGCCTAGCTCCATGCAGTCGCCGGCCTCCAGTCTGGTGACGACGCCGCCCTCGTCGAAATCGAGCAGGCCCGACTGCATCCAGATCTGCTGGCGGATGAAGGCGTAGGAGCTGGCGGGATAAGCGATTGCCGCGCCCGGCGGCAGTTCGCCGGCGACGAGTTCGAGATCGCCATTGCCGGCCGGAGAAATGGCGCGGCGGACGAAACCGGTCTCGGGGTCGCGCCAGAGCGGCTGGTCCTTGGCGCGGCGAACCCGCTCGCCGGCATTCTCGATCCGCGCCAGCAGGTTCGACAGGGTGAGGCCGAAGGCGCCGGAGAGCCGGCCGAGCAGCACCGCGGTCGGGCTCGCCTCGCCGCGCTCGATCCGGCTGATCATGGCGCGCGAGACGCCCGAGCGCTCGGCGAGATCATTCAGGCTCCAGCCGCGCGCCTCGCGCTCTCCACGCAGCCGTTCAGCCAATCTTGACGCGAGATCGTCCATCATCATACCTTCTATTCTCTTATAATAGAGCGCGGCACGGGCGTTGGCCAGAGGACGGCGCAGGCGCTCCTCCATCAAAGCCATGGCCGCATGCCGGACCGGCATTGGTCCTTCCATCTCCCCATCGTTAAGCGCAGCCATGTCCCGCAACGCCGTCCTATTCGCGCTGATGTGCCTCGTCTGGGGCCTGACCTGGCTGCCGATCAAGGTCGGCGCCCAGCATGTTCCGCCGGTCTTCCTGGCGGCATCGCGCTTCGTCATCGCCGGCACGCTGATGCTGGCCTGGGCCGGGCGGGACGTGCTGAAGGTGCCGGCTGCAGCCTGGCCGCGCGTCGTCATGACCGCGCTGCTGCTCAATACCGGCAACTACACCCTGCTGTTCTGGGGCACGGCGCAGGCGCCGACCGGGCTCGCGGCGATCGTCAACTTCGCGACCATCCCGATCTTCACCATCATCGCGAGCTACCTGATCGAAGGCCATGCGATCGGGGGGCGCAAGCTCGCGGCGATCGGGCTTGGCGCGGTCGGCCTCGGCTTCCTGTTCTCGACGCGGGCGCTGGGCGGCCTCGCCGCGGCCAAAGGCGGGCCGCTCGAGCTCTGGGGCCTGGCCGCGGTCGCGGCCGGCACGCTGCTCTACTGCTTCGGCGCGGTCTGGTCGCGGCCGGTGATGGGCCGCATCCCAACGCTGACGCTGGCCGGCTGGCAGACGCTGATCGGCGGTTTCGGGCTCTGCCTGATGTCGGCGCTGCTGGAGGACGTGAAGCCGGCCCACTTCGCCGCGCTGGTCTCGTGGCCGGTGCTGCCGGCGGTCGCGGTGCTGGTGATCGGCGGCTCGCTGATCGGCTTCACCATCTATCTCAGGCTGGTGCGCGACTGGGGCGCCTTCCGGGCCGGGCTCTATGCCTTCATCAGCCCGGCGGGCGCGGTCGGAGCAGGCGTCTTTGCGCTCGGCGAGCCGTTCGGCCCCGCCGAAGCGATCGGCAGCCTCCTGATGTTCGGCGCGGCGGCGATCGCGCTGAAGCGCTGAGGCCTTACTCCGGCTTGTCGATGTGCAGGGCCGCGGCCTTGGCCGCTGCCTGCTCCTGTGCCTTCACCTGCGTCTCGTGCGCCAGGGCCTTGCGTAGCTGGGTCCGCTCGAATGCGAGCACGATCGGCAGGGAGATCACCAGCGGAATGATCAGGTAGAACATCCGCCAGACCAGCAATGCCGCGAAAACGGCCGGGGCCGGCACCCCCGGCATCACCGCCAGGAACACCGCCTCCATCACGCCGACCCCACCCGGCACCTGGCTGAGCAGGCCGGCCGAGAACGAGATCAGGAAGGCGCCGAGCACGATGAAGAAGCCGGGATTGCCCTGCTCCGGCAGGGCGAAATAGATGATGCCGGCGGCGCCCATCAGCTCCAGCGGGGCGGCGAAGTACTGCCTGGCGACGATCGGCAGACGCGGATAGACCAGCTCGAACGAACCGATCCTGAGCGGCTTGAAGCGCAGCCAGGCACCGACCGTGTAAAGCGCGCAGAAGGCGAGCAGGCCAAAGCCGATCAGGCGCGCCTGCTTGTCGCCGATGCCGAACCAGTCGGAAAGCCGGTGCAGCGGCCGCAGGATCTGCGGTTCGCCGATCAGCACGCACCCCATCAGGAGGATCGTGCCGAAAGCGAAGGTGAAGGAGCAGAGCGCCACCAGCACCGCGATCTCGGGCGCGCTCAGGCCCTTCGCGTGATAGGCGCGGTAGCGCACCATGCCGCCGGAGAAGACCGAGGCGCCGATATTGTGCGAGAGCGCGTAGGTGACGAAGGAGCAGAGCGAGATATAGGCCCAGGAGATGCCCTTCTCGCGGTGCAGATGCAGCAGCGCGATCCGGTCGTACCAGGCGAGCGCGGCATAGGCGACGAGCGTCGCGAGCCCGGCATGGAAGAAGGCGGTCGGCGGGATCAGCGCGATCTTCTGGCCGATCCCGGTGGCGACGATCCGGACCGATTCCCAGAGGCCGGCCTGCTCGAGCTGGGCCGCGACGGCCTCATTGGTCAGGGCCTCGGCCTTGAGCTTGTCCCAGAGCAGGTCGACCGACCAGACGACAGCAACGAGGCCGATCAGGGGCCAGAGATAGTCGAGGTATTTTTTCATCGAACCCGCGAGCAGCCGGAGACGAGAAAGACCGTTCGCCAAGTCTCCTGAGCCCTTATCCTGAGGAGCCATGCGGCAGGCATGGCGTCTCGAAGGATGCTTCAGGAGGCTCCGGAACCATCTGGAGCATCCTTCGAGACGCCGCTGCGCGGCTCCTCAGGATGAGGGCGGAGGTGTCAAACAGACTCTGAAGCGCCTCTCTGCCAGTGCCGGCCTTGCAGGGCAAGCGGCGGCGGGAAACCTACCCTGGATCGTCACCAACCCAAGGTAGGCGACAGGCACTACTTGCCGCGCTGCTTCAGCCACGCGCGCATGAAGGCGATCTCCTTCTCCTGCTCGGTGATCACGCCCTCGGCGAGCTTGCGCAGCTCCGGGTCCTTGCCATGGGCGAGCACGACCTTGGCCATGTCGACGGCGCCCTGGTGATGCGGGATCATGCCGCGGACGAAATCGACATCGGCGTCGCCGCTGAAGGCGATGTCCATCTCCTTGTGCATCCTGTCGTTGGCGGCCTTGTAGCCTTGCGTCGCGGCCGTATTGGCGGCGGCAGGCGTCGTCGCGCCATGGCTGCCATGGCCCTGATGGCCCTGCGCGACCGCGAAGCCGGCGAGGCCGAGCGTGGCGAAGAGGGCGGCGCCCGCCAGGAGGCTGCGGGTAGTGGTCATGCTGATGTCCTTTCGGGAGGCCGGATCCGATATGCCCGAACCTTCAGTGCCGATCATGTCATCAGCGCGGCGGGCCTGGCGATCCGGCTGTCGCTCGCCAGCCTCAGGCCGGGGCAGTGAGCCCCCTGCAGACAAGGCGGACCAAACCTTCGATCTGGCGATCGAGATCGCGATGCGGGACGGCGATCAGCTTCTGCTCCAGCCCGATCGCGACGACGCCGTGCACGGCCGAGAACAGGGTCCGGCTCATCAGCATGCGCTCCGCCTCGGCGCGATCCGGCAGCAGCACGCTGAGCGGCTCGAGGATGTGGCGGAACAGCGTCATCTGCTCGCTCACCGCCCAGTCCGGCACCACCGCGCCTTCCGCCATGCGGTGCTCGAACAGGATGCGCCAGAGCTGCAGGTTCTCGCGGGCGAAGGCGCAATAGGCGAGGGCGACCGCGACCAGCCTGTCGGCTGCGGCATCCGCGCAGGCCGGCGCATCCTCGCCCTCGGCCGCGCTCAGCGCCGCATCGAGCCGTGCCAGCGTGCGTGAGCCGACGCGCAGCACGAGTTCGTCCATGTCCGCGACGAGATTGTAGATCGCGCCGAGCGCGCAGCCGATCTCCTGCGCCAGTTCGCGCGCCTTCAGGCCGGCCAGCCCCTTCTCGGCAATGGCCTTCTCGGCTGCGTCGATCAACTGGGTGCGTAGCCGCTCGCGGCGCGCTGCCGTCGTGGTCATTCCGTCAATCTCAAATTTTGTGAACGTCGTTCAAGATATTCCTTGAACGACGTTCATGATTGGGCTATGCCTTGTTTCTTGAACAACGTTCATAGCAAGGAAGCGTCAATGTTCAAGATGTTTCTCACCTTCGTCCGCGGCAGCGCCGCCATTGCCGAGGAGCGCTTCGCCGATCGCAACGCGCTCCTCATCCTCGACCAGCAGATGCGCGATGCCGCCGGCGCTTTCGAGCGCGCCAAGAAGGCACTTGCGGTCGCGATCGCACAGGACCGACAGGAGAGCGAGCGGCTCGCCGCCAGCGCCGCTCGCATCGCCGATCTGGAGCATCGGGTCGCCGCTGCGCTCACGGCCGGCGACGAGGTTCTCGCCCGCGAGGGCGCCGAGGCGATCGCCGCCCTCGAGGCCGATCGCGATGCGGCGGCGGGCGCGCAGGCGCTGTTCGCCGCCGAGATCGTCCGCTTGCGCCGCCATATCGGCCAGGCCCAGGCGCGCATCGCCGAACTCGACCGCGGCCGGCGCCTCGCCCGCGCTTCGGAGGCCGTACGCCAGATGCGGCAGGGCCGGATCGAGACCGGACCTGCCCATGAATCGACGCTGGCCGAGGCCGAGCAGACGCTGAAGCGCCTGCGCGAGCGCCAGGTCGAGGCGGAGGCGGCCGACACCGCGCTCGACGAACTCGACGGCGCGGCCGCGGCCTCGGTCACCGAGAAGCTCGCCGCCAAGGGCTTCGGCCCCAGGCTGCGGAGCACGGCTGATGATGTGCTGGACCGGCTGCGCAGCCGGCAACTCCAGGCGAATTGATCTCTTTCATCTGCAAACGCACCCGACGGGAGCAAACCATGAACCAGAACGTACAGCCCCATAGCGGCGCCTGGGTCAGCTTCACCTACGCCTCCTTCTTCGCCGCGGCGGCCATGGTCGGCGCCGGAATCCTGTTCCTGCCGCTCGACTGGTGGGCCAAGGGCTATCTCGCCATGGGCTGCGTGATGCTGGTCCAGTCCTGCATCACCATGACCAAGACGGTGCGCGACATGCACGAGGCGTCCAAGCTGGTGAACCGGATCGAGGATGCCCGTACCGAGCGCCTGCTGATGGACGTCGGCAAGCCGGCTCTGTGAGTGTCGCTACGGTGCCGATCGTCGTTGCGAGCGGAGCGAAGCAATCCAAAAGGTCTCGCTCTGCCATCCCTGGATTGCGTCGTCGCAATACTCCTCGCAATGACGGTTCTGTCGGTCACCTTCACTTAACCGCTTCGCCACATCGGCCGGCGCAGGCAAGAGTTGCTAAAGCCTGGCCGATGCAACCTCTCTGTCCCTTCCCGTGAGATCGCCATGATCGACACATTGATGCTGAAGCGGCGCTTCGCCCCGCTGTTCTGGGCGCAGTTCTTCTCCGCCTTCAACGACAACTTTCTCAAGAACGCGCTGGTCTTCATTATTCTCTACAAGCTCGCCGGCTCGCATGGCGAAGCGCTGGTGACCCTGGCGGGCGGGCTCTTCATCGCGCCGTTCTTCCTGCTCTCCGGTGTCGGCGGCCAGATGGCCGACCGGTTCGACAAGGCGGTGATGGCGCAGCGGCTCAAGCTCGCGGAGATCGGCGCGGCGGCGGTCGCAGTCCTCGGCTTCACCTTGCATTCCGTGCCGGTGCTGTTCGTCGCGCTCGGCCTGTTCGGGGTGATCGCGGCGCTTTTCGGGCCGATCAAATACGGCATCCTGCCCGACCATCTGAAGCCTGAGGAGTTGCCTGCCGGCAACGCCCTGATCGAGGGCGCGACCTTCATCGCGATCCTGCTCGGCACCATTGCCGGCGGCCTGACGGCGCGTGAAGGGGGCGATGCCGCGCAGCTCAGCCTGCTGATCCTGGTCTTCGCGCTGTCCTGCTGGGTCGCGACGCTGTTCATCCCGAAGACCGGGCCAGCGGCACCCGATCTCGTTGTCGACCGCAACATCCTGCGCTCGACCCGCGACCTGCTCAGGGATCTGTGGGGCGATGCAAGGCTGTGGCGCACCGGCGTCATGGTCTCGCTGTTCTGGCTGATCGGCGCGGTGGTGATGTCGCTCCTGCCCTCGCTGGTGAAGAACGGCATGGGCGGCACCGAGATGGTCGTCTCTACCTATCTCGGCATCTTCGCCATCGCGATCGCGGTCGGCTCCGGCATCGGCTCCTTCCTGTCGAGCGGGCGCATCGTGCTCTTGCCGGTGCCGGTCGCCGGCGTGGTGATGGGCCTGTTCGCGCTCGATCTCGGCTGGGCAGTCTCGGGCATCGTCGCGCATCAGCCGGCGCAGGATATCGGCGCCTTCTTCGCGGGTCCCGCCGCCTGGCGCGTCGGCATCGATCTCGCCGGCCTCGCCATCGCCGGCGGCGTTTTCGTCGTGCCGTCCTTCGCCGCGGCGCAAGCCTGGGCCCCGGCCGACAAACGCGCCCGCATCGTCGCCGCGGTCAACGTGCTCTCGGCCGCCTTCATGGTCGCCGGGGCCGTCGTTGTCGCGCTGCTGCAGGCGGCGGGCCTGACGCTCAGCCATCTCTTCCTGCTGATCGGCGTGCTGACCATCGCGGCGTCCGTCTGGATCCTGCGGACGCTGCCGACCAATCCGCTCAGCGACTTCCTGTCGATCCTGTTCCGCGCCTTCTACCGGGTCGAGGTCACCGGCCGCGAGAACATCGCCAAGGCCGGCGACAACGCCATCATCGCGCTGAACCACGTCTCCTTCCTCGATGCGGCGCTGGCGCTCTCGATCCTCGACAAGGAGCCGGTCTTCGCCATCGACCACGGCATCGCCCAGCGCTGGTGGGTGAAGCCCTTCCTGAAGCTGACGCGCGCCATGCCGCTCGACCCGTCGCGCCCATTGGCGACGCGCTCGCTGATCAACGCCGTGAAGAACGGCGAGAGCCTGGTGATCTTCCCCGAGGGGCGCCTCACCGTCACCGGCAGCCTGATGAAGGTCTATGACGGCGTCGGCATGATCGCCGAGAAGTCGGGGACCAAGGTCGTGCCGGTCCGGATCGAGGGGCTGGAGGCGACGATCTTCTCGCGGCTGACCCGCGAGCAGGTGCGCCGGCGCTGGTTCCCCAAGGTGCAGGTCACCGTGCTGGAGCCGGTCTCGCTGTCCGTCCCGGAAGAGCTGAAGGGCAAGCCGCGGCGCCAGGCGGCAGGTGCGGCACTCTACCAGATCATGTCCGACCTGATCTTCAAGACCACCGACATCGACCGCAGCGTCTTTTCGGCGGTGGCGGAAGCGGCTGTGGTCAACGGCAAGGGCCGCGTCGCGGTCGAGGACCCGATCACCGGAAGCCTCACCTACAAGCGCCTGCTGATCGGCGCCGAGGTGCTCGGCCGCAAGCTGATGCCGCTGGCCGGCAAGGGCGAGGCGATCGGCGTGATGCTGCCCAACGCCAATGGTGCGGCGGTGACGCTGCTCGGCCTGATGTCGGCGGCGCGCGTGCCGGCGATGATCAACTTCACCGCCGGCGCGAGTAATATCGCCGCGGCCTGCAAGGCGGCTGAAGTGAAGACCATCGTCACCTCGCGCGCCTTCGTTGAGAAGGGCCGGATGGGGCCATTGATCGAGGCGCTGCAGGCCGAGGTTCGCATCGTCTATCTGGAAGACGTGCGCGCCACCGTCTCGACTGGAGACAAGCTCAAGGCGCTCTGGCGCCATGGCACGCCGATCGAAGAGGCCAAGGGTTCGGATCGCGCCGCGATCCTGTTCACCTCGGGCTCGGAAGGGGCGCCCAAGGGCGTGGTGCTCTCGCACCGAAACATGCTGGCCAATGCGGCGCAGGCCGCGGCCCGGATCGATTTCGGCCGGCGCGACAAGGTCTTCAACGTGCTGCCGGTCTTCCATTCCTTCGGCCTGACGGCGGGGCTCGTCCTGCCGCTGGTCTCGGGCGTGCCGGTCTATCTCTACCCGTCGCCGCTGCACTACCGGATGGTGCCGGAGCTGGTCTATGGCTGCAACGCCACCATCCTGTTCGGCACCGACACCTTCCTCACCGGCTATGCCCGCGCCGCGCACCCCTACGATCTGCGCTCGCTGCGCTACATCGTCGCCGGCGCCGAGCCGGTGAAGGACACGACGCGGCGGACCTATATGGAGAAGTTCGGCCTGCGCATCCTCGAAGGCTACGGCGTGACCGAGACCGCGCCGGTGCTGGCGCTGAACACGCCGATGTTCAACCGCTTCGGCACGGTCGGCCGGATCATGCCCGGCATGGAGGCCAGGCTCGAGCCGATGCCGGGCGTCGAGGAGGGCGGCCGGCTGCATGTAAGCGGGCCGAACATCATGCTGGGCTATCTCAAATCGGAGAACCCCGGCGTACTCGAGCCGCCGCCCGAGGGCTGGCACGACACCGGCGACATCGTCGTGATCGACAAGGACGGCTTCGTCACGATCAAGGGCCGCGCCAAGCGCTTCGCCAAGATCGCCGGCGAGATGGTCTCGCTCGCCGCGGTCGAGGCGCTCGCCGCCGAATGCTGGCCGGGCGTGCTCTCCGGCGTCGCCAGCCTGCCCGATGCCCGCAAGGGCGAGCGGCTTGTGCTGGTGACGCAGCAGAAGGACGCGACGCGCGCCGCCTTCCAGGCTTTCGCCAAGAGCAAGGGCGCCGCCGACCTGATGATCCCGGCCGAGGTGATGGTGGTGCCGGCCGTGCCGGTGCTCGGCTCCGGCAAGCTCGACTTCGCCGGCATCTCCAGGCTGGTGAAGGAGCGTAGCCAGGCCCCCGCCCCGGCGGTGGCTTGATGCTCGGCTTCTGGCTGAAGGCGCTGCGGCGGCCGACGCTCGACCTTACGCTCGCGACCGCGCCGGGCCTGACGACGCGGATCATCGAGCGGCCGGGCGCGGTGCTGGACGATGCCGAGCTCGCGGCGCTGGTCGAGCAGCTGCGCACCGTGGCGGGGCGGACGCTGGCGCAGGGCGCGCTGACCTATGGCGTCTTCTCCGGTGAGCGCGAGCGCCTGAGCCAGAGCATCGTCACCCTGATCAGCGAGACGGCGACCGGGCGCCCGGTCGCCTTCAACGCCCTGGCGCAGATGCAGCTCCAGCTCAACGGCGAGCCGGAGCAGGTCACGCATCTCGGCCTCGTCATGGTCGATCCCGAGGTGCGCGGGCGCGGGCTCTCCTGGGTGCTCTACGGCCTGACCGTGCTGGTGCTGTTCGTGCGCGGGGGCCTCAGGCCGCGCTGGATTTCGAACGTGACGCAGGTCCCCAGCGTGGTCGGCATGGTCTGCGAGACCTTCTCCGACGTCTATCCCTCGCCGGATGCCGGCAGCCGCCAAAGCTTCGCGCATCTGACCCTCGCCCGGCAGATCATGCGCGGGCACCGCCACGTCTTCGGCGTGGGCGAGGAAGCCGGCTTCGAGGAAGCCCGTTCGGTGATCACCGACGCCTATACCGGCGGCTCCGACGATCTGAAGAAGAGTTTCGAGCAGGCCGCCCAGCATCGTGATGCCAGCTACAACGCGTTCTGCCGGGAGACGCTCGACTACGAGCGCGGCGACGACGTGCTCCAGCTCGGCCGCATGGATCTGGCGGCGGCGCGGCGCTACCTGCTCGGGCAGGTGCCGCGGGCCTCCCTGCCGGGGCTGATCGGCGCTTCCGCCTTCCTGCTGCTGCAGAGGCTGGTGCTGCCCTTGCTGCATTGGCTCGACGATGGCAGGCGTTGCGGCACATTGCGTCCACGCACCGCGAGGACGAAGCCATGATTCCCGGGTTCAGCTACGAGCTCTTCACCACCCGCAATATCGGCTTCGTCAGCGAGACTGAGCAGGCAAGTCTGCGGCAGGCGACGGTCTTCGTCTGCGGCGTCGGCGGCATGGGCGGGGCCGCCTTCATGGCGCTGGTCCGGGCCGGGGTCGGCCGTTTCGTCATCGCCGATATCGACGTCTTCGAGATCTCGAACCTGAACCGGCAGGTCTTCGCCAATGCCGGCACGGTCGGCCAGCCCAAGGCGGAAGCTGCCGCCGAGGCGGCGCGCGCGATCAATCCGGAGATCGAGATCGAGGTGCTCGGCGCGCAATGGGCGCAGCGCCTGCCGGAGATCGCTGGGCGCTGCAAGGTGATCGTCAACGGCATGGACGACATCGCCGCGGGCCTGCATCTCTACCGCACGGCGAAAGCCGCCGGCGCCAGCGTGATCGACGCCTATATGGCTCCGCTGCCCTCGGTGATCGTGGTTCGGCCGGAAGACCCGCGCCCGGAAGAGCGCCTCGGCTTCCCGACCCTCGGCAAGGATTGGCGCACGCTCGGCGAGGACGACAAGCGCACGGCGCTGCTGTGCGAGGTGACGCATGTGATGCTGCATTCGCGCTCGCGCCACCATGTCGACCTTGCCATCGCCGGCGAGGTCGCGGCAGGCCGGCGCAGCCGCATGTCCTTCGCGCCGATGGTGATCACCACCGGCATGATGATGGCCTATGAGGCGATCGCGCTCGTGCTGGGCAGGCGCACCGGCACCGATTGCCGCGGCTGGTTCTTCAATCCCCATCGGCCGGCGGTCGAACGGCCTCTGCCAGCGCCGATTGCGGCGCTGCTGAAGCCGTTCGTGGTGCGGGCGCTGGCCAAGATGGTGGCCGGGCTATGAATGGCGGCTTCGCCAATCCCGCTTTGGTCGCCGATTCCATCGTCGACATCTGCGGCGCGCTGGGGCTCGCCGTCGCCATGCTGACCTTGCGCCGGCGCGATCCGCGCGGGGCGCTGACGACGCGCTTCCTCGTGGCGATGGGGCTCGTCGCCGCGCTCTTCCTGCTGCGTGGCCTGAGCTGGTGGAGCGGCAGCGTGCTGCTCGAGCGGCTGGCGCTGGCCTGCGCCGCTTTGTTCCCGCTGGGGGCGCTGATCGTCACCGAGGGCATGCTGCGCCGGCATGCGCCGCGCGCAGGCAAGATCGCCGTGCTCGCCGGCTCTGGCCTGCTCGTGCTCGGCAGCCTCGTCGGCCTCGCCGATCATCACTGGGCCTATGATCTGGCGCTGGCCGGTTTTCAGTTCCTGACGGTCGCCTTCTGCGGCGTGCTGCTGTTCCGGCGCGACCCGGCCTCGCTGACCGAGGCGGAGAACACCAGCGTCTGGCGGCTGGGGCTCTGCGCCTTCCTGATCCTGCCCTTCGCGCTCAGCGATTTCCGGGAGCTGATGCCCGACATGCCGGTCCGGCTCGGCGGTGTCGGCGCACTGCTGCTGGTTTCGATCGTGCTGGTCACGGGTGGAGCGGCTCCCACGCGCCGGCAAGGCTTCTACCTGCTCGGCGTGCGCGTCGCGGCGGCCTTGCTGCTCGGAGCGGCCGCCGCGCATGTCACGCCCGGTGCCGACCTCGCCCACGGCGTGAGACTCTGCGCCGTGACGCTCGCCGGCGTGCTCGCCATTGCGCTCGCAGTCGATGCGCTGTCGAGCCTCTTCGATGCGACGGCGCCCGGCGTCCTCGGCTCGCTCGCCCATTCGCGGGCGGAGACGCGGGAGGCGTTGATCGCTCTGCTCGCCGGGCATCCGCTGTTCAGCCATGCCCGGCGGCTCGGCGAGGCGGAGCTGCGCGACTACGATCCTGCCATCCTGAAGCCGGCGCTGCGCGAGATCGGGGTGCTCCATGCCTCCGGGCGAAGCTGGCCCTGGCCGCCGACCGATCCGGTCGCCGAACGGCTCGCGGCCTTGATGGCGGCCCATTCCGCCAGCCATCTGCTCGTGCTCGGCGAAGAACCGCTCGACCTGTTGCTGCTGACCGTGCCGGTGGTCTCTGACGATCCGGCGACCGAGACCGCGCTGGCGCTGGTGCGCCGGCTCCTGGCGAGCGCACCGAGCAAGGTCCCGGCATGATCGAGATCACCAGTAGCGACCGCAAGGCCGCCTTTGCCGTCACGACAGAGGTCTATCCCGCCGACAGCCCCTATGTGCCGCCGATGTGGTCAGATTTCGATCGCATGCTCGATCCCAAGCGCAATCCGCTGGTCAGGGACGGGCACGGTCGCTTCGAACTGTTCACGGCGCTGAAGGACGGGCGACCGCTCGGACGCATCGTCGCTGCGATCCACGACGCCTCGAATGCGCGCCACGGCACGGCTCGGGCCCAGTTCGGCTATTTCGACTGCGCCGATGACCCCGAGATCGCCTCGGCCTTGCTCGGTGCCGCCGAGAGCTGGGCGCGCGAGCGCGGCATGGCGGAGCTCGTCGGCAACTTCAACCTGACCGCGATGCAGCAGGCCGGCGTCGTCACCGGCGGCTTCGAGAACGCGCCCTTCACCGACATGCTCTTCAGCCCGCCGCATATCGCGCAGCTGCTCGAGGCGAACGGCTATGCGCCGACCTTCCCGATGACGACCTTCCGGATCGCGCTGGCCGATGTGGACCCTTCCGGGCTGCTCGGCGACAAGCAAAAGGCGATCCTCGCCGATCCCGATTATCGCTGGATGCCGATCGACCGACGGCATTTCGCCGAGCGGCTGGAAGAGTCGCGCCTCATCCTCAATGACGGCTTCGACGCCAACCCGATGTTCGTGCCGCCGACGGCGGAGGAATATCGCTTCCAGGCCGGCGACATGATGTGGGTGATCGACAAGCGGATTTCGACCGTGGTGCACCACAAGGGCGAGCCGGTCGGGGCGATCATCGCGATCCCCGATCTCAACCCGCTGGTGAAGGCGGCCGGCGGGCGGATCGGCCCGAGCTTTCCTTTTCGGTTCCTGTGGCATCGCTGGACCAACCGGCGCGCCGTCATCGTCTACCAGTCGGTCAGCCGCGCCTTCCATAATCGCGGGCTCAACGGCGCCATGCTCTTTAAGGTGACGAGCGCGCTCAAGGCCGCTGGCTATGACGAGCTCGGCGGCACCTGGATCGCCGACGTCAACGGGCCGAGCCTCAGGCAGGCACAGAAAGCGGGCGCCAAGCCGCTGCATCGGCTACACCTCTTCGGCAAGAGCCTGATCGACCACGATGCTGTCTCATGATGACGCCTTGATTCCTGATCTGGTCGTCCCGGGCGAAGCGAAGCTTAGACCCGGGACCCATTCCGGAACGGTTCAGGCATGGAGCCGGGATCGGCGCCGCCTGCGGCGGCTTGTCCGGGATGACATCTATGGGTGACGCAGGCTGATGCTCGACCCTTCTCTTCTCGAAGACCTGCTCGCCGAGGTCCGGCTGGCCCCAAGCGTCCACAACATCCAGCCGACGCGCTGGCGGCTTGTCGGCGACGATGAACTGCTCCTGCTGGCGGACGTCGCGCGACGCCTGCCGGCCGCCGATCCCACGGGGCACGATGTCAGGCTCTCGCACGGTGCCGCGGTTGAAGGGCTGTCGCTGGCGCTCGGCCGGCACGGGCTGAGGATCGTCGAGATCGAGCCTGCGACTGAAGCCGCAATCTCGGGAGATCTGTTGCCGGTGGCGCGTATTGTTACCGCAGCTGGTGGCGCTCTCGATAAGCTGGCCGATCTGGTCGCCAGCCGCATCAGCTGGCGCGGTGGTTTCCGTGCCCTCGGTCCAGCCGGCGAAGCAGCTTTGGATGGGTTGGCGGCTTCGTCGACCGACCTGCTGCTTGTTCGCGATCCGCCGGCGGTGGGGGAGATCGCGCGGCTCGCCGACGAGGCCGGCTTCCACTTCCTCTGCGATGATGCCCATCGTGCCGAGTTGCTGCGCTGGATGCGGCTGTCGCGATCGGATCCGGCCTATCTGCGCGACGGGCTCAGCGCCGAGGCGATGGCGATGCCGGGCGTGGTCGCGTTCGGCACCAGGCTGGTGCTCGGGCCGCTGTTCCCGCCGCTGCGTCGGCTGGGTCTTGCAGCGAGGCTGGTGAGCGAGCGCGGCACGTTCGCGAACGGCGCCATCGCGCTCTTCCATCGGCCGGAGGGCGAGGACCCGCTCGTGACCGGGCGCGCCTTCTACCGGGCCTGGCTGGCGATGACGGCGCAGGGGCTCGCCGCCTGTCCGGTCTCGGTGCTGGCCGATCGGCCGGCAAGCAATAGGCAACTTATCGAGCGACACGGCGTTCCCAAAGGTCGCCGCCTCGTCAACGTCTTCAGGCTCGGCCTCGCCGCGGGGGCACCCGCGGCAGTGCGAGCCCGGCTGCCGGTAGCGGAGCTGATTGTCTGAACGCAGCCGCAAGGCTGGACAATCGGCGACGGGTCGACAGATTGAACAGAGGTCTTTCTGCGAGAGGATGCCAGGCATGCTGCCGGACGAGATGGTCAAGCGCTTCAGTGTCACGGACGGCGATGACTTCAAGCTGAAGCATTTCGACCCCGGCGAGACCTGCGGCCTCGCGATCGACAAGGACGAGGCGCGCGAATTGCTGCAGACCGGCGTCAAGCGCCTGCGCGAGCTGCAGGAACGGCTCTTTGCGGAGAAGCGCTGGTCGATTCTGATCGTGTTGCAGGCGATCGACACCGCAGGCAAGGACGGGACGATCGAGCACGTCATGTCCGGCGTCAATCCGCAGGGCTGCGAGGTCACCTCCTTCAAGGCGCCGAGCTCGCTCGAGCTGCGCCATGATTTCCTCTGGCGCACCGCCTGCGCGCTGCCGGAGCGCGGCGAGATCGGCATTTTCAACCGCTCCTATTACGAGGAGGTGCTGGTCGTGCGCGTGCACGAAGAGTTGCTGCGCAAGCAGGGACTGCCGCCCAAGCTCATCGGCAAGCATGTCTGGCGCGATCGCTTCGAGAGCATCCGCGATTTCGAGAAGCATCTGGCCCGCAACGGTACCGTCGTCCTGAAATTCTTCCTCAACCTGTCGAAGGACGAGCAGCGCCGGCGCCTGCTGGCGCGGATCGACGAGCCCGATAAGCACTGGAAGTTCGATGCGGGCGATCTCGCCGAGCGCAAGCATTGGGACGACTATCAGGGCGCCTACCAGGACGCGATCGCCGAGACGGCGAGCAAGCACGCGCCCTGGCATGTCGTTCCCGCCGACAACAAATGGTTCACCCGGCTGATCGTCGCGGCGACGATCGTCAACCGGCTGGAAAAGCTCGATCCGCAGTTCCCGGTGGTCGACGACGAGGCCCGAAAGGTCATGGCCAGGGCCCGAAAGGAACTGTTGGCCGAGGACGGCAAGCGCAAGCGCTGAGGCCGCTCAACCGGCTTCGTTGGTGGGTGAGGCGTCGTCGCTGCGGACATAGCGCCAGAGCACCTCGGCGATCTCAGCCCGCTGGCGGAGCTTCGCCTCTGACGATGACATATCCCAGCGGAATTGCGCTTCGAAGGTGTGCCGGTTCGCGACCGAGAAGATCGAGAGGGCGTTCAGCGTGGCATGGAGCGCATGGGCATCGATCTCCGGCCTGATCGCGCCGAGGCTCTTGCCCTTGGCGAGCACGCGCTCGATCTGGCCGATGATCGGCCGCGTCATCTGCTGGAGCGTCTCGCTGCTGGCGACATGCCGGCCGCGATGGATGTTCTCGATCGCGACCAGCCGCACGAATTCCGGATTGGCCTGGTGGAAGTCGAAGGTGAACTCGGCGAGCCGGCGGATTGCCGCCTCCGGTGCGAGTGTCTCGAGATGCAGGCTCTCCTCCGCCTGGCGCATCCTGCCATAAGCCATCTCCAGCACGGCGACGAAGAGCTCTTCCTTCGAGTTGAAATAGTAGAAGATCAATCGCTTGGTGATCCCCGCCCGCGCGGCGATCGCGTCGGCATTGGCGCCGAGCAGCCCGTTCTCGGCAAACTCCTCGAAGGCGATCTGCAGGATCTCGGCCTTCGTCTTCTCGCGATCCCGGCGGCGGACCTTGGCCGGTTCGTTGCGGGCCCGCCTGCGCGTGGTCACTGCTGTCATCCCGCGATCCCGATTGCCCGTTCCGATTGGGAGGCTTGCCCGATCAGCTCATCCTACCGCGCTTGACAGTAATTATCCACCAGGTTAATCGGATCACAATTATCCTGCAAGTTAATTGCAGCGGCGCATGGCGGTCATAGGGAGCCGTGGAACCATGAAGACCATCGCAATCGGCGTGATCGGCGCGGGGCTGATCGGGCGCAAGCACCTGGCCAAGATCGCCGCGCATCCCGACTTCGAGCTGGCGGGAATCGCCGACGTCAATGCCGAGCAGGTCGCAGCCCGGAACCCCGATGCGCGCGTCTTCGCCGACTATCGCGCGATGCTCGACGAGACCCGTCCGGACGCTGTCATCATCGCCTCGCCCAACCAGCTTCATGCGCAGAACGGCATCGAATGCGCCCGCCGCGGCATTCATATCCTGATCGAGAAGCCGGTCACCGACACGCTGGAAACGGCGACTGCGCTGATCGAGGCGACGAAGGCCGCCGGCATCCGCTCGCTGGTCGGCCATCATCGACGCCATCATCGCCAGGTCGCGACCCTGCGCTCCCTGCTTAACGAGGGCCGGATCGGCGATCTCGTCGGCGTCTCGGCGATCTGGGCGGTGCACAAGCCGGACGCCTATTTCAGTGCGGCGCCCTGGCGGACACAGGCCGGCGGCGGGCCGGTGCTGATCAACCTGATCCACGAGATCGACTTCCTGCGCTTTTCCGTCGGCGAGATCGTCGCGGTCGGCGCCGTCCTCTCCAACCGCCGGCGCGGCTTTGCCGTCGAGGACACGGCCGGCGTGCTGATCGAGTTCGAGAACGGCGCGATCGGCAGCTTCTTCGTCAGCGACAGCGCCGTCTCGCCCTGGACCACCGAACAGGGCGTCGGCGAGTCGCCGGAGTTCCCGTTCAGCGGCGAGAGCAGCTATCGCTTCATGGGCAGCCGCGGCGCGCTGGAATTCCCCAATCTGGTGCAGTGGACGCAAGCAAGTGAGGCTCCGAGCTGGAACCTGCCGATCCAGGCGCAGCGCATCCATGCGCCGACGCTCGACCCCTATATCGCCCAGCTCGACCATTTCCGCGACCTGGTCAGGGGCGAGGCTGCCTCGCTGCAGCCGGTCGAGGACGGCGCGCGCACGCTGATCGCGACGCTCGCGGTAGCCGAGGCTGCCGCGAGCGGGCGGCGGATCGACCTGCGCGAGCGCTACGGGGCGTGCTGAACCTGCCGCGGTCGCGCTTCAGGCGCTGGCGAGCCGGCGATGGAGCTCCGCCACCGCTTCGTCGAGCGCATCCGCGATCAGCGCTTCCGCCCGCGGGGTGTAGCGGATCGCTGGGAGGGCAACGTTGAGTGAGCCGAGCGCCTGTCCGTCCTCGGCCAGCACCGCCTTCGCCAGTCCTATGATGCCCGGGGTGAATTCCTCGTGCGAATAGGCGATGCCGTCGCGCCGGATCTTGTCGAGCTGCCGGCGGAGTTCCGCCGCTGAGGACAGCGTGTTGGCCGTGATCGTCTCGAACCTTACGCGCGCCAGGTACTCGTCCCGCCGATCCTGCAGCATATGCGCCAGGATGATCTTGCCGCCGGAGGTCGCATAGAGCGGCGCGAGATCGCCGAGCCGCATATGGGAGACCAGCCGCTGCGAGGAGCTAACGGTCGCCACCACCTCCGCGTCGTCGCCCTTGAGCATGTTCAGCGCCGCGGATTCGCCGGTCTGCGCGGTGATCCGCTCCAGCACCGGCTGGGCCAGCCCAACAAGGTCCTGCCGGCGTGAGGTCAGGCGCGCCATGCTGGTGAAGCGCTCGCCCAGGCGATAGCTCTTGCCGGCAGCCGAATAGGCGACGTAGCCGCGCCCCGTCGCAGTCTTGAGAAGCTGCGTCAGGCTGCTCTTGGGGATGCCGAGCGCCGCGGTGATCGCGCTGTGCGAGAGGCCGCCATTGACGCGCGCCAGCAATTCGAACAGGTCGAGCAGCCGATCGGCCGATTTCACGGCGCTGCGCGTGTCTTCGCTCGGCTCTACCGTCAACCTGGATCCCTCAGTTCATCAGTATGAACAAACTTAGCAAGCTCGTCCCAGGGAGGAAAGCGGGAGATCAGGGGCGGGCGGCCGCGTTTCGGGCAAGCAGCTGCCTTGTGGCGTCGCCCGCGCGCCGGGCGCGCTCCATGGGCGAGCAGGACGCGAAAGCGGTCGATGGCGCCTCGACGCCGACCGGCGTATCGGGCGCGAACGCGTCGAGAAATGCGTCCAACCACAATTCGCCGAGCCCCGGATAGAGCCGCTCCGCTCGCGCTTCGGCACGGAAGCCCGAGGCAGGAGGGCGCGCGGCGGGGGCGTCGCAGAGATGGATGTAGGAGAACAGCCCGGGGTCGTAACCGGCGATGTCGGCTGGGCTGCCGCCCGAGCGGCTGAGGTGCAGCGCATCGACCAGGAGACCGGCATCCCTGGGCGCCGCCTGCCGCAAGAGTTCATGCGCGCTGCCGAGATCGGCGATCGTCGCATAGGGGATGAACTCCAGCATCGGCCGCAGCCCGCGTGCGTTCGCCAGCGTGCACAGGCGCCCGAAATTGTCGAGGAGGCGGGCGGATTCGACATCGAAGCCTACGGTCAGCACATGGCGCGCGCCGAGCTCGGCCCCGACGTCCAAAGCTGGTTCCAGATCGTCGACTGCGGTCTGCGGCGACAACCAGATGGCTTCGATGTCGAGGATACGAATGCCGGTCGCGGCGAGCCGCTCCTTGATGCGGCGCTGCAGGGGGATGTCGCCGACCACGGGCACGATCGTATCGCCCGGCAGTGGCGGCACGATGCGCAGGCCGATCGCGTCGAAGCCGCCTGCCGCGCCGGCATCGATCAGATCCAGCGGGCCCGCATCGAGCACGGTGAGATGCGCGAGCGAGATCGATCTCATCGTCTGCTCTCCGGTTGACTCGAGTTGGCCATTATACAAAACTAGTTCCTGTAGATGAACAAATTGTGGGGAGGCAGCGATGACCGCAGCGAGCGATCAGGCCGACCGGCGCGCCATCCGCGACCTCCTGGAGAATTGGGTGGTCTGGCGCGATGCCGGCGACTGGGATCGCTTCCGGGGCGTCTGGCATCCCGAGGGACGGATGATGGCGACCTGGTTCCAGGGGACGGGCGACGAATTCATCCGCGTCAGCCGCGAGGGCTTCGAACGCGGCGTTCGCATCCTGCACTTCCTCGGCGGCATCGCGATCGACGTCGCGGGCGCAAGAGCGATCTCCCAGACGAAGATGACGATCAACCAGCGCGCCGAGGTCGAGGGCATCGTCTGCGACGTCGTCTGCACCGGCCGCTTCTACGATTTCCTCGAGAAGCGCGACGAGCGCTGGGGCATCGTGCTGCGGCAGCCGATCTACGAGAAGGACCGGATCGATCCGGTTGATCCTTCCGCCACGCTCTCGCTCGATCGCGAGGTGCTGATGCGCTTTCCGGAGGGCTATCGCCATCTCGCCTATCTGCAGACCCGCATCGGCTACAAGGTCAAGCCCGACATGCCCGGGCTCACCGGCCGCGAGGTCGAGGCGCTCTATGCCCGCGGCGCCGGCTGGCTGAAGGGCGCACCGGCCGACGAGCCTGCGGCACCGGCGAGCTGAGGCCGACATGGCGAGCGTGGTTGTCCAGCCCTTCGTCTACCAGGCCGATCCGGCAGGGTGAGGCGTTCTGCGTGGCCGATGGCGTCGCCGCTGCGAGGGACATGCCCCAAGTCTGACTGGCGACGAGGCAACGGGAGAACAGCGTGAGAAATTTCGACGAGCGCTCGATCACCGCCGCCGTCCGCGAGCGGGTGGGGCAGGCCAGCGATCCGCGCCTCCGTCAGGTCAGCGACGCTCTGATCCGCCATCTCCACGACTTCCTGCGCGAGATCGAGCCGACCCAGGAGGAGTGGTCGCGGGCGATCGCCTTCCTGACCCGTACGGGGCACATGTGCACCGCCAACCGTCAGGAGTTCATCCTGCTCTCGGACGCGCTCGGCGTCTCCATGCTGGTCGACGCGATCAATCACCACCTCCCGGGCGGCGCCACGGAGACTACGGTGCTCGGCCCGTTCTATGTGCAGGAGCCGCCGGAACTGCCGCTCGGAGCCAATATTTCGCCAGGGCTCGCCGGCGTGCCGCTGCTGGTCACCGGTTCGGTCAGCTCAGCCGGCGGTCCGGGGCTGGCCGGCGCGGCGGTCGATGTTTGGCATTCCGACGGCGACGGCTATTACGACGTCCAGCAGCTCGACGAGGATCACGATCTTGCCATGCGGGCAAGGCTGCGGACTGCGCCGGATGGCGCCTTCCATTTCTGGACGATCATGCCGGCCGCCTACCCGATCCCGAATGACGGGCCGGTTGGCGAGATGCTGGCGGCGCAGGGGCGCCATCCCTATCGGCCGGCCCATGTGCATTTCATGATCGCTGCGCCGGCGCATGAGCCGCTCGTCACCCATGTCTTCGTCGAGGGCGATGCCTATCTCGACTCCGACGTCGTATTCGGCGTCAAGGATTCGCTGATCCGTCCTTTCACCGAAATGCCGGCGGGCACGGCTCCCGATGGCACGCGGGTCGACCGGCCCTATCGCCACCTGCATTACGACTTCGCGCTGGCGCCGCAACGGCGCGTGGCTTGAGCCTCTGCCCGTCGTCGATGGAACGGGCTCTAGCGGGGCAATTTGCCGCGATGCGCCTTCGCAAGCACATCGGCCACGCGCTCTTCGCCCGAGCCGCAATCCCGGCCGGCGACCTCGGGAGAAATAGCCGAGAGCCGGATCGCGCTCGATGCTGCTCCGACCGCGCTCGCCCGGCGCGGCAGGGCTGTGATTCCGACGCTCGCCGCGAGCGCCGCGGCCATATCTCGCGTGGTCAGGGTTATGCTGATCTCCCGTGCTGGAATGAGGATTGGGCTCCCCTCGGATCGTTTTTCGCCCATCCCGCACGATGGCAGCAGCATGCCTCGGCTTGCGAAAGTGAGATTTGCTCAACCGGGCTTGAGAGATTCTTGGCCCGGTCGGAAAGGTCGGAAAACAGCGCTTCGGCAAGCGTTTAGCGGCGCCGGGACGCGTGATGAAAATCTCTTCAGAGCCCTGAAGAAAAACTCGTTGGTGCGACCGCGGGCGGCGACCCATCTTCGTTGCAACCGGCAAGCCTGGTGGCCTGCCGCCTCAACGAGGACCTGCCATGACGACGCTTCTTCACATCGACGCCAGCGCCCGCGGCGACCGCTCGCTTAGCCGTGCCCTGTCAAGGGCCTTCGTCGAGGCCTGGCTGGCGCGCGAGCCCGATACGCAGGTGATCGCCCGCGATGTCGGGCGTGATCCGCCGCCATTTCTCAACGAAGCCTGGGTCGCGGCGGCCTTCACGCCGGAGGATGCCCGCACGCCGCAGCAGAAGGCGGAGCTTGCCCTGTCCGACGAATTGATCGCCGAGCTCGCCGCGGCGGATGTGATCGTGATGGGCACGCCGATGTACAATTACGGCATGCCGGCGCAGCTCAAGTCGTGGTTCGACAAGATCATCCGGATCGGCAAGACCTTCAGCTTCGACCTGGCGCGCGGCGATTTTCCGCTGGAGACGATCCTCAGCGGCAAGACGCTCGTGGTGCTGAGCTCGCGCGGCGAGTTCGGCTTCGGGCCGGGCGGCGTGCGTGCCGACATGAACCAGCTCGACCCGCATATCCGGACCTGCTCGCACTATCTCGGCGTCGAATCGATCCATACGATCGCGATCGACTATCAGGAATTCGGCGATGCCCGGCACAAGCGCTCGATCGCCGAGGCGCATGCCGCGGTGCCGGGGCTGGTCGACGAGCTCATCGCCGGCCGCCGCGCCGAAGCGGCCTAGGTGAGGGAGTCGAACGGCCTTGATCCAGAATCCGATCCCGTGGCCGAACGGGGCGCGCTGCGCCTGCGCCATCACCTTCGACGTCGATGCCGACAGCCTGATCCATATCGCCAGGCCGAAGGACAGCTGGAACCGGCTCTATCCGATCACCATGGGGCGCTACGGGCCGACCGTCGGCGTGCCGCGCATCCTCGAGACCTATCGCCGGCTCGGCCTGAAGCAGTCCTTCTTCATCCCGGGATGGACGATGGAGCGCTATCCTGACGCGGTCGAGGCGATCCTGACGGGCGGCCACGAGATCGGCCATCACGGCTATCTCCACGAGGACCCGACCGAGATCTCGCCGGAGGCGCAGCGGAGCGCCTTCGAGAAGGCGCTCGCCATCCACCAGCGGATGACGGGTCGCACGCCGCGCGGCTATCGCGCACCGGTCTACAACGCGACGCAGGCGACGATCGATCTCCTGATCGAGCACGGCTTTTCCTATGATTCCTCGCTGATGGCAGACGACATCCCCTACCGGATGCGGTCGGGCGGCAAGTTTCTGTATGAGGTGCCGCCGCATTGGGGCTCGGACGACTGGCCGCCCTTCGCCCATTATGCCGAGATCGGCTACATGATGCCGGTGCAGCCGCCGGAGCAGGGCCTCGCAGCCTCCTTCGCCGAGTTCGAGGCGCAATACGAAACAGGCGGCTTCTGGATGGGGATCTGGCATCCGTTCCTGACCGGGCGCCTGGCACGCTGGGCCGTGGTCGAGCGCTGGCTCGAGCAGGTGCTGGCGACGCGCAAGGTCTGGTTCGCGCCGCTGGAGGCGATCGTCGCCCATGTCGAGCGACTGGTCGCGGCCGGCGAATACCAGGTCCGGACCGAGGAACTGCCCTATTTCACGCAGCCTGTGGCAGGGTGAGCTCGGGCGCCTCGCGCCGGCGGAAGGCGGCGGCCTCGGCGCGCAGCCAGTCGCGGAACAGCACGGTCGAGCGCTTGCGCGGCGTCGCGCCCTCGACCAGCCGGAAGGCGAAGCCCGGCAGGCTGCCGCCGTCGAGGCGCATCAGGCTGCCATCGCGCAAGGCATCGTCGACGAGGATGTTGCTGCACAGCAGCGGGCCAAGCCCGCGACCGGCGGCGTGCAAGGCCAAAGTCTCCTCGCTG
Organism: Allobosea sp. FBZP-16; assembly: GCF_002831785.1. Classification (NCBI taxonomy): domain Bacteria; kingdom Pseudomonadati; phylum Pseudomonadota; class Alphaproteobacteria; order Hyphomicrobiales; family Alloboseaceae; genus Allobosea; species Allobosea sp. FBZP-16. The sequence goes on along the minus strand of NZ_LNCQ01000023.1, from coordinate 486,204 downwards.
AACCAGGACTGGCGGAAGTCCGGCACCCTTCCCGGCAGCGCCTGCGCCAGCCAGGCCGACCAGTCCGGCGTTTCGAGCGTGCGGTTCTTCCAGCGATAGCCGATCAGCGGGCGGCCGAGCATGTCGGCGATGCCTGTGCGGCGTCCGGCCGGGCAGAGATTGCCGGAAGCGACGGCGATGTAGCTGTCTTCCAGCAGCACGGTCTGACGCTGATCGGCCGGGACCGCGCCATAGCGGATGGCGAGGTCGATGCCCTCGGCGCGCAGGTCCATCACCTCCTCGGAAGCGTCGATATGGACGGTGATCGCTGGATGGGCTGCGTGGAAAGCCGGGAGGCGCGGCATCAGCCAGCGCTCGGCGAAGGCGCGGGTGGTCGAGACGGTGACGGCGTCGGCCGAGCGGGTATCGTCGAGCAGGGCGAAGGCATCTGCGAGCCGGTCGAAGCCATCGCGCAGAAGCGGGAACAACGTCTCGCCGGCGGCGGTCAGCGCGAGCGCCCGCGCCTGGCGCTCGAACAGCTTCAGGCCGAGCACGGCTTCAAGATGGCGGACCTGATGGCTCACCGCCGTCACCGTGACGCAGAGCTCGTTGGCGGCCTGGGTGAAGCTGAGATGGCGCGCCGTCGCCTCGAAGGCGCGCACGGCGTTGAGCGAGGGCAGCTTGCGCATGATGAGCCTCCCGTCAGGCGATCTGGTAGTGCGCGTCGGTCGGATGCATGGCATTGACCGGCACCATGTCCTGCGGGCAGGCCGAGAAGACGATGATCAGGTCCATCTCGGCGCGCAGGGCGATATGCTGGCCGGGTTCGCTGACCGGCGCCTCGAAGGCAAGGCTGCCATCGGCGCGCACCGGCACGTTCATGAACAGGTTGAGCGGGCTCGGCGTCAGCGGCACGGCGATGCCGAGCTCGGCGAGCGCGGCCTTGAGGTTGTCGGTGCAGCTGTCGTGATGGCCGTGCGCGCCGAGCTGGCGATAGCGATGTTCGTCGCAGGCGGCGATCAGCATGTCGTGGATGCCGGGGGTGGTGTCCTCGACCACGGTCAGCATCGGGTTGCGGCGATTGCTGACCAGCGTGTCGCCGACCGCCGGCATCAGCTTCAGGATCGCGGCCCGGCTGTGCTCCATCGACAGGTGCTCGTCGATATCGGCGGCGCTGAAGGCCCAGGTGTCGACGACCTGCTTGCCATGAGTATTGACGACGCGGACGCTCTGGCCGCGCTTGACCCTTGCGGCGACGCCGCTGCGGGCCGGGATCAGTTCGAGCGCCGGCTGGAGCGCTCCGACCTGCGTGTTCATGGCGATCTCCTCGCTGGCTCATTCGCTATGCCGTCAAGGAAACTCTCAATCGTTATGCAAATCCAATAATTTGATTTGGCTTCATTATCAGAAAATCATATGAAGCTAACATGCGCCTGCGCCAGCTCGAATGCTTCCGCGCCTTGATGATCCACGGCACGATGACGCGCGTCGCCGAACTTCTCGGGATCTCGCAGCCCGGCGTCAGCACGATGATCGCCGCGTTGGAGCATGATTTCGGCGTGCCGCTGTTCGTGCGGCGCGGCACGCGGCTGCAGCCGACGCCGGAGGCGCATCTGATCTATGCGGAGGCGAGCCGGGCGCTGGAGGCGGTCGAGAACACTGTGCGGGTGGCGGGAGAGATCCGGGCCGGCAAGCGCGGGCATCTCGCGATCACCGCCTATCCCAGCATCTCGATCGCGCTGCTGCCGCGGCTGCTCTCGGTCTTCGCCGCCGAGCGGCCGGGACTGCAGATGAAGATCATCACACGGGCATCGCAGAGCGTAAAGGAGCTAATGTCGACGCGGACCTTCGACTTCGCCATCGCCGAATTGCCGCTCGACTATCCGACGGCGCAGATGGAGGTCTTCAGCTATCAGTGCCAGTGCATGCTGCCGCTCGGCCATCCCCTGGCCGAACGCGAGGAGATCACCCCGGCCGATCTCGACGGGGTGCCCTTCGTCACCCTGTTCCGCGGCGATCCCGTCTACCAGAAGCTCGCCGCTGCCTTCTCCGAATATGGCGCGCGCTGGAATGTGGTTGCCGAGACGGAGTTCTTCTCGTCGGCCTGCGAGCTCGTCGCCGCCGGCATCGGGGTCGGGATCGTCGATCCCGTGGTCAGCGCGCCGTTCACGGCCGACGTCGTGCGCCGGCCGTTCCGGCCGGCGATCTCCTACGAGATCGCCATCCTGCATCCGCTGCACGAGGAGCTGTCGCAGCTCGCGCGCGAGTTCATGGTCCCGCTGCGCGAGGCTTTGACAGCCTGACCTCCCGCGATAGTCGGTCAGACGTGGCCGTATTTCGCCAGAGCATCGGCGAGCGAGAGCCCGCGCGAGAGCTCGCGTCGGATGTTGACCTCGACGGCGGTCAGCCGCTCGGCTTCGGCCAGCACCTCCTCGATCCGCTCGGCTGGGATGACGATGGCGCCGTCATCGTCGGCGAGGATGAAGTCGCCCGGCTTGATCTCGACATAGCGGCTGGTCGCGCCGCGCATCAGTACCGGGACCTGGCTGGCGTTGACCTTCCAGCGGCCGATCGACTGCACCGGCGTGCGGTAGCGCGCATAGACCGGGAAGGCCTGCTCGCCGATCCAACGGATGTCGCGGATGCCGCCGTCGACGAGCGCGCCGACGCAGCCCTTCTCCTTCATGCCGATCGCGATCAATTCGCCGAAATAGCAGATGCCCTCGCCGTCGCCGCTCCAGACCGTGACCTCGCCGGGCGAGACGCCCTGGCAGGCTTTCATCTTCTCGGCATCGCCGCCGAGCGGGAACGGCGTCATCTGGCCGCGGATGGTATAGGCGAAGCCGGCGAGCTGTCCGGTGGTCGCGGGGTAGGGAGCAAATTGCGGTGCGAGGCTCTGGTCCGGCAGGCCGAGCGTGTCGAGCACGTCGGCGACGTTGGAGGTGTCGACCGCAAGGAAGCGGCGGCGGATGTCCTCGCGCCAGACAGCGTCGCGCTGGGGCAGTTCGGTCATGATCTCAGATCCTTTCAGATGCTCTGGAGATAGCCGCCATCGACCCGGATGACCGAGCCGGTGATGTAGGCGGCGCGGGCGCTGGCGAGGAAGGCGACGGCGTCGGCGTATTCCTCGGGCGTGCCGTAGCGGCCGAGCGGGATCGCGCCCGTGCTCTCGGCGACGATGTCGGCGAGCGGCCGGCCTTCGCGTTTGGCCTTCTGCTCGTCGAGAAAGAGGATGCGGTCGGTAGCGATCCGCCCCGGCAGGATGACGTTGCAGGTGATGCCGGACGCCGCGACCTCGCGCGCCAGCGTCTTCGACCAGCCGACCAGCGACAGGCGCAAGGCGTTCGAGATGGCGAGGTTCGGGATCGGCGCGACCACGCCTGAGGAGGTCGAGGTGACGATCCGTCCGAAGCCGCGCTCGCGCATGCCCGGCAGCACCTTGTCGGTGAGCGCGATGACGGAGAGCACCATCGCCTGGAACTGTGCCGTCCAGGTCTCGGATGGCACGCCGGCGGCGAGGCTGGGCGGCGGACCGCCGGTGTTGTTGACGAGGATGTCGACCGGTCCGAGCGTCTCGGCGATCGCGGCAAGATGCCCGTCGGCCTCGTCGAGGCGGTCGATGTCCCAGCGCCGCGCCAGATGCGGTGCGCCCAGGGCGGAGAGGTCAGCGGCCGTGGCGGCGAGCGCCGTCTCGTCGATATCGGCGAGCGCGACCCTGGCGCCTTCGCGTGCGAGTGCCCTGGCGATGGCGCGGCCGAGCCCGCCGCCGGCACCCAGTACGAGCGCCGTGCGTCCAGCAATTCCCAGATCCATGATGGTTCCTCGTGAGTCCGGCTTACGAGCCGATGCGCAGGGGAGCGTCGAGCTTGCGCAGATAGGAGATGACCGAGAGTGCAGTGATGCGGCCGGTCTTCGGGTTGTCGCTCGGTACGTTCTCGATCGTCATCGAGAAGCTTGCGGAGTCGGCGTCGACCTCGATCGTATGGGTGTTGCGGGTCAGCGCCGGGTCGGCCCAGATCTCCAGCGTCGTCCGGTCTGGCCCGATGCCGGCGAGCGAGAGCGCGACGGCGACGTTGAGGTTGGCCGGGAAGCCGATCGCGGCCTCGCGCGGCGTGCCGCTGAACACCCGGGTCGGCTCCCGGACATCGTCGAGGGTAATGTTGTTCTCGATGAGATAGGGCGCGCCGACGAGGCCGCGCACCGGCTTGCGCGTGATCATCCGGACCGAGCGGATCACGCCCTCGGCCGCTGCGGTGACGGCGTCGAGGCCGAGCAGCGCGCCGGTCGGCACGACGATCTGGCCGCCATGCGCGCGGGCGATCTCGATCAGGCCCTCATGCGAGAGGATGGCGCCGGAGCTGAGAACGATCACCGTCTTGCCGGCACGCAGGAAAGGCTCGGCGATGGCCGGCAGCAGCGCGGCCGGGGCGCATTCGACAACGATGTCGGCGAGCGCTTCGAGCTCCTCGATCGCCACCACCGGGATCGGCCGGGAGAGATGCGAGAGCCGCTCGCGCGCCTTGTCGCGGTCATGAGCGGAGACGGCGACGAGTTCGCAGCCGGGCACGCCCTGGTCGAGCACGCTGGCGATCTTGAGGCCGACGGCGCCGAGACCGGCGATGGCGACCCGCCGGCGCGGATGCGCGCCGGGTGCGGAAGGGGACGTCATGGGCGTTTCCTTGTCTTGTCGTCAGCCGGCCTGAGGAGCCGGGAAGAGGCTGGCGTAATGGCGCGCGCAGGCGCCGGCCGTGGTGAACCAGATGCGGTCCTGATGCTTGTTGAGATGGTCGAGCACCCGGCGGAACTGCCGGATGCGGAAAGGCTGGCCGACGATGAAGGTGTGGATCGTCATGCCGTAGACCAGCGCCTGCTGCTCGGACTGGACCAGCATCTCGTCGAGATTGTCGATCGCCATATCAGCGAAGGCCTGCGCCGTGCCGTCATGCAGCACAACCATCGGCACGTCGTTGACCTCGTGCGGATAGGGCATCGCCAGCAGCGGGCCGCCCTTGGTGTTCAGCCAGACCGGCTGGTCGTCCATCGGCCAGTCCATGGTGTAGGCGTAGCCGGCTTCAGCCAGCAGGTCCTCGGTGCTGGCGCTGGGATGGGCGCCCGGGCTCATCCAGCCTGAGGGCGCAGCGCCCTCGTGGCTGGCGATCGCCTGCGTCGCCTCGGCGATCAGCCGCCGCTCGGCCTCGATCTCCATGCCGTTCTGATGCTCGGAATTGGTGCGGCCATGGGCGACGATCTCGTCGCCGCGGCGGCGGTGGGCTGCGACCAGCTCCGGGCAGTGCGCGTAGCATTCGGTGTTGAGCAGCACCGAGAGCGGCAGGCGGTACTCGTCGAAGAGCTCGATCAGCCGCCAGCCGCCGACGCGGTTGCCGTATTCGCGCCAGGCCCAGTTGTAGGTGTTGGGGTGCTGGAGCCCGGGCGAATAGGGCAGGCCGAGCCCGGAGCCATAGGCGAAGTGCTCGACGCAGAGCGCGACATAGACGGCGAGCCGCTTGCCGCCCGGCCAGGTGAAGTCCGGCCGGTCGACGATGGGCGAGTAGGGGAAGCGTCCGGGGCTGGGCAGCATGAGCGTGCGTCCGTCAGGGGCGATAATCGGTCGGGGCGACGACCGAGGAGAGATCGACTGTCGCGACGTTGTCACGCGTCACCAGCAGCGCCGGCATGACGACACGGGCTTCGACCGGCTGCTTCGCCGCGGCCTTCAGCGCCTGCGCCATCGCGGCCTTGCCCTGGGCGACCACCTGCTGGATCGAGGTGCAGGCGATGTCGCCGTCCTTCAGCATCTGCTGGGCGGTCGGGCTGAAGTTCGAGGCCGAGACCTTCACAGGCTTGCTCGCCGACTTGAAGGCCGAGACGACGCCGGCGGCCATGTCGTCGGTCGCGGCATAGATGCCGGCGAGGTCGGGGAAACGCTGCGTCCAGTCCTCGGCGGTGCCGAGCGCAGCGTTGCGGTTGTCGGCGAGACGGGATTCGGCGACGATCTTGACGTCGGGCGCCGCCTTGGCCAGCGCCTCGCGGAAGCCCTTGGCGCGCAGGTCCGACCAGGCCTGGCCGGCAGGGCCCGCCATCATCGCGACCGTGCCCTTGCCGCCGACCGCCTTGGCGAGACATTCGGCCTGGAGCTTGCCCATGTCGGCATGGTCGGCGCTGACCAGGGAGGCGAGCTTCGGCGTGTTCGGCGGCGAGGAGATGCCGACGACCGGGATTCCGGCCTCGATCGCGCGCTCGACGATCGGCTTGACCGCGTCGCCATTGGTGGCGCCGATCACGATCGCCGCAACCTTGCGCTGGATCAGGTCCTGCACCTGGGCGATCTGCTGCGAGGCGTTGGCGTCGCCGCCGGCATTGAGCTTCAGAACCGTGGCGCCGCTCGCCTTCGCCTCGCTCTCCATGCCGTAGACGGCAGAGATCCAGAAGGAGGAGGCGAGGTTCGGCACGGCGATGCCGATCGTCTTCTCCTGGGCGAGGGCCGGCGACGCCAGCGCGGCGATGGCGATGGAGGCAAGCAGGAGGCTGCGACGGGTCAGGGACGTCATGGCGATATCTCCTTGGTCTGGCGGTTGCGGGAAAAAAGCGAGCGGAGTGCGGTGTCCATCAGGCCGGAGCCGAGGATGACGAGGCCGACGGTGACCTGCGCCAGGAAGGGCGAGACGCCGCTGAGGTTGAGCCCGGTCAGCACGACCTGGACGAAGAAGGCACCGGCAGCGACGGCGAGGGCGTTGGCGACGCCGCCGGACAGGGCGGTCCCGCCGATGATCGCGGCGGCGATCGCCTGCAGTTCCATGCCGGCGCCTTCGGTCGGCAGGCCGGCGCCGGCCCGGGCCGTCATCAGCGCCCCGGCGAGCCCGGCGAAGAGCCCGCAGAGCTGGTAGGCGCGGATCTGAAGGGCGCCGGCATCGGCGCCGACCAGGCCGACGGCTTCGGGATTGGCGCCGAGCATCAGGATGCGCTTGCCGAGCGTGGCGTGGCTCAGGAGAAACTGGGCACCGAGGACGCAGACGAGGGCGAGCCAGGCGAGCGGCGGCAGGCCGAGCACGGGATCGAAGGCGAGGCTGGTGGCCTGGCCGGCTTCGGTGAGCGGCACGGCCTGGCCGTCATCGCTGACCAGCAAAGCGAGCCCTTTCAACGCGACCAGCGAGCCGAGCGTCGCGACGATCGGCTGCAAGGCGAGACGGCCGATCAGCCAGCCGTTCAGCGTGCCGCAGGCGAGGCCGACCAGGGGGGCGACCAGCAGGCCCATCAGCCCGAAGCTGTTGGCGGCCATTGCGGCGAGGGTTCCGGCGAGCGCGGCGATGGCGCCCACTGAGATGTCGAAGCCGCGGGCCGCCAGGGCGAACATCTGGCCGGTCGCGAGCAGGACGAGGACCCAGGCCTGGCCGGCGATGCTGGCGGCATTGCCGAGCGAGAGGAAGCCGGGCGCAACCGCCGCGAAGATCAGACCGGCGGCGAGAATGCCGGCGGGCGCGACCAGCAGGCGTGGGGCGATGGCGGCGCTCATCCGCGCCTCCCGCCGATCAGAACGCGGGCGGCGTTGCCGAGGAAGGCCCAGTCGCGCTGCAGCAGCACGGCAGCGACGACGAGCGCGCCGAGCAGGATGAGCTGGTAGGCGGTCGGCAGGTTGAGCAGCACCACGATGTTGTTGAGCATGGCGACGATCAGCACGCCGCAGGCGACCTGCAGGACATTGCCGCGCCCGCCGCCGAGCGGCAGTCCGCCGACGGCACAGGCGGCGATGGTCTCGAAGGGCAGGTTCGGCGCGAGCATGGGCTGGCCCGAGGCGACGCGGCTGGTCAGGATGACGGCGCCGAGCGCGCAGAACAGGCCCGCCACGGCATAGCCGGCAAAGACGAGGCGGGGCACGGAAAGCCCTGCGAGCCTGGCGGCCGTCGCATTGGCGCCGACCAGATACCAGCCGCGTCCGAGCCGGGTCTTGGCGAGCAGGACATGCAACAGAGCGAAGGCGACGGCGGCGCAGATGATCGGGACGGGTATGCCAAGAATGCGGCCGCGGGCCGGGAAGGAAAAGGCGTCCGAGGGCGGCGCATCGATCGGCAGACCGCCGGCGAGCCAGGCCGCGAGACCCGAAGCGATCATCAGCATGCCGAGCGTCGCGATCACCGGCGGCACGGCAAAGCGCGCGACGAGCAGGCCGTTGACCATGCCGACACCCACGATCAGCAACGCGCCGAGGAGGAAGGCGCCGACGACACCGGCCGTCGGGAGAGCCATGACGATGACGACGCTCGCCAGCGCTGCCGAGGCGCCGAAGGAGAACTCGATGCCCGCGAGGATGACGACGATGGCCTGGCCGCAGGCGACGATGCCGAGGATGGCGGCGATGCGCAGCACGTTCTCGATATTGCCGAGCGTGCCGAAGCGCGGCACCGCCAGGGCGCTCAGCCCGAAGAGCAGCGCCGTGACGATCAGGATGGCTGGCGGGCGCAGGATGGCAGGCATGCTGGGCGGGCCCCGGTCGCCGAGAGGAAAGCTGCTCATGCCGCGGCCTTTCCGGCGAGCGCGGCCATGATCGTCTCGGTCGAGGCATCGCCCGGCAGGTCCTGCGCGATCGAGCCGTCCCGGACCACGAGGTAGCGGTCGCAGAGCGCGGTGAGCTCATCGAGGTCGCTCGATGCGACCAGAACGGCAACGCCGGTGCGGGCCATGTCGATGACGGCGCGGTGGATCATGGCGCGGGCCGCGACATCGACCCCGCGCGTCGGCTCGAGCAGGACGAGAGCGCGCAGGTTCGGCAAGGCGAGGCAGCGCGCGATCAGGAGCTTCTGCTGGTTGCCGCCGCTGAAGCTCGCGGCCTCGGCATCGGGGCGGGCCGGGTGCAGGTGCAGGCGGCGCAGCAGCGGCTCGATCGCATTGCGCTCGCGTGCCTTGCCGAGGAGGCCGCGGGCGGAGAAGCGCCCGAGCGCGCTGGCCGAGGCGTTGCCGATGGCGCTGACCGGCGGAAACAGCCCCTCGGCATGGCGGTCGGCCGGAACATAGGCAACGCCGAGGCGGACGGCCGCGCGCCGGTCGCCGAGGGCGAAACTCTGCTCGCCGACGGCGATCTCGCCCTGCCCGGGAGCGGCTCCGGCCAGGGTCGCGGCGATGGCGAGCGCGCCGGAGCCGACCAGGCCCGCGAGGCCGACGATTTCGCCGGCGCTTACCGAGAGGTCGAGACTATGGCCAGTTGCCATGCGGACATTGGCTGTTGTCAGGACGGGCTCCGTCCGGGCGCTGCCGGAACGGTGCTCGTGCTCGACCTGCATGCCCAGCATCGCCTTGACCAGCGTGGCGCGGTCGTGCCGGCCGATCGGGGCTGCGTCGATCACGGTGGCGCCGTCGCGCAGCACGGTGACCTCGTCGGCGAGGCGCTCGATCTCGTCGAACTTGTGCGAAATGAAGAGCACGGCTGTCCCGCCTGCGCAGAGATCGCGGACCACGGCAAAGAGCCGGTCGGCCTCGGCCCCGTTCAGCGCTGCAGTAGGCTCGTCGAGGACGAGTATGCGGCAATTGCGGCCGACGCCGCGGGCGATCTCGAGCAACTGGCGCTCGCCGAGCGAGAGCGACGAGACCGCGCGGTCGAGATCGAGGTCGAGCCCGACGCGGGCGAGCCAGGTCTTGGCCTCGCCCCGGGGCACCAACGCCTTGCGGCTGAGGCCGGCCCGGCCGGCGACGAGCTGGAAGGCGGAAAGGTTGTCGAGGACGGAGAGCTCGGGAAACAGGCTCAGATGCTGATAGATCGGCACGATCCCGGCGGCGATCGCCTCGGCCACCGAGCGGAAGGCGACGGGCTTCCCGGACAGAGCGACGCTGCCGCTGTCGGGCTTCACCGCGCCGACGATGATCTTCACCAGGGTCGACTTGCCGGCGCCGTTCTCGCCGAGCAGAGCGTGGACGCGGCCGGCGCGCAAGGTCAGCTCGGCGCTGCGCAGTGCGCAGGTCGCGCCATAGCGCTTGGCGATGTCGCGCATGGCGAGCGCGATCGCTGGCTCGATCGTCATCGGCAGTTCCCCGTTCACCGGTGCCTTGCCCAGGGCAGGTCCGGCGTTGACGAGACGATGAAGCCGTCGCCCGGTCGTCACAAACGAATTGTTCGGCGCTCATGCATGATCTAGTCTCATGCATGAGAGAGGTGCTGCATGCGAAAGAGGCGTCTGCCGCCATTGAATGCGCTGCGCGGTTTCGATGCTGCTGCGCGCCATCTGTCGTTCACCAAGGCGGCCGAGGAGCTGAGCCTGACGCAGGGCGCCGTCAGCCGGCAGGTCAAGGAGCTCGAGCTCCATCTCGGGCAGGAGCTGTTCCGCCGCTTTACCCGCAGGATCGAGCTCACCGCCGAGGGCGAGCAGTTCTTCCGGAGTGTCGAGAGCATGCTCGACGAGCTCGAGCGCGCCGCCGGCCGCTTCAGCCGGCGCAAGGACAGGGCGACGTTGACGGTGTCGGTGCTGCCGACGATCGCCTCGGTCTGGCTGATGCCGCGGCTTCACCTCTTCACCAGCCTGCACCCGCAGATCGAGCTGCGCGTCGTCTCGTCGATCGAGCCGGCGGATCTGCTCGCCCATGAGGCCGATGTCGCGATCCGCGTCGGCCGCCTGCCGGGCCGGCATTACGAGCGCAACCAGCCACGGATCGAGCTATCCATGCTGACGCGCTGGGACGGGGTCCATGCCGACGAACTCTTTCCCGATCGGCTGGTCCCGGTCTGCTCACCGGGTCTGTTGGGTGAGACGGACGTCACTGCGGCCGATCTGGTGCGCTGGCCGCTGATCCATACCTCGACGCGCCGCCATGCCTGGCCCGACTGGCTCAAGGCTCATGGCGTGCGCGCGGCGGTCGAGATCGAGCAAACGCTGCAGTTCGGGCATTTCTTCATGTCGCTCGATGCGGCGCGCCAGGGCCGTGGCATTGCCCTGGTGCCGGACATCATCCTGGCGCATGAGGAGGGCATGCGCGGCTTGACCGTTCCGCTGACCAGCGAGCTCGACAGCGCCGGAGAATATTACCTCCTGATCCACGAAAGCCGTTTCGACGATCCGCGCGTGCAAGGTTTCAGGAACTGGGCTTTGAAGGAGTCGTTCAAAGTTCGCGGCAATCCACCGAAGCTCGTCCCGGCCTGACAGGGCGAAGGGTGGCGGCAGGCGATGTTGTGATCAGGCGGGACCAGAAGAGCAAAAAGCGCGGGAATATCCAGCGCTTGCGTGCGTCTCAAATCCAGTCACCCTTTTTGGAACGGATATTCCGAGTGACGCGGCGCTGCCGCTGCCATGCCGCAGGTACTGCCTGCCGCACAGGCCGTGAACCATGAAGTGGCGGCGACCACGCATGTTCCGCCATCGCAAGATGGTCAGGGCAGGGGGGCTGCTTATCCGCAGCGCCATTCGCTTCGCTCGGGACAAGCCTTCAGAACCGTCGAGAGTGAGAACAGGACGGTTGCGCCCCGGCCGCCTCGGATAGGCGAATTGTAGCTCAGTGGTGCAGCAACGGTGAGGCCCGCCTCGACGGAATCGTTGAACCGCAGGCGCACGCCGCCACCCACGGCGGAGAGGGACTGGACGATGTCTTTCGGCACTGCATAGCTGCGAACGGCTCCCCCCTCGACGAAGCCGAAAAGCTGGACGTTCTTCAGGAAAGACAGAGCCGGCCGGTAGTCGTAGCGCAGCTCGGTCGAACCGGCGATGCCGTTGTCGCCGGCGAGCCAGCCGCTCTGGAAAGCGCGGCCGAAGGCGGCGCCGCCAAGATAGAATTGCTGCGAGATCAGCAGCGCCTCGGAGCTGACCTGACCCGAGGCCGCAAGCTTCATCGACCAGTTGCCGCCAAGGCCCTGATAGCGCGTCAGCGCGCCCTGCAGGGCGTAGAAGTTGCCCGAGCCGTCGAAGCGCGAGAGCAGCGGGTCGTAGCGGCGTGAGGCGCCGTCGATGCCGAGGCCCTTGCGCAGGCCGAGCGTGGCATAGGTCGTCCCTTGCCAATCATCGCGAAGGCGATAGTCGGCGGTCAGGCTCGCGATCCGCAGGCGGTCGCGGTAGTTGACGCCGAAGGCGCTCTCCTCGGTGACGTCGCTCAGCCCGAACCCTGCGGTGAGCGAGAGCGACTGCCGCTGTGTCTGCAATGCGACGATGGTCGCTCTGGCCTCCAGGTTCTCGGCATCGGACCGAACACGGTCGAGGCGACGCAGGTCGCCGGGCCAGACCACGCTGCGCGAGGCCGAGACGCCGACCCGCAGCCAATCACCGCCGAGCGGTGCGTCATAGGAGATGCGGCCATAGCGGAGCTCCCGCGTCGAGCCCGGTACCGATGAGAGATTGACCGCCAGCGTATCGCCGGGGATGAGCAGCGAATTCAGCGCCGCGCCGAAATAGGCCTGCCAGGGGCCGACGGCATTCGAAGCCGCATTGTCGAAGCCCGCGGAGACGAACACGCTCCAGCTGTCGAGCATCACGGTCAGGCGAAAGCGTCCGGTACTGGTGCCGATCTCCTCCAGCGTGGTGTCCTTGACGCGCACGCCCGGCAGATCGTTGACGAGCAGGAGCCGGCGTTCGAGCGTCTCCAACCTGGCCGGCGTCTCCTCGCTGATCGGCGCCAGCATGCGGCGCGTGCCGAATCGGTTAGCCTCGTCGCCCTGCACCACGAGCTCGGTGATGGTACCGGCGATGATCCGGATCGTGACGATGCCGCCCTTGATGTCCTGGGGCGGGACGATCGCGCGTGTCAGATGATAGCCGGCGTCGCGATGGAGCTGGCCGATCTGGTTCGCGAGGGCGGCGAGGCCCGCTTGTGAGATCGGCCTGCCGAGCCTGTCCCGATAGACGGCAGCGATATCGCCGGAATCGAGTGGACTGTCGCCTTCGATCCTCACCGCGGCAAGCGTGAACAGCGCCCGGTCTTCGCCGGCCGGTTGGTCGGGCGCGGATCTGGCAGTCGGGACCGAGATCCCGGTTTGGGTTTCCTGCAGCCGCTCGGCCCGCCGCTGCTCGAGACCCTGGTCACTGGGCTGGATTGGCGGAACCGGACGGAGGCTGTTCTGGGCATGCGCCGGCGCGATCAAGACCGGCGAACACAGAGAGAGCAGAAGTATCGCTGCCCGCAAGCTGTCGTTGCATAGCTTGTCCGCCCGCCGCCGTGCCATGCTCAGTACGCATCCGCCTTTTTGGGCTCAGCCAGCCTGCACCCCACCAAAATCGGTAAATTGACATGGTTAATCAAAGCTTAATGCGGCCTTCGATTATAGACGACCACGCTAAGTCAGAATTCATAACTGGCTGTTAGCAAAGGGGCATAGCTGGCTTTCACCTCCAGGATGGAGACCGCCGACCCATGCCGCGAGCGATCCGCATACTCTTCGCTGCGGGCCTTCTGGCCCTCTTGGAAGCGTTGAGCCCGAGGCCGGCTTTGGCGGAGGACAATATCTGGCAGGTCAGCAAGGTCTCGGGCGAAGCCTGGATCGCCGGGGCCGGCGTGCAGCCGGTCTCGCTCGGCCAGGCCACGACGCTGAAGCCCGGCGATACCATCCGCACCGGACGCAATGGCCGCGTCCTCCTGGTCCGCGGCGCCGAAAGCATGCTGATCTCGGCGAACGCGCAGGTCGCCGTGCCGACGACGAGTGGCTCGGGTCGCTCGACCATCCTCCAGCAGGCGGGCTCGATCCTGCTCGACGTGGAGAAGAAGAACGTCCAGCATTTCGAGGTAGAGACCCCCTTCCTCGCCGCCGTGGTCAAGGGCACGCAGTTCCGCGTCACCGTGACCTCGGGCAGCGCCAAGGTCGACGTTCAGCGCGGCCAGGTGCAGGTCTCGGATTTCCGCTCCGGTCAGTTCGCGCTGGTCCAGCCCGGCCAGGCCGCCAGCGTGGCCGGAACCGGGGCCTCTGGCCTCAGGTTCTCTGGCAGCGGGCAGTTCAATCCGATCCAGCAGGGAGCGCCGCGCACCCCCTCGATCCGCGCGATTTCCGTCCCGCGTGACGGCCTGTCGCGGCCGCCAGCGGCAGGCAAGGAAGAGCGCCGGGCCAGCGCCGGCGAGCCTTCGCACCGCGCTGTTTCCAGCAGCGGCGGGACCGTGCGCATCGGCACGGCGCTGGGCGAGGTCAATGTCAACGTCCAGGCGGTGACCAAGGGCTTGGCGCGCAATGCCGATGCGACAGCCAATGCCTCCGGGCGCAGGCAGAGCACGACCTGGTCGACCCAGGACCTGTCGCCCGCAGGCAGCACCTCGAACAATGTCCAGCGCGGCGGCAGTTCGGAGCTCGGTCGCTCCGAGGCTGCGCAGACTCTGGCCAGCGTCAACGGCCAGGCGAACGCCAAGTCCAGCGGCCCCGGCAGCATCGGCAATGGCAGCGGTAACAACGGCAATGGCAATGTCGGCGGGAACGGCCGCGGCAACAGCGGCGACGGCCATGCCTCAGGCAACGCCGGCAACGGCAACGGGAACGGCGGTGGCAACGGAAATGGTAATGGCAACGCTGGCGGCAACAGCAGCAATGGCAACAACAATGCCGGCGGCAACGGCAACGGAAACGGCGGTGGCAACGCTGACGGCAACAGCGGCAATGGCAGCAACAATGCCGGCGGCAACGGGAACGGCGGTGGAAACGGCAATGGCAATGGTGCCGGTGGCGTGAATATCGGGCTGAACCTCGGCGGCCTCAGCGTGAGGGTGAATCTCGGGCGCTGATGTCTTGACGAAATCGTCAGCTTTTCCGCGCTAGGGTCGGGATGACTGAACTCGATACCCGGCAGGGTGGCAGACGGACGTGACGCTGTATCGGCCACACCTGATTGCCTGCGGGCTGCTTGCGCTGGCCTGGCTGGTCGGCCTGCCCGCAGCATTCGCGGATCTCATCAGCGACAAGCGTTTCCTCTGGCCGAAGCGTCCGGCCAGCGAAACCATAGCGCTGGTCGAGATTGACGCCCCCTCGCTGGCGCGAATCGGCGTCTGGCCATGGCCGCGCCGCCATCATGCCAAGCTGATCGAGCAGCTCGAGACGGCAGGCGCCACCGAGATCCTTTTCGACGTCGACTTCAGCGCCCGCTCCAATCCCGTCGACGACGCGGCTTTCGCGGAGGCGCTGGCGAAGGCCGGTGGTTCCGTCGTGCTGCCGACCTTCCAGCAGAGAGCCGGCGACCTCAATCGCGGGCTGACATTGCATGTGAACCGGCCCTTGCCGGAGTTCGCGGCTCACAGCTGGTCGGCCGTGGTGAATGTTCTGCCCGAGACGGACGGGCTGGTTCGCCGCTATGGTCTCGGCGCACGCATCGGCGAGTTCCTGCCGTCGTTCGGCGCGCTGCTGGTCGGCCGCCATGACGAGCAGGGCGCACCGTTCCGCATCGATTTCAGCATCGGCACCGATACGGTACCGGCCGTGCCCTACATCGCGGTGCTCGACGGCGAGCCACAGGCACTGGCGCGCCTCAAGGGGCGCAAGGTCATCGTCGCCGGAACGGCCGTCGAACTCGGCGACCGCTTCAACGTCCCCAATGGCCGCGTCATCCCGGGCTCCATGCTGCAACTGCTGGCTGCCGAATCGCTGCTGCAGGGCCGCGCCCTGCAGAGCACCGGCCTGCCGCTGTCGCTCGTCGGCATAGTCGCCATTCTCGTGGGGATGGTCGTGCTCTGGCGGCGCACCAGCGCAAGGGCGCGCGTCGCCATCGTGTTGTGGGCGGCGGCTTCACTGGAGGTCGGGGCGTTCCTCATCCAGACGACCTGGCCGATCATCGTGGACACGAGCAGTTGGCTCCTTCTGCTCGGCGCCTATCTGATCGCCATCGCGCTTCACGAAATCGATTTGCGCGGGCTGTTGCGCGGGATCGCCGAACGACGCTTCCAGCGTATCGCGATGTCGCTGGGCGATGGGCTCGTCTGCCTCGACGATCAAGGCCGCATCGTCTTCTGGAACCCCGGCGCGGCCAAGATATTCGGCTATCCGGAGGCGGATGCGCTCGGCAAGCCTTTCACCGCCTGCCTTGCCGACCCGGAGCAGCTCGCCCGCCTGCAGCATGCCGCGGCGGTGGACGACCACATCCTCGATCTCGTCGGGCTCAGGCGCAACGGCGAGCGCTTTGCCCTCGAGGCGAGCGTCTCCAGCTGGCAGGGCACTGACGGGCGTCAGTTCGGCCTCGTCCTGCGCGACATCACCATCAAGCAGCGCGAGCGCGAACGGATTCGTTATCTGGCCGAGCATGACGACCTGACCGGGCTGCTCAACCGGCATGCGCTCGCAGAGCGTCTGGCATCAGAGTTCGATAAGGGCGGCGCGCCCGTATCGGCCTTGATCCTGATCGGCATCGACCGCTTCCATCACTTCAGCGACATCCATGGCCGGGAATTCGCTGATCAGGTGCTTGTCGCGTTTACCGCACGGCTGCGCGCGCTGATGCCTGCCGATGCCGAGGCCGCTCGTTTCGCCGATGACGAGTTCGCTCTGATTGCGCCCAAGGAGTTCGCAGCAGCGGTGGCGAATGACGTTGCGCGTGATTTTGGGTCTGCCGCTCTTGTCTTCGGCGAATGGCGCCAGCGGGTGGCGGTACGCATCGGCTATGCCGTGGCAGAATCAGGCTGGAGTGCCGACCACCTGATCGGAAACGCCCATCTGGCGCTCGAGGCAGCCATACTGGCCCGCGACGAACAGCCGATCGGTTTCGCAGCTGCCATGCGCGACAGGATCGCGTCGCAACTGGCGCTCGAAGCCGAGCTCCGCCTTGCCCTCGAGAAAAATCAGTTCGAGCTGTTCTACCAGCCGCAAGTGCTCCTTTCGGATCGGAGCGTGATCGGGGCGGAAGCACTGATCCGTTGGCGCCATCCCGTGCGCGGGCTGATCCCGCCGGGGCAGTTCATTCCGGTGCTGAACAATTCTCCTCTATCCGATGCGGTTGCGACCTGGGTTCTGGCCACGGCTTGCCAGCAGTCCCGGCAATGGCAGATGGCGGGCACGCCGGTCCGGGTCGGCGTCAACCTGTCGCCCTCGCAATTGCAGGGCAGCGAGCTGCAGGACACGGTCGCCACGCTTCTCGACGAAACCGGCCTCGCGCCGGAGCTGCTTGAACTGGAAGTCACCGAAGACATCCTGATCGAGGATGCCCAAAAGGCGCAGAAGACGTTCCGCGAAATCCGCGCGCGCGGCGTCAAGATCGCCTTCGACGATTTCGGGACCGGCTATGGCAGCCTGAGCTATCTCAAGGCGTTCCCGCTCGACACGTTGAAGATCGACCAGACCTTCGTGCGTCAGCTGCTGAATGACAGCGGCGACGCCGCCATCGTCCGCGCCACGATCGATCTCGGCCGCTCACTCGGCCTCTCGATCATCGCCGAAGGTATCGAGGACCTCGAAACGGCCAATCGCCTCAAGGGCATGGGCTGCGACGAAGGGCAAGGCTATCACTTCGGTCGGCCGCTTCCCGCGCCTGAATTCGAACAGCTGTTCCTGGCGCGTCGGTCCGTCGCGTGACTTGAGCTGGCGGCCTGACTTGGCCTGACGAAAGCTCGCTCTTGGTCTGCCGGGTAGGAACGTCCGGTTCCCAGCAGTTCGTCAACGAAAGCTCCTGGCGCATCGCTGATGCGATGGCGATTAGCGCGGAACATCCAACCACCTGAGAGCGAGGCTGCGACGATCGTGCGCTTTGGAACCTCTGGCGGACGGGATGCGTTTGCGTCATGATAGAACATATAGTGAACATGGAGGCTTGCTTGGCGCAGCTCACCACGCTTCAAAAGCTGGAAATTCTCAGCGATGCCGCGAAGTACGACGCCTCCTGCGCGTCGAGCGGGACGGCGAAGCGCCATTCGGTCGGTGGGAAGGGCATCGGCTCGACCACGGGCTCGGGCATCTGCCATTCCTATGCGCCGGACGGGCGCTGCATCTCGCTGCTGAAAATTCTGCTGACCAATTTCTGCTCCTATGACTGCGTCTTCTGCATCAACCGCAGTTCGAGCAACGTCCAGCGGGCGCGCTTTTCGGTCGAGGAGGTCGTGGCGCTGACGCTGAATTTCTACAAGCGCAACTATATCGAGGGTCTGTTCCTCTCCTCCGGCATCATCCGCTCGCCGGACTACACCATGGGCGAACTGGTGCGCGTCGCCGAGAGCCTGCGGCTCGATCACGATTTTCGCGGCTACATCCATCTCAAGCTGATCCCGAGCGCGAGCCAGGAGCTGATCGACCGCGCGGCCCTGTTCGCAGACCGGGTCTCGATCAATGTGGAGCTGCCGAGCGAAACCTCGCTCAAGCGCTTCGCGCCGGAGAAGCAGCCGCTCGACATCCGCAGCGCCATGGGCGGGCTCAAGCTCAGGATCGACGAGGCCGCCGCCGAGCGCGAGCGCTCGAAACGGGCGCCGGCCTTCTCGCCGGCGGGGCAGAGCACGCAGATGATCGTCGGCGCCGACGATGCCACCGACGCGACCATCCTGCAGCGCAGCGCCAATCTCTATGGTGCCTATGGCCTGCGCCGGGTCTATTACTCCGCCTTCAGCCCGATCCCCGACTCGTCGAAGCAATTGCCGCTGTCGGAACCGCCGCTGATGCGCGAGCATCGCCTCTACCAGGCCGACTGGCTGACGCGCTTCTACGGCTTCGAGGTCGACGAGATCATGGACGCAGCGCCGGGCGGCATGCTCGACCTTTCCGTCGATCCCAAGCTCGCCTGGGCCTTGCGCCATCGCGGCCGCTTTCCCGTCGACGTCAACCGCGCCGAGCGCGAGATGCTGCTGCGCATTCCCGGGCTCGGCACGCGCAGCGTCGATCGCATCCTCGCCATGCGCCGCTTCCGGAGCTTGAGGCTGGAGGATGTCGGGCGGCTGGTGCGCTCCTTGCGCGTGCTCCGGCAGTTCATCGTCACCAGCGATTGGCGGCCGGGCTCGGCGCTTGACGGCGAGCGGCTGAAGGCGCAGCTGGCGCCGAAGCCGCAGCAACTGGCGCTGCTCTGATGTACGTCGCGCGTCTGTCCCATCCAGCCGACTTCGAAGGCTGGCGCGACTTCGCCCGGCGCTTCGCGCAAGCGCTGGTCGCACCCTCGGCGATCGACTGGCGCGTCGGCGATCAAGATACCGGCCTGTTCGGCGAGGATGTGGTCGAGGGCGGCGACGGCAGGGCGCTCAGCGTGCCGCGCGCCTTCGTCGGGCTGGCGCAGCAGGTGATCTGCCATAGCGATCCCGCGCGCTTCGACCTGCTCTACCGCCTGCTTTGGCGCCTGCAGGAGGAGCGCGAGCTGCTCCAGATCGCCTCCGATCACGACGTCCATCGCGCCGAGGCGCTGGCGCGCTCGGTCCGGCGCGACATGCACAAGATGACCGCCTTCGTGCGCTTCCGCGAGGTCGATGACGGGGAGGGCGGCGAGGCCTTCGTCGCCTGGTTCGAGCCCGAGCATCACATCCTGGAGAAGGTCGCGCCCTTCTTCGTCGAGCGTTTCACGACGATGCGCTGGACGATCCTGACGCCGCGCGGGACGCTGCTCTGGGACGGGCGCGAACTCAAGCTCGGCGAGGCGGCGACGCGGGCGCAGGCGCCGACCAGTGATGCGATGGAGGAGTGGTGGCGAACCTATTACGCCAGCATCTTCAACCCGGCCCGGCTGAAGCCGAAGGCGATGAAGGCCGAGATGCCGGTGAAATACTGGCGGAACCTGCCGGAGGCCGAACTGATTGCTCCCCTGATTGCCGATGCCGCCAGGCGAACGCAGGAGATGATCATGAGCGCGCCGACATCACCCCAGAAGCGACGGCCTGCTCCGGCGCCGGACCTGGCCGCTGCCGACCTTTCGGCAATCGAGAGCTGGGAGGATGCGGCGTTCGCTGCGCGCTCCTGCCGGCGCTGCGATCTCTGGTGCGATGCGACACAGACGGTTTTCGGCGAAGGCCCGCGCAATGCGCCGGTGATCTTCGTCGGCGAGCAGCCGGGCGATCATGAGGATCTCGCCGGCAAGCCCTTTATCGGCCCGGCCGGCAAGGTCTTCGATCGCGCCATGGCGGATGCAGGGCTCGATCGCACCCGAGCCTATGTCACCAATGCGGTGAAGCATTTCAAATTCCAGCTGCGCGGCAAGCGGCGCATCCACGAGAAGCCGAATGCCGGCGAGGTCAAGGCCTGCCGCTTCTGGCTCGATCTCGAGCTCGGCTTGGTCAAGCCGCAGCTGGTGGTGGCGCTGGGCGCGACCGCGCTCAAGGCGCTGACCGGCCATGCCGGCCCGCTGGCGGCAGCACGCGGGCGCGAGCTTGCGCTGCCGGATGGGACGCCGCTGCTGGCGACCGTCCACCCGTCATATCTGCTGCGCCTGCCGGACGAGGAGGCGAAGGAAAACGAGACCCGGCGCTTCCTCGACGATCTCAAGCATGTCGGCCGCCTCGCGCCGGGCTTGCGCCTGCCGAGAGCGGCTTGACCGGGGCCAACGCCGCCGGCACGACCGGAGCGGTGTGTCAGCCGGCCGCCGGCTCGCTCGCCAAGACGTTCGCCCTCTGCATATCGGCGATCTCCTCTTCCCTGATGCCGAGCTCGCGAGCGATTTCGACATTGTGCTGACCGAGCAAGGGTGCGACCCGCTGGGGTGTCGTGTCACAGTCCGAGAACCGGAACGGCAGATTGGGAAGCCTGACTTTGCCGAGCACCGGATGGGTTTGCTCGAGAATCATGTTCCGGGCCGCGACCTGCGGATCCGCGAGCACCTGGTCGATCGTCTGCACGGGCGCGGACGGAACGGACGACGCGTCGAGAGCCGCAAGGCATTCGCGCGTCGTGCGTGCCGAGCTCCAGGTCTTCACCAGCGCGGTCGCCTCCCGGTAATGCGTTGCACGGCCGGTCGGCGTCGCGAACTTCGGGTCTAGCGCAGCGCCGCCGATCAGGCTCGCCAGTCGGGCCCAGGCCTCGTCAACCTGGGCGGCGATCACAATATAACCGTCCGAGCTCGGGAAGACGCCATAGATCGGCGTTTCCGGCGAATCCGAGCCGGTGCGCCTGGGGAGCTCTTCGCCATCGGAGAAGGTGTAGCGCTGCACGGCATAATCATGGATCGAGATCATGCAGTCGTAGAGCGCCAGGTCGATATGCTGTCCCTTGCCGGTCGCGACGCGGCCCAGCAGGGCGGCGCAGATTGCGGCGACGCCGTGCATGCCGGCATACATGTCGGCGATCGGAATGCGCAGCAGCGGCGGCGCCTCCCCGTCCGTGCCGAGCTGCGCCATGGCGCCCGATTTAGCCTCGGCGATCAGGCCGAAGCCAGGCCTTGCGGCATCCGGCCCGGTGTGCCCGTAAGCGGATACCGAGCAATAGACCAGCCGGGGATTGCGCGCCGAGAGAGCCGCATAGCCGAGGCCGAGCTTTTCCAGCGCGCCGGGGCGGTAGTTCTCGACGAACACGTCCGCCGTCTCGACCAGATTCATCATCATGTCGAAGCCGCGTCGGTCCTTCATGTCGACGCAGATGCCGCGCTTGCCCATGTTCTGCTGAAGGAAATATCCGGATTGCCCGTCCTTGAAATAGCCGTGCGCGCGGCCGGCGTCGCCGCCGCCCGGGCGCTCGACCTTGATGACGTCGGCGCCCATCGCCGCCAGGCAACGCGACATGTGCGGCCCCGCCAGGAAGTGGCTGTAGTCGATCACGCGGATTCCGCTGAGGGGCAGGGTCTGTGGCATCTCAGGCCTCCGGCCGCTTCAGGATCATCAGCTTGTGCTCGCCGGTCTGCACGATCTCGCCCTTCTGGTTGATGAGGTCGGAGGCGATCGACACGATTCCCCAGCCCGGCTTGCGGGTTTCGCGCATGGAGGCAACGCGATACTTCACATGGATCGTGTCGTCGGCGCGGATGGGCAGTTTGAAATCCCAGTTCCAGCCGAGCGAAGCGCCCGGCGGGAACTGCAGCGAGCCGCGCGTCTTCAGGCCGTCCGCGAGCGAGAGGCCGAAGAGGCCATGAGCGACGATGCCGCCGAAATGCGAAGCCTTGGCGAAGTCTTCGTCGACATGCACGGGCGTATGGTCGCCGGTCAGGTCGGCATAAGCCTTGATCATCTCCTTGGTCACGGTGACTTCGGGCGTGATGCCTTCCTCGCCCACCTCGACCTCGTCGAAGTAGCGTTCGTGCGCTTTTTTGGGCGGGCTCTTGGCGTCCATGGCAGACCTCAAAGCGTGGAGTAGACAGCGGGCGCCTCTGGGCCTGCCGGGAGGAGCTCGACGACGAAGCCATCGGGCAGCTTGAGCCAATGGCTTCCGCGCGGATCTGTGGTCACGTCGGAAAAGGCATGGGCGGCCGCAATGGCCGCCGCGACGTCGCCGCACCGGATCCCGACATGATCGGCATGGCCTCGCACACCGTCGAAATCCGCAGCCGCGATCAGTTGCATGCCGCCGATCCAGATCTGCTTCGGATCCGCGCCGTCGCCGTCGACCTGCCGGACCCTCCATCCGAAGACGGCCTCGAAGAAGCGGATATGCCAGGTAAGATCGCGAACGCGAATCGCGACATGTTCGAGATAGGCCTGTGTCGTCATGCGGCGACCGCCCGTGCCGAGATGCCCGTTCTCGTCTCGACGCCCTTGACCAGCGCGACCAGCGTCGCGTTCACCGGGGTCGGAACACCCATCCGGCGTCCTTCCCGGACGACGGCACCGTTGATGAAATCGATCTCGGTCCGCCGGCCGTTCTCGAGGCTTTGCAGCATCGAGGTCTTGAACTCCGGCGGCAGGCCCGACGAGGCTTTTCTCCAGGGCGCGCGAGGGTCGCTCGTCGCCAGCCGGATTCCACAGGCCTGTGCCACCGCCATCGCCTCTGCGACCGCCGCGACGGCGGTCTCCTCGATCTCGGGCAATTGGTAGAGCTGGCCATAGGTCAGGCCGGTCACCGCCGCGAGCGCCCCTGTCGCAACATTGACGAGCAGCTTGTCCCAGATCACGGCGCGGATCTCGGCGCTGACGCGCGTGTCCAGGCCGGCCTCGGTCAACGCCTGCGCAAGAGCGGCGGCGCGTGGCGTTACCGCGCCGTCCATTTCGCCGATGATGGTTTCCTTGCCAGCGACGCCGCAGAGCACATGGCCTGGCCCGAGCATGACGCCGCCGGTATAGGTCCTGCCGGCGAGGACATGCCGCCGGCCCAGGATCGACGTCAGCAGTTCTTCCTGGCCGACGCCGTTCTGGAGAGAGATCACCAACGTATCCGGCCCGACGATGCTGCGGGCGGCCGAGACCGCCGCCTCGGTATCGGGAGATTTGACGAGCACGAGGACGAGGTCGACGGGCGCCATCCCGGCGGTGTCGATGGCGGCAGCCAGATGCACGATCCGATCATGGCCATCGCCCCTCAAAACGAGCCCGCGCTCGCGAATGGCGTCGACATGTCCACGATTGCGGTTGACGAGCGTGACCTCGTGCCCAGCCTCGGCGAGCGTCCCTCCGATAGCGGAGCCAAGAGCTCCCGCGCCAAGGATGCAGATCCGCACTGTCGACCTTCCCAACCGATCCGATCGCGAAAGGGCTATGACCGCGCGAGTGAGCTGTCTATGTAATGAAGGAAATCACCATCATAGCTTTTTTCAATGAGCCAGAACGATATCGACGTCCTCGACCTGCGGCTTCTGCGCCTGTTCGATGCGATCCACGCCACCAGCAGCATTACCAAAGCCGCGGACGCGCTCGACCTGTCGCAGCCGACCGTCAGCATTGGTCTCGGCAAGCTCCGGCGCCATTTCGGCGATCCGCTCTTCGTGCGGACGCCGGACGGCATGCTGGCGACACCGCTCGCCGACGGCCTTATCGTCGCGGTTCGGGACGCGCTCCAGGCGCTGCGCCAGGTCTCGGAATGGCGGAACGCGTTCGACGCCGGGACCTCCTCCCGGTCGTTCGTCATCGCGATGACCGACGCGAGTCACATCACCCTGCTTCCCGAGCTCCTGTCGGCAGCCTGGGAGATCGCGCCGAGCATTCGGCTGGACGTCACGCGGATCGACGACCGGTTGTCGGCCGCCCTGCAATCCGGCGATGTCGACCTGGCGCTGGGATTGATCCCGAGCCTCGAGAACGGCTTCTATCAGCAGAAGCTGTTCGAGCAGGACTGGATCTGTCTCGCGCGCCAAGGGCATCCGCAGCTGACGCAGGGGCTGTCGCTGCGCACATATCAGGCTGCGGCCCATATCGGCATCATCTACGGAACCGGACAGTTGCTGCTCGAGAAGGCCCTGGCGAGCCACGGCATCGATCGCCGGATCGTCCTGCGTCTTCCCGGATTTCTGGGGCTCTCGTCGATCCTCGCGGATAGCGACCTCATCGCGACCCTGCCCCGCCATATCGGCACGACGCTCGCCAGGCTCGGCGGCCTTGCCGTTCACGAATGCCCGTTCGCCATCGACGGCTTCTTCGTCAAGCAGCACTGGCACGCCCGCTATCATCGGGATCCGGCGAACCAATGGCTCAGGTCGCTGTGCGCGCGGGTATTCACCAGGCAGGCCGAGCGGAAGTGACATTGACTATCTCAATGACGATCATTGTCTTCATTGCATAGACATGGCGGCGATGCGCCTCGCTATTACCCCTGAGAACGTCCAGTCGACAGATGCGGCATCGCCCGGTTCCTGTCGGCAAGAGACCAAGGGGAGGGTTCCATGACTCTGCGCAACCTGATGCTGCCGTCGCTGTCAATCGTCGCCGTGGTGGCCTTCGCCGACCTGGCGCAGGCGCAGGTGAAGATCGCCTGTGTCAGCGAGCTTTCCGGGCCGGGAGCGACAGTCGGGATCAATTTCCGCAATGGGGCGAACCTCGCGATCGAGGAGATCAACGCCGCCGGCGGGCTGCTCGGCCAGAAGATCGAGATGAACTGCGCCGACAGCCAGACCAATCCCGGCGTCGCGCGCGGCCTCGTGCAGAAGGCATTGGACGCAAATCCCTATGCGGTGCTCGGGCCGGTCTATTCGGGCTCCATCAAGGTCACCGCCCAGCTCACCTCGGAGTCGGGCGTCACCAACGTCATCGGCGGCGAAGCGGCCGAGCTGACGCAGATGGGGCTGAAGACGCTGATCAGGACATCGTTCGGCCAGCAGATCTCCATGCCGAAACTCGCAGCCTATATGGCCGACGATCTCAAGGCGAAGAATGTCGCGGTCATCTGGGTGAACAACGATTTCGGCAAGGGTGGCCGCGACGGCATCACCAAGGAGCTCAAGGCGCGCGGCGTGACGATCAGCGCCGACATTTCCACGGAGGCGGCGCAGGTCGATTTCGCGGCGGACGTCGCCAAGCTCAAGCAGGCCGAGGTCGATGCCGTCTTCATCTATCTCCACGAGGAGGAAAGCGCCCGCATCCTCAAGGAGATCCAGAAGCAGGGGATCAAGAAGCCGCTGATCGGTGAAACGACGCTGCTCAACCAGAAGGTGATCGAGCTCGCCGGCGACGCTGCCAACGGCGTCCGCGGCCATGTCGGCCTGACGGCTGATGCGCCGATCCCCTCGATCGAAGCCTATCGGCGCAAGTTCATGGCGAAGTACAACTACGTGCCGGACCACAATTCGATGAAGGGTTATCTCGGCATCTACACGATCAAGGCCGGCACGCAGAAAATGGGCAAGCTCGACCCCAAGGGTCTGACCGCAGCGCTCAAGGGCCTGTCGGTCAAGGCTGCCGACGAGCCCGGCATGCTGATGGACGTCAGCATCGACCAGAACGGCGATCTCGACCGGATCGGCTTCCTCGCCGAGGTCCAGAACGGCACCACCGTCATCACCAAGACCCTTCCCGCGCTGAAGCCGTAGCCCGGCCGGCGCCGCTCTGGTGGTGTCTCGGAAACCCCTCGCGTCTCGAACGAGCCCATGTCGACATTTTCAACCCTGATCGTCGGTGGGCTTGCCACCGGCGCGATCTACGCCGTCGTCGCGATCGGCTTCGCATTGCTCTGGCAGGCGTCACAAACCATCAATTTTGCCCAGGGCGAGTTCGTCATGCTGCCGGCGTTTTTCGCGTTGATCGCGATGGGCATGGGCGCGCCCTATTGGCTGGCCGCCCTGGTGACGATCGGCATGTCCGTCGTGATCCTCGGCGCGATGTTCAAGCAGATGCTCGTCGATCCCATGATCAAGCACGGGGTCCTGCCCATGGCGATCGCGACGATGGCGCTGGCGATCTTCATGAAGGAAAGCGTCAAGGATCTCTACAGCGCCGAAGCCTACCCATTTCCCTCGCTGGTCCCTGACAGGAATCTCGCCATTCTCGGCGCCAACATCTCGCTGCAGCACATCGGAATCATCGTCACCGCGATCGGCGCGATCATCGGCCTGACCCTGCTGCTCGAGCGCACCTCCATCGGGCGCCAGATGCAGGCGACGGCGCAGAACCCGACCGTGGCGCGGCTGCTCGGCATTCCGGTCGAGCGCATGATCCTGCTGACCTTCGTCATCAACGCGGTGCTCGTCTCGATCGCCTCGCTGCTGGTCACGCCGATCTATCTGGCCAAATTCTCCAGCGGCGAGACCCTTGGTCTTGCGGCGTTCATCGCCGCCATCATCGGCGGGTTCAACCAGCTCCGCGGCGCCATCATCGGCGGTTTCCTGCTCGGCGTCGTCGACAATCTGGCCGCCGCCTACATCTCCACCCAGTACCGCAGCGCGGTGCCGCTCTTCATCCTGATCGCCGTGATCCTGTTCCGCCCGCACGGGATCGCGGGACGCAAAGAGGAGCGGACGGTATGATCGCCTTGCTGCGCTCCCGCCCCGCCGCTTGCGCCCTTGCGATCGGCGTGGCCTGTATCCTGCTTTTCCTGCCGCTGACGCTCTCGCGGTTCGGCAACTACATGCTCGCCATGTGGGCGGTCATGACCATCGCGGCGATGGGGCTCAACCTGACGCTCGGCTATGCCGGCCAGGTGTCGCTCGCGCAGGGCGCCTTCGTCGGCATCGGCGCCTACGCCACGGCGATCATGACGGTGAATGGCTGGCCGCTCTATGCGCCCCTGCTGCTGACCGTCGCGCTGTGCTTCGCGATCGGCTGGCTGCTCGGCTATCCGGCCCTGCGTGTCCAGCATCATTACCTCGCCTTCGTCACCCTGTCCTTCGCGACGCTGGCCTACCTCGTCTTCCGCAACGAGGAGTGGCTGACCAAGGGCACTTACGGGATCTTCGGCATTCCGCGTCCGACCCTCTTCGGGATCTCGCTCAAGCACCACCTGAACTTCTATTATTTCTCGCTCGCCTGGCTCGTGATCTGCGCCGGCCTGATGCTGTGGCTGGTCAATTCCCCCTGGGGACGCGCCTTCACTGCTCTGCGTGAAAACCCTGCGCGGGCGCAGTCCCTCGGCGTTGACACCCGCCGCTACACGCTGATGGCCTTCGCGATCGGCTCGACGATGGGCGGGGTGGCGGGCGTGCTCTACGCGCCGCTGGTCGAGTTCATCGACCCCAACCCGTTCGGCCTGCCGCTATCCTTCAGCCTGCTTCTGATGGTGATCGTCGGCGGCTCCGGCTATTTCCTCGGGCCGGCGCTCGGAGCCCTGATCGCCGTCCTCCTGCCCGAATGGCTGCGCGACTACACGCAAGGGTACTATCTCATCGCCTATGCGCTGCTGGTCATGGTCCTGCTGATCTACTCGCCTTCGGGCATCCTCGGCTGGGTCGAGCGCCGGACGGCGGACGCCCGTACCCGCCGCGCTTCGCTCGCCCGTCAGGCGGCCGTTCCGACCTATGATGCAGGCAGCGCCTCATGACCAAGGTTCTGGAGATCCACGGCATCAAGAAGCATTTCGGCGGCATCCGCGCCGTGGATGGCGTCAGCTTCGATGTCAACAAGGGCGAGATCCTCGGCCTGATCGGCCCGAATGGCTGCGGCAAGTCGACCTTGTTCAACGCGGTCCTCGGTCAGCTCGAACCGACCGCCGGCCGCGTGATGCTGGATGGACACGACATCACCGGCATGAGGCCGGCCAGGCTGAGCCGGCTTGGCGTCAGCCGGACGTTCCAGCTTCTCCAGGTCTTCCCGGAGATGTCGGTGCGCGAGAATCTGATCCTGGCCGGACAGGAGCATCGCGGCACGATGGTCAGCCGGCTGTTCGGGCCGCGCGATGCGGGCCTCGGCGAGGCGGCGGACCGGATGATCGCATTCTTCAAGATGTCGCATCTGGCCGGCGAGAAGGCCGGCGGCCTGTCCTACGGCCAGCAGAAGCTCCTGGACGCGGCGATGGCCTTCATGGCGGGCCCGCGCCTCGTCCTCCTCGACGAGCCGGCCGGCGGCGTCAACCTCACCATGCTGGGCGCGCTGAAAGAGCGGTTGCGGGCCATCAATACCGAGCTCGGCGCCACCTTCGTCGTCATCGAGCACAATATGGAGTTCGTCATGAGCCTCTGTCAGCGCGTCGTGGTGATGGCGGAGGGACGCGTTCTGGCCATCGGCACTCCGGCCGAGATCAGGGCGAACCCGGCCGTGATCGATGCCTATCTCGGACATTGATCCTTCGATGAGCGAACCGGTCCTGGCCCTCGAGAACGTCACCGCCGGATACGGCAGGATGACCATTCTCAACGGGACGACATTCTCGGTCCCGCGCGGCGGCATCACGACGGTGATCGGACCGAACGGGGCCGGCAAGTCGACCGTCTTCAAGACGATCTTCGGCATGCTGCCCGCGCGCGCCGGCAGGATCGGCTTCGAGGGGAGGGACATCACCAACCTGCCGCCACGTGACCTGCTGGCGGCAGGGATTTGCTATATTCCCCAGGGGCGCAACATCTTCCCGCAGCTCTCGGTGCGCCATAACATCGAGCTCGGCGCCGTGACGGCGGCGCGGCGCCTCGACGATCTGCCGCGACGGATCGAGCGCGCGTTCGAGCGGTTTCCGGCACTGCGCGAAAAGGCGTCCGTCCAGGCATCCACCCTCTCCGGCGGGCAGCAGAAGCAGCTCGAGATCGCGCGCGGCCTCCTGCTCGATCCCAAGCTGATCCTGATCGACGAGCCCTCGATCGGCCTGTCTCCGAAACTCGTCCAGGAAACCTTCGCCGCCTTGCAGGAATTGCGCGCCGCCGGCGTCACGATCCTGCTGATCGAGCAGAATGCGCGTTCGGCTCTGGAGATCTCCGATCACGCGCTGGTGCTGGAGCTCGGGCAGGCACGGATCTTCGGGCCAGCGAAGGAGATCCTGCACGATCCTCGCGTCGCCGAACTGTTCCTGGGCGGCCTGGCGCATGACTGACCTGACCAGCCTCGAACACATCCTCGTCGAGGTCGAGGGGCCGCTGCTGTGGATCACCCTCAACCGCCCCGAGGTTCGCAATGCGCTCCACCCGTCGGCGCACCGCGAACTCCACCGCATTTTCGACGCCTATGCCGCCGACCCCACCTTACGCGTCGCGATCCTGACGGGCGCAGGCGAGCGCGCCTTCTGCGCCGGCAGCGACATCAAGGCCCGTGCCCGGACCAATGCCGACGACTATCCGCCGACCGGCTATGCAGGACTGACCGCTCGCTTCGATCTCGACAAGCCCGTCATCGCTGCGGTGAACGGGTTCGCCCTGGGCGGCGGGGCCGAAATCGTGCTCGCCTGCGACATGGCCTATGCGGCCGACCATGCCGAGTTCGGGTTCCCGGAGCCTCGCGTCGGATTGGCCGCGCTCGGCGGCGGCGGCCTGCAGCGCCTCGCGCGCAGCCTGCCGACCAAGTTCGCCATGGATCTCGCCCTGACGGGCCGGCGGGTTTCGGCCGCGGAAGCGAAGACCCTCGGCCTGATCAACGATCACGTTCCTGCAGCGGAACTGCGCAGCAAGGTGCGCGACGTCGCCCATATGATCGTCGCCAATGCCCCGCTGGCGATCGAAGCGTCCAAGGCCATCATCCGCGACAGCCTCGCCAGCCCCGATCTCGCGGCCTCGATGAGCCGGTCCTACC
This sequence comes from Allobosea sp. FBZP-16, assembly GCF_002831785.1. Taxonomy (NCBI): domain Bacteria; kingdom Pseudomonadati; phylum Pseudomonadota; class Alphaproteobacteria; order Hyphomicrobiales; family Alloboseaceae; genus Allobosea; species Allobosea sp. FBZP-16. The sequence continues at coordinate 456,408 of NZ_LNCQ01000023.1, read as the reverse complement.
CGGCGGCGATCCGGATGCTCGAAAGCCGTGACGCGATCGAGGGCCAGAGCGCCTTCCTGGAGCGCCGGGAGCCGAACTGGCTGTACGAGTAGCCGCGCGGGGCACACCGAGAGGCGTCAACCGAGCGAGACGGTCGTCCCGGTTGCCGCCGAGCGCTTGACGGCGTCGATGACGGCGAGCGTCGCCAGGCCTTCGCGCCCCGAAGCGATCGGTGCGGCGCCATTGCGAATGACGTCGCAGAAGTGCCGGATCTGGAGCTTGAGCGGGTCCTCGGGGACGAACGGCACCCGCTCGCGCTGCAACGGCTCCCACCAGCTGCGCTTGTCGCGGTTCGACCAGACCTCGAGCTGCGGCACCGTCAAGGCGCCATGGGTGCCGCCGATCTGGTAACAGCCCTGGTCCTGCTGCGGATAGACGGGGTTCTCCCCGGTGGTGAGCTCCCAGCTCCACGGCGCCACGATCGAATCCGAGACGTTCACCGTGCCCAGCGCGCCGCTGGCGAAGCGGAGCAGGATGACGGCCGTCTCCTCGACCGCATGCCCTCGGACGGCGTTCGAGCCTTGCGCCTGCACGGAGACGACTTCGCCGCAGAGGTAGCGGAACAGATCGACATCATGGATCAGGTTGAGGAGCACGGGACCCGCGCCTTCCTCCCGCCGCCAGCCGACATCGAAATAGTCATCCGGCTTCATCAGCCAGAAATGTCCGTGCAGGGACAGGACGCGGCCGAGCCTGCCGCTGTCGATGATTTCCTTGGCCTTGGCGATCATGGGGTTGTAGCGACGGTGATGGCCGACCAGGAGCGGAACCGAAGCCCGCTCCGCAGCCTCCACCAGCCTGGCGCCGCCGGCCAGATCGTCGGCGATCGGCTTTTCGACGATGGCGGGGATGCCGGCCTCGATCGCCTCCAGCCCGTTCGCGACGTGGAGCTGGTTGGGTGTCGCGATGATCACACCGTCCGGCCGATCCTCGGCGATCATATCGCTAAAGCTGCGATACCAGCGCGCGCCCAGCCGCTCGGCCAATGTCCTGCCGATCTCGGACGGATCGACGATGGCGCAGAGCGTGGCGCCGGCTTCGCTGGCGACGTGCTCGGCGTGACGCTTGCCGATCAGCCCGGCTCCCATCACCGCGATCTTCACGGGCGTCATCGGATCGATCCCTCACGCGGCCTTCTCGTCGATGAGCCTGGCGACGCGGCGCAAAGCGAGCTGGTAGCCTTGGGTGCCGAAGCCGGCGATGACACCGTCCGCGCGCAGCGAGACATAGGAATGGTGCCGGAAGGCCTCGCGCTTGTGCACGTTCGAGATGTGGCACTCGATGACGGGCGCCTCGAAGGTGTTCAACGCGTCGAGGATCGCGACCGAGGTATGGGTGAAGGCAGCCGGGTTGATGACGATGCCGCCGGCGGTCTCACGCGCCTCGTGGATCCAGTCGATGATCTCGTATTCGCGATTGGACTGGTGAAAGCGCAGCTCGAGCTTCAGTTCCTCGGCAAGCTTGCGGCAGTCGCGCTCGACATCGGCCAGCGTCTCATGGCCGTAGATGTGCGGCTGGCGCTTGCCGAGCAGGTTGAGGTTCGGTCCGTTCAGGACATAGACGAGGCGTGACATCTGCGATCCGTTCAGTTGGGGTTGTCAGTGCTTGTGCAGGATTTCGCCGAGAAACCGCCGGGTCCGTTCGTGACGCGGATTGCCGAAGAACTCTTCCGGCGGCGCTTCCTCGACGATCGCGCCCGAGGCCATGAAGATGACGCGGTTCGCCACCTGCCGGGCAAAACCCATCTCATGGGTGACGCAGATCATGGTCATGCCCTCCTCGGCGAGCGCGATCATGGTGTCTAGCACCTCCTTGACCATCTCCGGGTCGAGCGCCGACGTCGGTTCGTCGAACAGCATCACCTTGGGTCTCATGCAGAGCGCCCGCGCGATGGCGACGCGCTGTTGCTGGCCGCCGGAGAGTTGCGCCGGATATTTCTCCGCCTGTTCGAGTATCTTGACGCGTCCGAGCAGCGTGCGGGCGGTCGCCTCGGCCTCCGCCTTGCTCACCCCGAGCGAGCGCATCGGCGCCAGCATGCAGTTCTGCAGCACGGTCAGATGCGGGAACAGGTTGAAATGCTGGAAGACCATGCCGACCTCGCGGCGCACCGCGTCGATCGTCTTCGCATCGTCTCCGAGCTTGGTGCCGCCGACCCGGATCTCGCCCTTCTGGTAGCCTTCCAGATGGTTGATGCAGCGGATCAGCGTCGATTTGCCGGACCCTGACGGCCCGCAAAGCACGATGCGCTCGCCTTTGCGGACCGCGAGATTGATGTCGGTCAGGGCCTTGAACTCGCCATACCATTTCTCGACATGGTTCATCGCGATCATGGCGTCCGCCCCGCCCAAGGGCGCTTCGGCATTCGGCTGGTTCATGGCCCCGGTTCCGATCGGTCGCTCGCTCAGCTCACGACGAAGGGCACGCCTTCGACGCTGGCCGGGAATTCGGGCAGGGGCACCTTCATCCAGGTGGCATAGGCCTTGGCGAGCTCGCCATTGGCCTTGATCTTGTCGATGAAGCTGTTGAGCGTCGCGTTGATCTCCTTTTCGCCGAGGCGGGTGCAGGCGCCGTTGTAGAGGCGCTGGAATTCGAGCTTGTCCTCGAAGGTATCGGGCTTTTGCGCGTTGAGCCGCTGGACATAGAACATGTTGGCACCGACCGCCTGCACCTGCCCGGACAACAGCGCCTGGAGGGTTGCGGCGTCGTCGTCATAGCGGCGGATCGTCGTGCCCTCGGGCGCATTCTTGGTGATCTGCGTGTCCTGCGTGCTGGATCGAGGCACGCCGATCACCAGCTTGCCCATATCCGCATTGGTCTTGACGACGGTGCTCTTCGCCGCGACCAGCGTGATGTAGTTAGCCGCGTAAGGCTTGCTGTACTGAACGGCCTTGGCGCGCTCGGGCAGCATCGCCATGGTCGCGAACAGCACGTCGACGCGGCCCGCGGTCAGTGCCGGAATCCGATTGGCGACTGCGAGCGGCGTGAACTCGACCTGGACGCCGAGCTCCTTGGCGAAGAGCTCGCCCATCGCAGCGTCGAGACCTTCCTGCTTGCCGCTGGTATTCACGAAGCCGAAGGGCGGGTTGTCGCCCTGGATGCCGACGATCACCTTGCCGCGTTTCTTGATCTCATCCGGCGTGGTGGCGAAGGCCGCGCGGGTGAGCACGGCCGGCATCGCGAGGCTCACTGCTCCGGTCACGAGCAGGCTGCGGCGGGTGGGCTTGAAGATCGACATGTTTCTCTCCCTTGGTCGTTGTTGACGGGTAGGCGGTGAAGGAGGTCTGCTCAGCGCGTGGCGATGGCCATGCGCCGCTCCAGATGCGAGCCGTAGAGCGAAAGCGGCCAGCACAGCAGGAAGTAGAGTGCGCCGACGATCCCGAAGACGAGCAGCGGCTGGAAGATCTGGTTGGAGACGATGTTGCCGGCGCGCGTCAGCTCGGTGAAGCCGACGATGGCGGCGAGCGAGGTGCCCTTGATCAGCTGGACCAGGAAGCCGATCGTCGCCGGCAGCGAGATGCGGATCGCCTGCGGCAGGATCACGTCCTTCATCCGCCAGACGTAATGCAGGCTCAGCGCCTTGGCGGCCTCGGTCTGCCCCTTCGGCACGGCCTCGATCGAACCGCGCCAGATCTCGCCGAGATAGGCGCTGGCATGGAGCGTGAAGCCGATCGCGACGGCGACCCAGGCATCGAGCTTCAGCCCCACCAGCGCCAGCCCATAATAGACGACGAAGAGCTGCATCAGCAGCGGCGTGCCCTGGAACAGGGCGATATAGCCGGCCGTGATCCGCTCGAGCAGCGGCCGGCCGGAGGTCCGCGCCAGCGCGATGGCGAGCCCGAAGACGCCGCCGCCGATGAATCCGACGATCGACAGCAGCACGGTCCACTTGAGGCCGGTGAGCAGGAAGAGGAACTCGTTCGCACCCATCGCGCCCTCACTTCACCGGATAGCTGAAGTAACGGGTCGAGATCGCCGCGAAGAAGCGCATCATCACCCAGGAGATGACGAGGTAGAACAGCGTGATCGTGCCGTAGACCTCGAAGGAGCGGAAACTGTCGGACTCGATCCGCTGCGCCACCGAAGTCAGCTCATAGGCCGAAATCGCCGAGGCGACAGACGTGGTCAGCGTCAGCAGCACGAACTGGCTGGTCAGCGACGGGAAGATCGCCCTGAGTGCCGGCTTCAGCACGATCAGCCGGAAGACCTGCGCCTTGTGCAGGCCGAGCGCGAGGCCAGCCTCGATCTGGCCCTTGCCGATCGACTGCACGCCGCCGCGGATGATCTCGATCGCATAGGCCCCGCCATTGATGCCGAGCGCGATGATCGCGGTGGGCGTCGGATCGAGCCTCACGCCCGCCAGCGGCAACGCGAAATAGATGAAGAAGATCTGGACCAGGAAGGGCGTGTTGCGGATCAGCTCGACGAAGGCCTTCACCAGCCAGCGCACCGGAGCGATCTTCGAGTCGCGCAGTATCACGCCGCCGACGCCGATGACGATGGCGAGCGCCATCCCGCCCAAAGCGAGGCCGAAAGTGCCCAGGCACGCCATGAGCAGGGCCGGCATGCCTTCGATCACAGGCGTGAAATCGAGCGTGTAGTTCATAACCTCTCCCGGGACGGCCGATCTTCTGAAGGATCAGTCCGGTGATGTCAGTGAGCGCCGCGCAGGGCGGACGGGTTACGCGGCGGACCTTCTCGTGTGGAGTATCCTCGTTGTCGCGTCGAAGAGCGCTCGCAGATGAACCTCGCCGGGTTCAGCACCTTTCGGCACTTCGACCGAGATCACGGCGTCCTGTGGAATGACGCCGAGGAGGTCGCCGAGCGGCAAAGCTCCGAACCCCGGGAGCAGCCGCCCGCCGCGCGCCTCGGCAATCAGAGCTGCAGTGTCCTCGGGACGCTCGGCCTGTGCATCGCAAAGCTGAACGCTTCGGATCATGCTCGGCGGCAGCCTGATCAAATCGCCCGGGCTGCCGCCCGAACGCGCCAAATGCAGCGCATCGACGAGCACGCCGACATTCGTCATTCTTGTCGCGGCGACAGCCCTGACCGCGGTCTCGAGCGTCCCGATCTGCCGCCACGGCATGATCTCGAGATCGACTGCCATGCCGACAGCGGCCGTCAATTCTGCCAAGGCCGAGAGGTTCGCGACGAAGCGCCCATTGTCCGGATCATCACCGCAGACGCTCAATCGGCGTGCACCGAGCTCCGCCGCAGAATCCAAGACGGCGGAGAGATTCGTCGGAGAGAATGCGCCGTCGAGCACGACGAACTCGATGTCATAGACGCCGATCCCGGCCTGCCGAAGGGCGGTCTTGGTTTGACGCATCTCTGCACTGCGCGGGGCCAGCGTATAGAATGGCGCTCCCGGGAAGGCGGGGTGGAGCCGCAGGCCGACGGAGGCGTATCCGACCTGCCCAGCCAAATCGACGAAATCGGCCGGACGCATCTCGATGCAGGAGAAATGCGCGATACCCAGGGGCGGCGAGGTTCGGCTCACGGCGCTATCCTGTCCGAGAGATGTGCGGCCAGATTGCTCCCCGTCCGATGGATATGCTCCCGCAGGCGTTCGCAGGCGAAATCGGCGTCGCGCGCCACCGCGCCTTGCGCGATCTCGCTATGCTCGACGCTGACATTGCGATCGCCGGACGTGCGAACGAGAAAGCTGCGGCGATAGCGGTCGTTGAGATTGAGAAGGGTTCGGCAGAAGCCGAGCAGGAGCGGCATCTGGCAGCCGGCGAGCAAAGTGAGATGGAATTCCCGATGCAGCGCCTCCCAGCGCTCGAGCGTCGCCGGATCCGCCGGGTTTCGTTCAGCGGTGTTCAGCCTGTGGAGGGCTCTCATCACGTCGCCCTCCCACTCGGGAGGGGCAACCGACGTCGCCTGGCGCAAGGCCAGCGTCTCGAATTCTTCCCGTAGCCTCGTGATCTCGCGAAGATCGGTGACCGACACCGGCGCGACGCGATAGCCGCGATTGTCCTCGAAGATGACCAGACCATCCGGGATGAGACGGGCCAGAGCCTCCCGCAGCGGACTGAGGGATACCGCGAAGATCTCGCGGGCCCGGTCGAGATTGATCTTGGCGCCGGCCTCGAGCTGGCCCGAAACGATCGCTTCGCGCAGGCGCTCGACCAGCTGGCTCGCGATGGTGTTCTTGCCGTCGTCGACAAACACGCTCTGCCAAGCCCCGGCGCCATCCACTCCAGCGTTCAGCACGGCCGCAGCGCGAGCCTCCGACACTGTTCTTTTGGGAGCGCCGTCAGCGGTCACTGCGGGAGCCTCTCGCGTCATGTCACTCGGCAGGTCTTAAATAAACGATTATCCTAAGTCAACTCTACCTCGTTCTGATCTATAGTCCTGAACGAGAGTACGGTATTTCAATATGATGGCAAGAATTCTGATGCAGGGCGCCGGCTGCTTGAGCGCCAAGGATTGACAAATCATCGATTATTTTTGATAAGCCGCAGCCGCCTGCAAAAAATGCCAGGGGAGGTGAGGCATGCTTATCGAGCGACAGCAGGACGTCACGCCGGCCGTGCTGGAGGTGATGAAGCGAACGCAGGATCCGCGGACGCGTGAGATCATGGTTTCGCTGGTGACGCATCTGCACGGCTTCATCCGCGACGTCCGCCTCACCGAGGCCGAATTCCGTGACGCGACGGCGATCCTGAACGAGATCGGCGCGCTCGCATCCGACACCCACAACGAATTCGTCCTGATGTCCGGCTCGCTCGGCGTGTCCTCTCTCGTCTGCCTGCTCAACAATGGCGATGGCGGCAACACGGAGACGTCGCAGTCCCTTCTGGGTCCGTTCTGGCGGCTGAATTCGCCGCGGGTGGCCAATGGCGGCACGATCGTCAGATCGGACACGCCCGGGCACCCCTTGTTCGTCAATGCCCGCGTCGTCGATGGGGCAGGCCGCCCGATCGCGGGCGCCGAGGTCGACGTCTGGCACGCCTCGCCAGTCGGGCTCTACGAGAACCAGGATCCCGAGCAAGCGGAGATGAACCTGCGCGGCAAGTTCACGACCGACGCCGACGGCCGCTTCTGGTTCAGCTCGGTGATGATGGTCGGTTATCCCATTCCGACGGACGGGGTGGTCGGCCGCCTGCTGAAGGCACAGGACCGCCACCCCATGCGGCCGGCGCATCTGCATGCGCTGATCTTCAAGCCGGGCTTCAAGGTGCTGATCTCGCAGGTCTACGACTCCAACGATCCTCACATTGAGTCAGACGTCCAGTTCGGCGTGACGAAGGCGCTGCTCGGCGATTTTGTTCGGCATGACGAGCCGCATCCTGTCGAGCCCGGCGTGAGCGCTCCCTGGTATTCGCTCGACTACACCTACGTCATGGAACCGGGCGAAGCGGTGCTGCCCCGGCCGCCGATCAAGTAAGCCCCATCGCTCGAAGTCCGGAAGGAAGCGCTGCCGTGTTGACCGACGAAGACCACCGCAAGGCCGCCGAAGCCATCCTGAAGGCCGAGCGCGAGCGAGTGCCATGCCCCCAGCTTTCAAAGACATTTCCCGGGATGGAGATCGCCGACGCCTATCGCGTGCAGGATCTCTGGGCTGAAGCGCGGATCGCCAATGGCGCCCGGCTCGCGGGCCACAAGATCGGCCTGACCTCGCGCGCCATGCAGATGGCCTCCAAGATCACCGAGCCCGATTACGGCCGCATCCTCGACGACGCGCTCTACAATGATGGCGCCCGGATCAAGGCCGACAGCTTCATCAAGCCCCGGCTCGAGGTCGAACTCGCCTTCATCATGGGCGAAGACCTCTCCGGCCCGGCCTGCCGGGTCCACGACGTGATGCGCGCGACCGAATTCGTCGTTCCGGCGCTGGAGATCATCGACTACCGCACCGAGGTTCCGCGAGCCATCGTCGACACGATCGCCGACAACGCCGCCTTCGGCGCCATCGTCCTCGGCGGCCGCACGATCCGCCCCTTCGACGTCGACGTGCGCTGGATCGGCGCGACGCTCTCGCAGAACGGCATCATCGAGGAATCAGGCGTCTCGGCAGCCATCATGGGCCATCCCGCCGCGGGCATCGCCTGGCTGGTCAACAAGCTGCACGACGTCGGAGCAGGATTGAAGAAGGGCCAGATCGTGCTCGGCGGCTCCTTCACCCGGCCGGTCGACATCAAGACGGGCGACGTCATCCATGCCGATTACGGTCCGCTCGGCGCCATCGGCGTGTCGTTCATCTGAGGTGCCGACATGAACCTGCCGGAAAACCGCTTCAAGCGCGCCCTGCGCGAAGGCCGCCAGCAGATCGGCCTCTGGTGCAGCCTGCCAGGCAGCTATGCGGCGGAGGCCGTTGCCGGATCCGGCTACGACTGGCTGCTCTTCGACACCGAGCATTCGCCCGGCGATCCGCTGACGGTCCTGGCCCAGCTCCAGGCCGTGGCGCCCTATGATGTCTCGGCGGTAGTCCGCCCTGCGAGCAACGACACCGTCCTGATCAAGCGCTTCCTTGACCTTGGCGCACAGACCCTGCTGATCCCCTATGTGCAGAACGCCGACGAAGCGCGCGCCGCCGTCGCGGCGATGCGTTATGCGCCTGACGGTGTTCGCGGCGTCTCCGGCCTGACCCGGGCAACGCGCTTCGGCCGGGTTGCCGGCTATGCCAGAAAGGCCTCGGAGGAGCTCTGCCTGCTCGTGCAGGTCGAGACCGGCGAAGCGCTCGATCGGCTCGAGGAGATCGCCTCGGTCGAGGGCGTCGATGGTGTGTTCATCGGGCCGGCGGACCTCGCCGCGAGCCTGGGCCATGTCGGCGAGCCCGGACATCCAAATGTTGTCGCTGCCGTCGAGGACGCGATCCGCCGGATCCGGACCATTGGGAAGCCTGCAGGCATCCTGACACCGGACACGGCCTTCGCCCAGCGCTGCATCGAGATCGGCACCCTCTTCACCGCCGTCGCGATCGACGTCGGCATCCTGGCACGTGGCACCGAGGCCGTAGCGCGCCAATTCAAACCGAGCTGACAGTTCGGATTCCGAAACCAAGCTGGTGAGAATCCCGAGGGTGCAACCGCAAGGTAACCGGCGCACCGAGATGATGGCCGACAAGACTCGTCTCGATGCCATCCCCCAGATGATGAAGGGTCAGTGTCCAACGAGAGCTTCGGCCTCGATGGCTTCGGGATCCTCGCCGACTTTCTGTAGCCACGAGAACACCGGCGGGAGCCGATCTGCAATCGACTCGACGACGATGTCGATGAAGACCGGCTCCTCGAGGGCAAAGGCTTCCGAGAAAGCCTGCTCGAGCTGGTCGGCGGTTTCGACGCGGTAGCCGCGGATTCCATAAACCTGCGCCAGGCGGCTCATGTCGTAGCGACCGAAATCGACCCCGAAAGTCGGATCATTGGTCTGCGCAGTTTGCAGCGCATCTTGCTTTCTCTCGGCCGCGTGGTGTCGGTCCGTCACACGCTGAAGGGCCTTGATCCAGCCGAAGCAGGCATTGTTGAAATGCAGCATGACGACAGGCACCTGAAGACGCGACAGCGTTTCAAGCTCGCCCGCCGACATGCCGAGCGATCCGTCACCGAACAGGGCGACGGGCCTCACAGCGGGAGCCGCGAGCCAGGCGCCGACCGCCGCCGGAATGGCATAACCAAGGCCGCCGAAGAAGCGCGGGATGACGAGCTTCGACACCGCGTCGCGCTGGCGCAGATAGCGCGTGGCATAGGGCGTGGGCGTACCTGCATCCGAGACGACGTGGGACGGCGTCGGCAGATGCCGGTTCAGGGTCTCGATGATCCGCTCGGGCCGAAGCGGCGTGGCGTTGTCCTGAAGGCGCCCGGAGAGCACGGTCCAGAACTGCTCGCGCCGCTCGTTGATCTGGCCGATCCACCGGGCGGTCCTGCCGGCGCCGGATGTCGGCGCACGTGCCAGGAGCGCTTCGACCACGGCCTTCGCGTCGCCGGCCAACGGAAAATCGATAGGATAGGTGTTGCCCATGATTTCGGGGTCGACATCGATCTGGATGATGCGCGTCTCGCCCGCCGGGTCCGGCCAGCGCCAGTTCATGGTGGCGACCGATCCCATGCGGCAGCCGACATAGATCGCAAGGTCGGCCCGGCCGAGCGCCCAGAGCGCGTGCGGGTGGAAGCCGTTGTCCCCGATGATGCCGATGCCGAGGCGATGATCGTCCCGGATCACGCCCTGACCTGTGATTGTCGTCACGACGGGAATGCCGAGCTTCTCGGCCAGCGCGACGATCGCCTCGCCGGCCTGGGAGCGATTGGCGCCGCCGCCGGCGACGATCAGGGGCCGCTCCGCCGCCAGGATGGCATCGAGCGCCGCCGCGATCTCCGCATCGGCGGGGCGGGTGCGAAACGCCGGAGCGCGCGAGCATGAGGCCTCGACATGGAGCGAGACGCCGCTCGCAGGCACGTCCTCGTAGAGAACGTTCTCAGGCAGAGCCAGCACGACGGCGCCGGGGCAGCCGGCCGTCGCCTGCCTGAAAGCCCGCCGCACAAGCTCCGGCAGCTTGCCGACATGACCCAGCGTTTCCGTGTGCTTCGCGATCGGCGCGAACAGCGCCTCGACCGGCAGTTCCGTCAGCGTCCCGCGGCCAACGCCGGGTTGGGGGATGTCGTTGACCAGCAGGATCAGCGGAACCGACGACCTGTTTGCCTCTGCCACACCCGGCAGCCCGTACATTGCGCCCGCACCGCTAGGAACCTCGGCGAGACCGGGCTTGCCCGAGATGCGCGCATAGCAGTCGGCCATGAAGACAGCCGAGCGCTCGTCGCGGCAGACGATGTGGCGCGGCGCGCCGGGCGTGTTGCGGAGTGCTTCGTAGAACGCGACGTTGGTGTCGCCGGGAACGCCGAAGATCACCTCGACTCCGTAGTCACGCAGCATCGAAACCAGGGCGGTGGCACCGTTCATCTGCTTGCTCCTTGCTCTGGCGTGCAAGGTGCGGAAAGCCGGTGACGACGCCTACCGTCACAACGCCGCCAGAACGGCCTTCGTCCGGCGAAATCTCCAAGCAAGTCGACAGAACGACGGGCGCGCCGGACCGTCGCCCTGAGCCACCTGGGGAAGGTTATACCGCGTCATATGAGAAGCGGCCGCCGCGATCGCAGAAGGGGAAGCGATAGAGATAAAGCACCCGCGTCTCTGCTTCAGGGTCGGACTCGAGCTGGTATGGCGTCCTGTTCGGCACGAAGAACCAGTCGCCCGGGCCGAAGCGGACACCGTTGCAAACCAGCGATCCTGACAGCACGACGCGCAGCGCACCGCCAGGCTCTTCCTCCGAGACCAGCGGCTGCATTTTGCGTGCGAGGCGGGATCCGGGAGGGAACGAGATCATGACGGGCCTGAACGGCAGCATGTCGACGGGCAATTGCCATTTCTCGATCTTGCTGGGATGGGGCGACCCCACCGCCAGCGCCTGCCGCGCGCTTTCGCTGGCTGCATCCTTCGAGCTCGCGAAGCCCGGCGTGAAGCCCGCTTCTGCCAGCTCGGCGCGATTGAAGGCTTCCCGGACCAGGCCGGCCGCCACGAGCTGGGCCTTCGTATGGCGGGTGCCGGCCGGTGCGGGCTGGCCGCGCTCGGCGGCGGAACGCCGCAGAACCTCCAGCTCCTCCGCCGACAGCTCGTAGATCGTATCCTCGGCTTCAAGCCACATTCTCAGCCCCTGGAAGCTATGGTTGCCGTGAAGGCCGGGGCCGCCTGCGCGAACGCCGCGAACCAGGCGAGCAGCGCCGGATGGTCGCCGCGCCACTCCAGCGGCTTGCGCCGGTCGAGCTGGTTCAGCATGCAGGCGACGGTGATCGTTCCGGCATCGACGAGCAGGTGCGGCGGCGTGGCATCGAGCGCGGCGAGTCCACGCCGGATTTTGCCGCGCTGGCGTTCCAGCCAGGCCGGGCTTCGCTCGGCCTCGGGGCGGCGTTCTTCGTAGAGCACGAGCAGCGAGGCATCGAGGATGCCGTCGGCGAGGGCCTGCAAAGTCAGGCAGGCCAGCCGCTCCTCCCAGTCGGCCGGCAGGATGCGCCCGCCACCGGCGAGATGGTCGAGATGTTCGAGGATGACACGGCTATCGTAGATGCGACGGCCATCGTCGAGGATCATAACCGGCATCTTGCCGAGCGGGTTGTCCTGCCGCAGCGGGTCAGCGGGGTCCAGCGTGTCGGCCGCGACGAATTCGATCCGGTCGATAAGGCCGAGATGATGCGCCGCGACCTGAACCTTGCGACCGAATGGCGATGTCAGCGAACAGCGCAGCAGCATGGCGGTCTCAGGCGGCCATCGACCACAGGACGGGCTCAGCCAATCGCTCCGCCAGCCGGCGCGGAAGCGCCTCGAGCAGCGCCTCGCCCGTTTCTCGGGTTGCAGCCTCGGGGCGACCGAGCACGCCGGAACCCGTGCTGGCTGCCATGCTGCGCCAGCGATAGAGGCCGGCCGACGCAGCGCTTTCCTTGGAATCGGATGCATCGAGGCCCGACACGATGCGGTCATGTGCGACAAGCTCGGGGCGCAGCGCCATCATCAGCGAGGTTTCGGCCTCGCAGGCATGCCCGACATTGGATTGGCTTTTCAGGAGCGGTTTGACGACCTCCGCGGCGGCCAGCGAGTAGGTCAGCTGGACCAGCGCGGCGCCGAGATTGGGAGAAAGGTCGCGCGCGATGACGCGCAGCGGCGCCTCGTTGCCGCCATGGGCGTTGAACAGCACGATCCGGCGGAAGCCCTGGCGTGCGAGAGATCGGCAGATGTCGCCGACCACTGCGGTCATCGCGGCCTGGGACAGGGTGATCGTGCCGCCGAGGCTCATGTGATGCTCGGAGACGCCGGCCCAGAGCATGGGGAGCACCGTGACAGCTATGCCTTGTTGGTCCAGCAAACGCGCCGTCCGAAGCGCCACCTCCTCACCGAGCAATGCGTCGACCTCGACCGGGAGGTGCGGTCCATGCTGTTCCAGCGCACCGATCGGGACGATCGCGATCGGATCGCGCTTTGCGAGAACGTTAAGTTCCTCGGCACGCATGCGCCGCCATTCGACTTCAGCCATCGTACCGCTCTCAGGTCAGCAGCCATTCGCGGAAGCGCTGCGTCAGTTCGTCGACGCGCGAGTCCCACCAGGCCGGGTTGATGAAGAGGTTGTTGCGATCGGCGAGGTCGGGAATCCATTTCCGGATCGCCGGATCGACCTTTTGGAGTGCATCGACATAGCAGGGCGCGGTGGTCGCGAGATTGGACAGCCTCACCTGCACGTCCGGGCGGCACATATAGGCGCAGAACTGCATCGCGGCATCCTTGCGCCTGGTGCCCTTCACGATGCCGGCCCAGCCGACGCCCATGATGTTCTGCCGGAAGGAATAGCCCATCGGCACGCCCGCTTCCTGCATCGTCTTGACGCGGATCGTATAGGTGTAGGTGAAATCGAGCTCGTTTCGCTGGATCAGCGACACCGTCTGCTCGGTGGCGCCGATCCACTGCACGACATGGGGCTTGATCCTGTCGAGGGATTTGAAGGCGCGCTCGACATCGCAGGGATAGACCTCGGAGGCCGGAACGCCATCGGCCATCAGCGCGATCTCGAGGATGTCGCCGACGCGGTTTCGCAAGCCTCGGCGGCCGGGCAGCGCCTTGACATCCCAGAAATCCTTCCAGTCGCGCGGCACCTTGTCTCCGAGCCTGTCGGTCGGAAAGGCGATGCCGCCCGAATAGATGCTGGCGGCCACGGCGTAGTCGTGCCGCGTCTCGGGGATGCTGCCCTCGCGGTTGACGATGCCGTCGTCGATCCGCTCGACGAGCCCGAGCCGGGCGGCAGCGGGAACCCAGCCGTCGAGGAGGTCGGTCACGTCGATCTCGACATCCCCGGTGCGGACCTGCGCCCTGATCTTCGAGATGTCGGGTGCCGGCGTGGTCAGGATCTCGATGCCGGTTTCCTGGGTGAAGGGGGTGTAGATCGCGCGTTGCTTGGCATCGCCCATCGCGCCGCCGGAATTGCCGACGACGAGTCGCGTGGCGCCGAACGCCCGGCCGGGGATGATGACGGCCGGTGCCGCGAGAGCGGCGGCCGCGCCTTTCAGGAGGGTGCGACGGTCGAGTGCGCTGGATTTGAAGGCTGGCATGTGGGCGGGCCTTTCCAAGCTCGAGGATGGGGCCGGCATCCCGCAGAGCGCCGGTTTGGGCCAGGCATCGATGATCAGTTTTCGAGGAAGCGTCCCGTCTCCGGAGGCCAGGAAACCTGCATGCGCAGGCCGGGCTCCAGCCGCGTCGTCGAGGGGTCGGTGAGTTCCTGGATGGCCAGCGTCGCGCCGTTGTCGAGGGTGACGAAATGCTTCGAGGTCGCGCCGGTGACGAGCGTATTGTCGAGATGGCCGTGCAGGACGTTGTGCCCCGCCGTCACCTGACCGTTTTGCACGAGACGCAGGGCTTCCGGACGGAGCAGCAGCTTGCCCACGGTTCCGACCGGTGCGGCGCTGTGCAGGCGGACACGGCAGCTCTCGCTTGCGGAGAGGCGCAGGAGGGCCGGCTCGCCGGTCTCGGCAACCGTTGCGTCGAGCAGGGTCGAGGCACCGATGAAGTCCGCCGCGAACTGGGTGCGCGGCGCGAAATAGAGCTGGTCCGGCGTGCCGATCTGCTCGACCCGGCCGGCATTCATCAACATGATCCGGTCGGACATGTTGAGCGCCTCCTCCTGATCGTGCGTCACATAAAGCATGGTGATGCCGAGCTCCTTGTGGATGCGCCGGATCTCGAGCTGCATCTGCTCGCGCAGTTTCTTGTCGAGGGCGCCGAGCGGCTCGTCCATGAGGATGAGATCCGGTTTGTAGACGATGCAGCGCGCGATCGAGATGCGCTGCTGCTGCCCGCCCGACAGCTCCTTCGGCTTGCGATCACCGACATGCGGAAGCCGGACGAGATCCAGCACCTCGGCGACCCGTCGCCGGATCTCGGCCCGTGGCACCTTGCGGATCTCCAGGGGGAACGCGATGTTCTCGGATACCGTCATGTGCGGCATCAGCGCGTAGTTCTGGAAGACCATGCCGAGGCCGCGCTTCTCGGCTGGCACCTCGGTGACGTCGCGACCATTGATCACGATGCGGCCGCGCGTCGGCGACGCCATTCCCGCGATCAGGTTGAGCAGCGTCGTCTTGCCCGAGCCCGATGGCCCGAGCAGCGTCAGGAACTCGCCCGTCGGGACCGACAGCTCGGTGTCGTGCAGGGCGACGACGGAGCCGTAATCCTTGCGCAGGCCGCTGATCTCGATCATCGCGGCTTTGGTTCCGCTGCTGTCAGTCACTGCGCGCTTCCTTCTGAACGGTGGCGACGATCACGCAGACGACGATCGAGAGCGCCGTCAGCATCGTCGAGATCGCGGCCAGGACCGGCGAGACCTCGAACTGGATCGACGAGAACATCTTGATCGGCAGCGTGGTGTCGCCAGCTCTGGCGACGAACCAGGAGATCACCACCTCGTCGAAGGAGATTAGGAAGGCGAACAGGCCGCTCGCTATGATCGAGGGCGTGAGCAGGGGCAGCGTCACGCGTCGCAGCACGGTGAGGCGCGAGGCGCCCATGACGGTCGCCGCGCGTTCCAGCGCCGGGTCGATATGGCGCAAGCCGGCGCTCGCGGTGACGACAACAAAGGGCAGGGTCGCGATGGCGTGGGCGAAGACGAGGCGCAACTCGCCATTCGTCAGCCTGATCTCGGTGAAATAGATGTAGAGCGCCAGCGCGACGGCGACATGCGGCACCATCACCGGGCTGAGGAGGAACAGCGCGAGGATCCTCCGACCCGGGAAGCTGCCGCGCGTCAGGGCATAGGCGGCCGGGATGCCGAGGAGGAGTGCGAGCAGCGTCGACCAGATCGCGACGCGGAAGCTCAGCCAGGTCGATGCGACCCAGCCCTCCTCGGCAAAGAAGCGCCTGAACAAATTCAGTGAGAACCCCGTCGGCGGGAAAACGATCTGATTGGACGAGCCGAAGGAAATCACGGCGGTGATGAGGCTCGGCAGGAGCAGAAAGGCCAGGATGACCGTGACCACGGCGCCCAAGGCGATGCGCCAGCCGCTGATGCGCGTTTCCATCAGTGGCCCTCCTCCGAGAGGATCGAGGAGCCGCCCCTGACCTTCGACAGCAGCATGGCGGCGAGCGCGGCGGCGGCGACCAGCAGCACCGCGACCGCGGAGGCCATCGGCCAGTTCAGCGCCTCGCGGGTATAGAAGTCGACGAGATTGGCGAACATCATGTCCTGCCGCCCGCCGAGCAGGGCCGGGATGATGTAGAAGCCGAGACTCAGGATGAAGACGAGCAGCGCTCCGGCCATGACGCCGGGCAGGCTCAGCGGCAAGGTGACACGCAGGAAGATCCTGAGTTTTCCAGCCCCCATGATCGCAGCCGCCTTGGCGAGCTCCGGCGGCTGGCTGCGCAGGCTGGTCAGGATCGGGAAGACGAAGAACGGGATGAGGAAATGGCTCATGCCGACCATCACGCCGAAGCGGTTGAACAGCATCTTCACAGGCGCGATGCCGAACGCGCCGAGCATCTGGTTGATGATTCCGGACTGGCCGAGCAGCACCATGAAGGAGAAGCTCTTGACCAGCGAACTCGTCCAGAACGGCACGAGGACGAGTATCATGTAGAGAGCCCGCCGACGCGGCGACTGCTTCGCCAGGAAATAGGCGATCGGATAGGCCAGCAGCAGCGAGAAGACGGTCGCGCTGATGCTGACCTCGAGCGTCGTATAAGCGACGCGGAGGAACAGCGGGGTCGTGAAGATCTTGGCATAGGCCTGGATCGTCAGCCCGCCGCCATTCTCCTGCTGCAGGCTCTGATGCAGGACGCTGAAGAGCGGCAGAGCGAAGAGCAGCGCCATGAACAATGCCGCCGGCATCGCATAGGCTGCGTCGCGGACGTGCGCGTTTGTCGTGCGAATTTGCATGTCAGCACCCCGACCTGTCACCTGCCGTGCCGGCAGCGTAAGCGGTTCGCGAGGAGATCCGCTACGCTCCGGACGGCCATCTCAAGGGCGTTGGACCCTGTCGGTCAGGTCAGCAGCCATTCCTTGAAGCGGGTGTTGAGCTCCTCGATCCGGCTGTCCCACCAGGCGGCGTTGACGAAGAGATTATCGGGGTCGGCGATGTTCGGCAGCCATTTCCGGGTCGCTGGATCGACCTTGGCGAGGGCGTCGGCATAGGTCGGCGCGTCGCCCGACAGGTTGGAGAGCTCGACCTGCCGGTCCTTGTCCATGGTGAAGGCGAGGAAGCGCATCGCCGCGTCGCGGTTCCGTGTGCCCTTCAGCGCGCCGATCCAACCGATGCCGAGGATATTCTGCTTGAAGGAATAGTCGATCGGAACGTTGACCGCCTGCAGGTCCTTCACGCGCGTCGTGTAGGTGTAGGTGAAGTCCGTCTCGTTGCCCTGGATGAGGGCAACCGTCTGAGCGGTCTGGGCGATCCAGTGGGAGACGGCGGGCTTGATCCGCTCCAGCGCCCTGAAAGCCCGTTCGACGTCGCAGGGATAGACCTGGGAAGCGGGCACCCCGTCGCCCATCAAGGCGATCTCCAGCGTGTCCGTCACCCGGTTACGCAAGCCGCGCCGGCCCGGAAATCCCTTCGCATCCCAGAATTCCGGCCAGGTCTTCGGCGCCTTGCCGCCCAGCCGGTTGGTCGGAAAGGCGATGCCGGCGGCATAGACGGTGCCGCCGACGGCATAGTCGTGCTTGGACTGCGGAATGGCGTCGGCGCGATTGACGATGCTTTCGTCGATCTTTTCGAGCAGGCCGAGCCGCGCGGCGGCCGGCACCCAGGCATCGTTGAGGTCGGTGATGTCCCATTCGACATCCTTGCGCTCGACCTGCGCCTTGATCTTTGCGAGATCGGGGCCCGAGGCGGTCACGATCTCGATGCCGGTCGCTTTGGTGAAGGGGTCGTAGAGCGCCTTGCGCTTGGCATCGCCCATGGCGCCACCGGAATTCACGATGACGATGCGTTTGCCCTGCGCCCAGCCCGGGCGGATATAGGCCGGGCTGGCGATGGCGGTCGCAGTGAGGCCACCGATCACGGAACGGCGGGAAAGCGGCTGCAGGTCCGGCATTTGACGATCCCCTGTTTTTTGTTTGATGCCGCAGGGTCTCGCGCCGCAGCATCGAAATCCACGGACTGAATAGTGGGTTTCGGCACAACTTCCGTTGAATCGACGGCTGCGACCGTCATATCAACGGCCGATCTTCCATGCGGAGCGTCAGCCCGGTGCGTCGATCACTGGCGAAAGCAACTCCGCGATCTGCAGAAGGACGGTATCGTCGAGCCGTCTTGCGGCGAGCGTCACGCCTACCGGCATTCCATGGCGGCCGCAGCCGGCCGGTATGCCGACACAGGGAGCGTGCAGGATCGACCAGTAGCCGTTGAAAACCGAGCTTCCGGTGTTCTCCAGACCCATGGGCGCCTCGCCGGGGGCGCTCGGCGTCAAGACAACATCGAGCGCCTCCCCGAACAGCCCATCGAACGAGAGCCGGCACCGATCAGCCACGGCATAGGCCTCGCGCAGGCGGTCTTTCGTCAGCGCACGCCGGTTTTCCGCCTGACCGCGGAGCGGCTCGGCCAGCAGTGACGGCGCTGCCAGCAACTCGGGCTGAAACGACCGGCCGCCCTCACTGTAGTAGATGTCGAGATACGCCTCGAACAATCCATCGAAGACGTCCGGCAGAGCGAGGTCTTCCACGACGACGCCGGCCGCCGCGAGCCGCGAGGCGGCGTTGAGCAAGGCTTCCTCTCCGGCCGGCTCGATCCTGGCCCAGGACGGCGTCCGGCAAAGCCCGACGCGCAAGCCGCGAAGCGTTCGAATCCGGGGCGTGTCGTCGGCCAGGAAACGGAATGCGCTCGCGACCAGATTCAGGTCGGCGACCGAGCGACCGTACCAGCCGACAGTGTCCATCGAGGCGGCATTCATCTTGAGGCCCTCGCGACTGACGGCCCCCCAGCTCGGCTTGAAAGCGTAGATTCCGGTGAAGGAAGCCGGTCGCAGATGGGACCCGATCGTCTGCGATCCGAAGGCCAGCGGCACGTGGAAGTCGGCAACGGCCGCTGCGGAGCCGGACGAGGACCCTCCCGGCGTTCGGGACAGGTCAAAGGGGTTGCGCGTCAGAGCCTTGCGTCCGTTCGCGGCGAATTCCACGGTATCGGTCTTGCCGAGGATCAAGCCGCCGGAACTTCGGACCGTGGCAACGCAAGCCGCATCGCGGCCGGCTCGTGTCGCCGGGTAGATCTGCGAGTTCTGCGTGGTCGGCAGGTCCGCGGTGTCGAAAACATCCTTCACGCCCCATGGCAGGCCATGCAGCGCGTGGCGGGGGGCCACCTTGTCGCATTCGCGCGCCGCGCGCAGGGCCCGCTCCGGCTCGATGTGCAGCCAGGCACGAACGTCGCGCTCCCGCTCCTCGATGCGTTCGAGGCACGAGCGGAGCAGTTCCTCGCAGCCGAGCCGGCGGGAGCGGATGCTCGCGGAGGCCTGGCTCGCGGTCAGGAAGCAGGGCTCCGTTCCCACCCCTGGACGCGACAGCGTGTCTGCCATGATTCCACCTTTCATATCCTGGAGTCGGACAACCCGATGCGCGGCCCGGGGGGCCTTTGGCCCCGGCAGATCGCCGGCTGCCGCAGTCCGCCTGCCGGTTCCTCAGCCCAGCTCGCCGCGGCCGAGCGCGGTTGCCTGCTTGGTGGCCAGGGTCTGCGGCTCCGCGTGGCTATGATCGAACACGGTGGAAAGGACCACGATCGAGCGCACACGCTCGATCCCTGCGATCTCGTCGATGCTGTCCAGCACGGGCTGCACGTCTTCCATGTGCGGGACGCGAATACGACAGATCAGCTCCAGATCGCCGCTTGTCATCTGGCAGAGGACAACTTCCGGAAATTCCTGCAGCTTCTCGACGACCAGCTTGGCCTTGCGATGGGCGGTCCCGATGAGCACCACGACTTCGACATATTGGTTGAACGGGTCGCGCCGCAGGACGACGGAGTATCCGGCGATCGTGCCGTTCCGCTCCATGCGGGTGATCCGCTCCTGCACCGTCGTTCGTGCGACGCCGAGCTTGCGTGCGAGCGTAGCGACACTCGCACGCGCATTGGTCTGGAGCAGCGCCAGCAGCCGACGGTCGGTAGCGTCGTTGTCTCGTGCCATGAGTTTCTCGTGAACTCGATGGCTCAAAGTAACCCGCTGCAAGCACGCCGAAAAGCCGGCATGTTAAAAATGCCGGATTATCCCGTCGTATCGCCGGAATTTCGGCGAACCCTGTCGAATTGGAGCCTGTCAAATGAAGCGGCCGCGTGATGGATTTTCGGCATCGAAGCTAGGTATTTCCGCTGTCGTGACGGACATCTCTGCCGATCGCATTTTCGGGCTGACCGAAGACCTTCCGACCACCGGTCGGCATGCGGGCTTCGTGAAGATCCCGCATTCCTCGGACCGTTCCGCCTACGGATTCGTGCCCGTGCCGCTGGCCATTGTCGGCGGCGGGGCAGGACCGACGATGCTCCTTCTGGGCGGCGTCTTCGGCGATGAGGTCGATACGCAGATCGCCGTCGCGCGGCTGCTGCGATTGCTCGATCCGAAAACGATGAACGGACGCGTCATCGCGATGACGATGGCGAACCTGCCAGCCGCGATCTCCGGCACACGGAATTCGCCGATCGACGGCCGGAATCTGAACAAGTCGTTCCCGGGCGATGTCTTCGGCAGCCCGACCAGCATGATCGCCGAGTATATCGAACGCCATCTGATGTCGCTGTCCGACCTCGTCATCGATCTTCACAGCGACGGGCGCTCTCTCGGCTACCTGCCTTGCGTCACCCTGGTCGATCATCCGGATCCGGACGTCCAGAGCCGGCGACTCGCCATGGCCCGGGCCTTCGGGGGCGAGAATCTGTTGCGCTTCCGCAGCTTCGAAGATCGAAGCACGTCGGGCGCGGCGCGCCGGGCAGGCGCGACGAGGATCGGTACCGAGATCGGCGGCGCGCAGCCCGTGACCACGATCATGGACGGCATCATGCGGGTGCTCGCATGGGCGGGCATGATACCGCAGCTCATGCCTGCGTCCGGCGATGCGCGGCTGCTCGTCACCCAGCGCGAGGATGATTTCGTCTACGCTTTGGCCGACGGTGTCTTCGAGCCGGCTGTGCAGCTCGGCGACGAGGTCGCGGCCGGCGATCTCGCGGGACACATCCACGACCTGACCCGGCCCTTCGCGGTGCCGATCGCCGTCACCTTCGCCCTGCCCGGCGTCGTGATCTGCACGCGCGGCCGGGGCCATGCGTCGCGCGGCGACTGCCTCGTTCACCTGGCTGCCGACGCAGATGCGGAAGCCCGGGCAGAGCTGGATGCCGCCGCCGATCTGCGCTGGCTGAGCACGCAGGTTGCGCCGGCGGCCAAGCGATCCCGTGGCGGCGCACGCGCTCAGCCTGCCGCCAAGGCCGGCCGAAAGCCGAACAAGACGACCCATCAAGAGGAATAAGGTCATGACGCAGATGCCGGCCTATCGCTGGGCTGATCGAGCCCAGAACACCGTCGCTTCGGCAGCGCCCGCAACGGCGCACGGGAACATCATCCAGCTCGGCGGGGGCTACGGCTTTCCCGACGAATTGCCGGATATCGTCACCGAAGCGATCGAGGCCGGCAATGCCCGAGAGGAAACCCTGCAATACGGCCCGCTCTATGGGCTCGACGACCTGCGCGACGCAATCGTCGACTATCTGCGCGATGACGGGATCACGGCCACTCGCGAGAACATCCTGATCGTCAACGGCGCCAAGCACGGGCTCGATCTCGCCTGCCGCGTCTTCCTCGAGCAGGGCGATGCGGTGATCGTGGCGGCTCCCAGCTACCTCACGGCGATCTCGATCCTGAAGGCTGCCGAAGCGACCTTCATCTCCGTGCCGATGGATGACGCGGGAATGCAGACGCAGGTCCTCGAGGAGATTCTGCTGGCTCGCCGCGAGAACGGCCTCGCCATGCCGAAATTCCTCTTCGACATCCCCGATTTCCACAATCCCAGCGGCATCACCATGTCGGCCGATCGCCGCAGGAAGCTGGTGGAGCTGGCCGAGACGTTCGATTTCATCATCATCGAGGACGACCCCTATCGCCGCATCCGTTTCGAGGGCGAGCCGGTTCCGCCGATCAAGACCTTCGATACCGCTGGCCGCGTCATCGGCCTGGGAACGGTCTCGAAGATCCTGGCGCCGGGCTTGCGTATCGGCTGGGTCAATGCCGATCCGGCGATCGTCCGGCGCATGGCGGCGCACAAATCCGACCACGGCACCAGTCCCCTGCTGCAGCGGATCGTCGCGCAGCTCTTTCGCAACGGAAAGGTCGCGCATCACATCGAGACGCTGTCGCATGTCCTGCGGGAGCATCGCGACGCCATGGTCGAGGCGATCGGCCGCGAGCTGCCCGGCGCGAAGGTTCGCAAGCCCAATGGCGGCTATTTCCTCTGGGTGGAGCTGCCCGAGGGGGTGGATGCGGATGAACTCGTCCGCCGGGCAGGCAAGGAGGGCGTCGCGATCTTCACCGGCAAGCTCTGCTTCGCCGAGGAGCCTCCGGGCCAGTTCCTCCGGCTGGCCTACAGTTTCAGCACGCCCCGGCAGATCACCGAAGGTGTGAAGCGCATCGGGCGTGTCTATGCCGCCATGCGCGCCAGTGCCGAGGAGACGCGCGTTTCAGCGTGAGGCGATAGAGATCCGCATCGATCTCGGCAGCGACACGGCGACCAGGCCGAGCAAGGCCATGCTCGCCTTCATGATTGGCTGCCCCGTCGGCGACGATCAGAAGCAGGAAGACCCCACGGTCAACCGGCTGCAGGACCGGGTCGCCACGCTTGTCGGCATGAACGCGGCCCTGTTCCTGCCGTCGGCGACGATGGCGAACGAGATCGCGCTGAAGGTTCATACGCGGCCGGGCGACGAGGTGATCGTCGAAGCTTATGCTCATTTCGTTACCGCGGAAGCTGGCGGCCCGGCTTTTCTCTCCGGCGTGATGATGTGTCGCCTGGGCGGCAAGCGGGGCATCTTCGATGCCGCGCAGGTCGAACAGGCGATCCTTCCCGACGGTCCGCACTATCCGCGGACGAGCCTTGTCTGCGTCGAGCAGACGACCAATCTGGGCGGCGGCGCCGTCTGGCCGCAACAGCGGCTTCGCGAGGTCGTCGCCATGGCTCGGCAATACGGGCTCGCGACGCATATGGACGGGGCCCGGCTGATCAACGCCGCGGTCGCCTCGGCGATTCCCGCGCATCGCCATGCGCAGGATTTCGATTCCGTCTCTGCCTGAGCAAGGGGCTAGGCTGCCCGGTCGGCGCCCTGCTGGCGGGTAGCAAGGACTTCATCGGGGAAGCGCGCCGCTACAAGCATCTCTTCGGCGGCGCCATGCGCCAGGCCGGCATCATCGCGGGCGCGGGGCTCTTCGCGCTCGACAACAATGTCGAAAGACTGGCCGAGGATCACGAGAATGCGCGACTGCTGGCGCGCCTGCTGTCGGAGATTCCCGGCATCGCGATCGATCCCGCCGAGGTCGAGACCAACATCGTCTTCTTCGACGTCGCCGCGACCGGCATGACGGGGCAGGACCTTGCCGATGCGCTATGCCTGCGCGGCACGAGGGTCGGAGCGCGCTGGCGCGGAACGACGATCCGGGCTGTCACCTATTGCGATGTCGGCCGCGCCGACATCGAGACAGCCGCTCGCCAGATCCGCGAGATCGTTGTCGAGCGGGCGGCGTAGCGCGCGTCTGGCCATGGCCGTCGCGGAGCTCAGGCCGAGGCGCGGGCGAAGGCCGGAGCCAGCGCGGCCCTGACCTGCTCGATCGACCGCTCATCATCGCGGAAGGACATCACTAGGCGATGCCGCGTCGGGTGCCGGTGATCCCAGGCCCGGAACCGGACGCCCGATGTCTCCAGCAGCGCCGTGACGTGCGGGTCGATATCGGCGAAGATCTGGTTGGTCTCGACCGGATGGCTCAGACGGACGCCCGGAACCCTTGCGAGGAGCGCAGCGACGGCTCTCGCCATGTCGTTGGCGTGCCGCGCATTTCGTAGCCAGAGCCCATCTGCGAGAAAGGCGTGCAGCTGGGCAGAGACATAGCGCATCTTGGACGTCAGCAGCCCGGCTCGCTTCTGCCGGTAGGCGAGATCGCGGGCGAGCGTCTGGTCGAAGACGATCACGGCCTCGGCATTCATGGTCCCGTTCTTGGTGGTGCCGAGGCTCAGCACGTCGATGCCGGCCCGCCAGCTCATCGCGGCCGGCCTCGCCCCCAGGGCGACGAGCGCATTGGTGAAACGTGCGCCGTCCATATGCACGCGCAGACCGCGCGCATGGGCGGTTTCCGACAAGGCCTCGAGCTCGGCGAGCGTATAGAGCGTGCCGAACTCCGTCGCCTGGGTCAGCGACAGGGACGAGCAAGCGAGATGGTGACGGCTCGGCCGCATGCGCTCGTCCAGTACGCGGCGCAGGTCATCGGCTGCGATCTTGCCGTTGCCGCCGGGGATACCGACCAGCCGCGAGCCGCCCGCATAGAATTCCGGCGCGCCGCCTTCGGTCGTGAGGATATGTGCCGCTTCATGGCAGATCGTCTCGCCATAGGGCGGGGTGATGGCCGCGAGGCCGAGCGCGTTGGCGGCGGTTCCGGTCGCAGCGGAAAAGACGAAGGCTTCGTGCTCGAACACCTCCGAGAAGGCGGCATTCAGCCGCCCGCTATGGATGTCGTCGCCATAGGCGACCGCGATCCCGTCGTCCGCCCGCCGGATCGCGTCCATGACCTGGGGGCTGACACCGGCCTGATTGTCGGAGCCGAAGAGGATCTCGGTCATTGGCGGTCGTGCCCCCGGGCTGGGCGCAGGTCCAGCATCTCGTCGATGCCGTACAACCCTGGCGGCCTGCCGACCAGCCAGGCCGCGGCGCGCATGGCTCCTGCAGCAAAGATATTGCGATCGAAGGCACGATGCGACAGCGTGATCTGCTCGCCGAGCGCGGTGAAGCTCAACGAATGCTCGCCGACGATCTGGCCACCCCGCAAGGATGCGAAGCCGATGGCGCCGGTCGCACGCGCGCCGCAATGGCCGTCGCGACCGCTTTCCATGACTGCAGCGAGCGTCGTGCCGCGCCCCTCCGCGACCGCCTGGCCCAGCAGCAGAGCGCTGCCCGAGGGGGCATCGACCTTTTGGCGATGGTGCATCTCGACGATTTCGGCGTCGTAGGTCTCCGCAGGCAGGATCGCCGCGAGCTGGCGTGCCACGGTCATCAGGAGATTGATGCCGAGCCCGAAATGAGCCGCCTGCAGGACGGCGATGCGGTGCGAGGCCGCCTCCACCTGCAGCTGCTGT
Organism: Allobosea sp. FBZP-16; assembly: GCF_002831785.1. Taxonomy (NCBI): domain Bacteria; kingdom Pseudomonadati; phylum Pseudomonadota; class Alphaproteobacteria; order Hyphomicrobiales; family Alloboseaceae; genus Allobosea; species Allobosea sp. FBZP-16. The sequence goes on along the minus strand of NZ_LNCQ01000023.1, from coordinate 431,045 downwards.
TCCGGCGCGATTCCGGTCGTTCCCAGAACCCATGCCGCCCGCCCGGTGGACAGGACCCTCGCATGCTCGGCCACCGCATCGGCATGGGTGAAGTCGATCACGACATCGCTCTGCCCGGCCAGATGAGGCAGGCCCAGAGCCGGAATGTCGTTTCGATAGGCGCGAGCGGACGCCGGATTCAGCGTCCCGCCGATGACGTCGTGACCCGCGGCCCGCGCTTGCGCGACCAGTTCCTGGCCCATCCTGCCGGCGATCCCAAGAATTCCGACGCGCATTTGCGATCCCTTATCGTCTTTCCAGGCTCGCCGCGCTCCGCGGCCAGAAGCCGTTGAATCGTCGGGGTGAGTAGGGTCCCAGATTCCATTGGCCAGCCCGGCCCAGAAGCAGGTCGCGAACGATCTGAGCCGTCATCGGCGCGCTGGCCATGCCGACATGCCCGTGACCATAGGCGTGGAGAATATCGGGACTGGCGCTGGACGGGCCGATGACCGGTAGCCCATCCGGCGTCGAGGGGCGGTGCCCCATCCAGCGCTGGAGCCGATCCTCCGCCAGCGTCTCCGGCAGCCCGGGGTATGAGCGTTTCAGATGGGCCTGGACGATGTCTGCGCGGCGCCAGTCCGGCGGCGCGCCTATGCTGCAGAGTTCGACCTGACCGGCCCCGCGGAGACCGGCGGCAACCGGTGTCGTGCCGATCCGGCTGTCGCTGGTCTGGACCGGCAGCGTCGGCATCGCCTCGGGCGCAGCGACGACGACATGGTAACCTCTTTCGCTCTCCAGCGAGACCCGGTCGCCGGCCTTCCGGGCGAGGTCGCGGGACTGGATGCCGGTGCAGATCACCGCCCTGTGGGCTGGCACGAGGCCGGAATCGGTCAGAACGGCAGCGAGCCGCCCCTGCCGGAGGTCGAACCCGCTCGCTCGTGCCCGGATGCGCCGGGCGCCGAGACGGATCGCATGGTCCGCCAGGGCCCGGACGTAGGCACCCGGATCCAGGCAATGTCCGGTCGCGCCGACCAGAACACCGAAGGCGTATCGCGGTGAGAGCGCCGGAACGGCCCGCCGCAGCGCATCGCCTTGCAGCTCGGTCCATGACACGCCGTTGTCGCGGCGCAGCCGCCAGGCCAAGGTTTCGGCCTCGAAGTCGGCGCGTGTCGGATAGGCGTAGATCGCGCCGCTCCTGCAGACCAGCTCAGGCACGCCGGCGGCGGCGGCGAGCTCGGCATGCATAGCGGGCCCCGGCTCCAGCAGTGGCCGCAAGGCACGCGCCGTCGCCTCGACGCGCGAAGTCGTCGCTCCGGCATAGAGGAAGCGCAACAGCCAGGGCAGCAGGCGAGGCAATGCAGTCCAGCGGATGGTCAGAGGTCCGAGCGGATCGGTCAGCATGCCAGGCACCTTGCGCCATAGCCCCGGCATCGACATGGGCACGACCGATGCAGGACTGAACCAGCCTGCATTGCCATAGCTGGCGGCCTGCTGGCCGCCCGGTTCGGCGGCCTCGATCAGACGAACCTCGAAACCTGCCTGCTGCAAGGCGATCGCCGTGGTGACGCCGATGATGCCGGCCCCGATGACGGCGACGGACGTCTGCGTCTGCGCAGGCAGGCTCATGCCGAGCGCCGCAGCGGCGACTGGATTGCTTCGACGATACCCATGACCAGGCGCACCTGATTGATGGTCGAGGCCTCGGTCCAGAAGCCGCAATGCGCGGTCAGTGTCACATTCGGTGCCGTGCGCAAAGGATGATGCTCGGGCAGGGGCTCGGTCTCGAAGACGTCGAGGGCGGCATGGCCGATCTGGCCGCTTTCCAGCGCGCCGACCAGAGCCGCCTCGTCCAGCAATGCTCCGCGCGCTGTGTTGACCAGCAGGACGCCGCGCTTCATCGCGGCGATCCTGTCGGCATCGAGAAAGCCGCGTGTATCGTCGTTCAACGCCAGATGCAGGCTGATCACGTCGGAGGTGGCGAGAAGTTCGTCCAGTGAGACGCTGGCGGCATGTGCGTCGGCAATGGGCGAGCGGTTCCAGGCAACGACGTCGAGGCCGATGCCGGCGCAGATTCGTGCCATTTCGCGGCCGATGCCGCCGAGCCCGATCAAGCCGATCCGTCGGCCGCGCAGCTCGATGCCCTGCAGCTTTGTCCAGCCGCCACCACGGATGATGTGGTGCTGCGCCGCGATCTGGCGCGCTGCGCCGAGCATGAGCCCGGCGGCGAGCTCGGCCACGGTCGTGTCGCCGTAGTTCCGGATGGTATGGACCTCGATGCCCATCTGGCCGGCGAGCGCCAGATCAAGAATGCTGGCCGCGCCTGTTCCGAAATAGACGAAATGGCGCAGGTCGGTGCAGCGCGAGAGAACCTCTTGCGGAATCTTCGTGTGATCATCGATGCAGATGTCGTAGCCATCGAGCATCGCAGGCAGATCCTCGACGGAGAACGGCTCGGTGTTGACGTCGACCTCTATGTCGAAATCGGCGAGCGCTGTGCGCCACAATGGGATCTGGTTGGGCCCGCAATCGATATATTTCGCACGCATGCTTTCGTCCTTCGTGGTTCGGCGCTGATCACGAGGCGTGCTCAACCGAGCGTCAGGCCGCCATCGACATGCAGCAGCGCGCCGGTGATCTGGCGAGCTTCGGCAGACAGCAGGAACTGGATCGCCGCCGCGACCTCCTCAGTCTCATTGAGCCGGCCGGTCGGGGTCCTGGCCGCTGCTTCGATCCAGCCCTGAGCCGAGAGCGTTCCGGCTTTTCCGGCGTCCTTGCGGGTGAAGCCGGGAACGACCGCGTTGACGGTGATGTCCTGGTTCGCCAGCGACAATGCCAGGCAGCGGACCAGGGTTTCCATCGCTGCCTTGGCGATGGCCGATGCCGGTGCCAGCGTCCGCGGCTCGAATTTGTGAGCGATGAACGAGCTCACGGCGACGATGCGACCGGCACCGCTGGACGCCAAAGCGGGGAGGGCCGCTGTCGCCAGCTCCAGCAACGCTCCCGGCATCAGAGCGATGCTGCGATCAAGGCCGCCCCGCGTCAGCTCGCCGATCGGCGTCTTGTCGACATGGCCGGCGCAATGGACCAGCTGGTCGAGCCGTCCAAAATGGTCGATGGCCGCCCTGACGGCGAGCTCGCCATGTCCGGCCTCCATCAGGTTGCCGTGTGTGATCAGGCACTGCGCTCCCAGTTCGCGACAGGCTGCGATCACGCCATCGAGGCGCGATCGGCTCTCCGCAGTGCTTCCACCGCTATGCAGGACGATGCCGACCGAAGGAGCAGCAAGGCGCCGCGCCAATGCGGCGCCGATGCCGGAGGCGGCGCCTGTAATCAGTGTGACGCGTGCGATGCCGTCCATGTCGTGACGAGGTGCGCTTGAGATCGGGCCAGGTTTCGGCCCTCAGCGCTAGGTCAGCTCAGTTGCCGTACGGATGACACCCTCAGAATGAGGCGCTGGGCCGGAAAACCCGTCATTCTGGCGGTGGAATCACTCAACTTTGTGCGATCCACCGTCAGCGCCTCCCATTGTCCTGATCCACCTCGGTGCGGCGGTCGCTGCTTTGATGCATAGGTCGCCCAAATGCATGCACACCGACCGCCGAGGGCTCCTGAGTGATTTCGCGGTGCCACTGCCATGCTGACGCGTTCACCGCCGGGGGCGGAGCCGTCAGTCATGGTTCGATCTTGCCAGTTCGACGCTGGGCCGTTTCGAGGACCGCGGCTCGCGGCTGGCCGGTTACTTTGCGGCAGACGCCGCCTGCCGAGCGGCCTGGTCGATCACATCGGCCACGACCTTCGGCTGGGTCATGAAGAGTGCATGACTGGCCGAGACCTTCGTGACCTTGGCGCCGATGCGCTTGGCCATGTGGTCGAGCATCGCCTGGTCGAAGGCCTTGTCCTCGCTGGCGATCACAGCCCAGCTCGGCTTGGTCCGCCAGGCGGCGTTCTTCAGCTTGGTGCCGAAGGCGGACAGGTTGATGGGCACCTGCGAGTCCCGCATGAAGGCGACATCCGCATCGGAGACATCGTGAGCGAAGCCGGCCTTGAACTTGGCGCGGTCGACGAAGGCGAAGCCGTCCTGCGTCTTGTCGAGCACGAACTCGGTCGCCGGGGCGAAGCCTTCGTATTGCTGGGCCGTCGTCTCGCCGGCATCCGGCGACAGGGCCGAGACGTAGACGAGCCCTGTGACCTTCGGATCGACGCCAGCTTCCGTGATGACAGTGCCGCCCCAGGAATGGCCGACGAGGATCGTGGGGCCGTCCTGCCGCTCGAGTGCCCGCTTGGTGGCTCCGACGTCGTCTTCGAGCGAGGTCAGCGGGTTCTGGACGATCGTCACGCGATAGCCGCGCGCCGTCAGCAGGTCATAAACGCCCCGCCATCCCGATCCGTCCGCGAAAGCGCCGTGAACCAGGACGACGTTCTTGGCAGGCTGCGCCGTGGTTGCGGGCTGGGCGAGAGCGGCTTGCGACAGGCTGCCGATAGCGGCTGCGGCGAGAAGGGTGTTGCGGATGGATTTGGTCATGACAGCGTTCCTTTGATCGATTGTTGCGCTAATTGTTATTGCGATAATAGTTATGCCGATTACCGCCATCCTTGTCAATCAGACATTTGTCGCGATATATGTTTTCGAGATCACGGTTCCGTGAACCGTAACGGGAGGCCCGCCGATGACCGAAGCCACTACCGCTCCGCCAGTACCGCTGGAGGATCAGCTCTGCTTCTCGATCTACTCCGCGGAGATCGCGATCCAGCGGGCCTATAAGCCTCTGCTGGATGACCTCGGCCTGACCTACCCGCAGTATCTCGTGCTCAACGTGCTCTGGCGCGAGGATGCCCAGACCGTCGGCGGCATCGCTCAGCAGCTGGCCTTGGAGTCCAGCACGCTGACGCCGCTGCTCAAGCGGATGGAAGCAGCCGGCCTGCTGCATCGCACCCGCAATCCCGAGAACGAGCGCCAGGTGATCATCGCGCTCACCCCGGACGGCGACAGCCTTCGTTTCCGTGCGGGCTGCCTGAACGAAAAACTGCTCCTGGCCTCCGGAGAGACGCCCGGCCGCCTCGCCGAGCTCAATCGCCTGGTCAGGCAGCTTCGCGACGCGATCTACAGCCATGCCGGCGGCGCGGCAGGGGCAGCGCCGGGGCCGGTCGCCGCCCCGGAGAGCACAACGTCGTCGTAAGCTTCACCTAGACCGTCGGCACGGTCCCGCCATCGATGACGTACTCGGTCCCGGTGATGCTTCCTGCTCGATCCGAGGAGACGAACGCGATCAGGTTCGCAACCTCGTCGGTGCTGGCCGGGCGGCCGATCGGAATGCCGCCGAGCGCATCCATGATCATCTTCCTGCCGGCCTCGACACTGACGCCGTGTTGCCCCGAGAGGCGCTCTGCGAACGCGATAGAACCCTCCGTGGCGATCCATCCCGGCGAGACGCGGACGACCCTTATCCCTTTGGGCGAGACGAGCTTGGAGAGGCTCTTGCTGTAGGACGAGAGTGCGGCCTTCGCTGCAGCGTAGCCGATCGTCGACTCTGGCAAGGGCATGACACGCTGGATGGACGTGACGTGGACGATGACACCGCTGCCTTGCGCGGTCATCGCCGGCACCAGCTCGCGATCCAGGCGGACGGCCGGCATCAGGTTGAGGTCGAGCTCCTTGCGCCATTCCTCGTCGGTCAGGGCCTCGTATCCGCCCGCCGGGGCGGAAGACCCGCCCAACATGTGCACGATGATATCGACGCCGCCGAGGCGCTGCCGCACGGTCTCTGCGAGCTGCGCACAGCCCTCCGGAGTCGTGAGGTCGACGCCGACGAACATCTCTTCCGGCAGGTCCTCCGGTCTCGACCTGGCGCTGGTCAGGACCTCGGCGCCCAGCTCTCGAAAGAGCTTGACGGTTGCGGCGCCTGCGCCACGCGTGCCGGACGTCACGAGCGCCCGCTTGCCCTCGAGGCTGATGAACGGGCTCATACGGTAATCTCCAGCTCGCTGATCAGGCCGCCTTCCACCCGAAAGAAGAATCTGAGATCGATCGGGCTGCCTGGGAAATCCCCTTCGACATGGCAGGTGACGACCGTCCGGCCGCGATCCTGGGCGACCGAAACAGGCGTCGACTGAGCCGTATACTTCTTGGAATAATCGACTTTCCACTGACGAATTTTGTCTCGGCCTGTATGGATATTGTTTTCGTCCCGGACAATCGCTCGATCCGAAAAGCAATCGGCCATGGTCTGAGGGTTGGGATCAAGTTCGGCGGTAAAATAGCGCGCGATCGGTTCAGGAAATTCGAGTGACATGTTTCATCATCCTTACAGAACGGAGTCCGTAATTTTTCTCGCAAGCCCATCCTCTTGGATATGACGTCTGCGATTGCTTCTACGGAGTCGAACGTAGCGATGGACAGTCAGGGGGATAACTGGGATAAAGTGGGATGAAACGTTTCGAAATTCGGGACAATGATCGGCCATAACCTCATCGAGCTCGACGCCGTGATGGCGGTCGCGCGGCGCAAGTCGTTCCGGGCGGCGGCGATGGAACTGCAGATTTCCACGACGGCTCTGAGCAATCTCATCGCGAAGTTTGAAAAGCAGCTCGGCGTACGCCTGTTCAATCGGACGACACGGAGCGTTTCGCTCACCGATGCAGGACGAAACTTCGTCGAACAGATCGGGCCCGCTCTTGTCGAGATTCACAGCGCGATGGACAGCGCCATGTCCCAACAAGAGGTGCCGTCCGGGACAATCAGGATCAACGCGTTTCCGACCGCCGCCCGCGAGATCCTGGAGCCGGTGATCCTGGAATACCTGCGCCGATATCCGCAGGTTCATATCGATCTCGTGACGGAAGGTCGTCTGCTCGATGTCGTGGCAGACGGCTTCGATCTCGGCGTCAGAAGCGCCGATTTCGTGCCCAGCGACATGATCGCCGTCCCGATCGGCCACGCCCGATCCTACGTCGTGGTGGCGTCGCCAGCCTATCTGGAGATGCACGGCAAGCCGCGCGTTCCCCTCGATCTGCTCAATCAGACCTGCATCCGCATCCGACTGCCCGATGGCGGCATCTATAAATGGCACTTCGAGAAGGATGGCGAGCCGATCCAGATCGACGTCAAAGGACCGATCACCCTCGATGAGGCCAGCCTCTCACGTACCGCGGTACTCCACGGGATCGGCCTGGGCCTGTTCATGGAGTCGGACGTCCGTGACGACATCGATGCAGGCCGCCTGATCAAAGTCCTCGAGGACTGGATGAAACCGGTCGCGCCGCTGTGCCTCTATTACCCCGGCCGGAAGAACCCATCCGCTGCGTTCAAGGCATTCATCACTCTCGCACGCGAGTTTACCGCGGCATCAAGCGCTGATCCCGGACCACGCCGCGGTTCGGCCTCCTAATTCTGAAAGTCCGGTGTCGGCGGGCAGCGAATGGCAGCTCGTGGCGCCGAGCACTGATGAGGACTGCTATGGTCTCGGCGGATGCGGCATCCGGACGAGGATGTCGAAAGTCGCGATGTCGACGGCGTCGTGACTGCATGGAGCCTGCGGCTGAACCCGTTCCGTCACCCTATATCCGTCCTTGATTGCATCGCGGGAGCAGGACGTGCCTCGCGTTCGCTCGGGCGCGGTCACGCCTTCAATTCACCCGGCCCGAGCCGAGAATCGCTCCAGCACCGATGTCAGGCTGTGGCTGTCGCCCTGCGCCTCGTCGAGGATGAGCCGGTGTTCGAGATCGTCGAGATGCTGGCTCATCAGCCTGCGCGCGGCCGGCTGATCACCGGCGGCGACGGCCTCGATGATGTCGCGATGATGGTTGGCGCCGCACTGGTCGCCGTGATCGCGGCGGTACATCGCGTTGACCAGCGAGATGCGGGCGAGCACCTTTTCCAGCGCCTCGAGCAGGACGGGGTTGCCGGCGAGCTTTGCCAGTTCGACATGGAAGCGCCCTGACAGCTTTTCCTTGGCGGCATCATCGGGCGCGGCGTGGATCCGGTCCTCCTCGATCGTCAGCGCTCGTAGTGCCTCAAGCTTCTCTGCGGAGGCGCGCTCGAAGGCATGGTCCAGCATCAGCATTTCGAGCGAGCGCCTCGCCTCCAGCAGGGCGCGCGCCTCGTCGATGCCGGGCTCGGCGACGAAGGCGCCGCGGTTGCGCTTGCGCTCGACCAGCCGGTCGCGCTGAAGCACCGCGATGGCGCCGCGCACGACCGTGCGGCTGACACCGAAATGCCCCCCGACGACATCCTCGGGAAGCTTCATGCCAGGGCGCAGCGCTCCTTCGGCGATGGCTTCCGCGAGCGTGTCGCAGATGCGCTCGACGATGTCGTCGCCCGTTGCATCACCATTGCGCTCGGCCATGCGCATTCAATCCTCGAAGCAAATCGATACCGCGATTCTATCTCGCCGAGGCGTCATCTCGATAGGCCATTATGTGTGCAGACAGCGCTATCATTTAAGCATTCAAAACTGAAAGCAAAACTGAAAGCAATTTATTCCGCAGATATGAAACCGATCATGAATCATAAAATTCTTAGATATATCAAACCCTTGTGAAGTCCTCTGCGAGGTGTACGCGCTCTTGGCACGCCACTTGCCAGCACGTGGAGCAGCGATCTTTCGTTGGCCACAGAAGCGGGCGGCGCATGCAAGCGATCATGGAGAAGCCGGTTTCGACCTCGCCGCTCGGCCAAACTTTGGCCGTCAGCGGCGTCAGCCACAGTTATGCCGGTGCCCAGGCCGTCGATGATGTCAATTTCGTCGTGCCGGCCGGCAGCATCGCCGCCATCCTCGGGCCGAGCGGCTGCGGCAAGTCGACCATGCTGCGGATCGTCTGCGGGCTGCTGAGGCCGGGCGTCGGCAAGGTCATGATCGGCGACCGTGACGTGACGGACGTGCCGGCTCGCGAACGCAAGGTCGGCATGGTCTTCCAGAACTATGCGCTGTTCCCGCACATGACGGTCGCCGAGAACATCGCCTATGGGCTGTCCGGCCTGCCGCGCGAGGAACGCCGCGAGCGCGTCGCGCAGATGATGTCGATCGTGCGGCTGGAGCCCTTTGCGAACCGCCTGCCGCGGCAGATGTCGGGCGGGCAGCAGCAGCGGGTCGCGGTTGCCCGTGCGCTGGCGCCGCGTCCGGCCCTGCTGCTCCTCGACGAACCTTTCGCGGCGCTGGACCGCTCGCTGCGCGCCGACCTCCAGTTCGAGTTCGTACAGCTCCAGCGCAGCCTCGGCATCACGGCGATCATCGTGACGCACGACCAGGAAGAGGCGCAGTCGGTCGCCGAACAGCTCATCGTCATGAACAAGGGCCGGGTCGAGCAGTCGGGTCCGCCGGCGGAACTCTACGACAAGCCCGCCAATCTCTTCGTCAACGGCTTCGTCGGCCACGCCTCGCTGTTGAAGGCGACGGTCGCCAGGGCTGACGACGGGAACGGCCTGTTGCGCCTCGCATCGGGTTCGCAACTGGCGATGCCGGGCCCCGTCGGCTTTGTGCCGACTTCGGACGTCGTCCTCGCCGTCCGCCCGGAGCATGTGAAGCTCGCCGCGTCGCCCACGCCCGGCGCGCTGCCGGCCAAGCGCGTGCTGTCGGTGCCGCTCGGCCATCTGATGGTCCACGACCTGCTGGTCGAGGGTGCGACGCCCGTCAGGGCGATCGCGGACCGCGCCTCCGACTCCACCGAACTGCCGCGCGACGTCTTCGTCAGCTTCGCGCTCGATCGCTGCCGCCTTTTCCCTGCTCCCTGATCTTCCGAAAGGATCGCCGCCATGACCAGCGCTCTCAGCCGCCGCCAGTTCACCGCCGGCCTCGCCAGCTTCCCGGCTCTCGGCGTGTTTTCCATCCGACAGGCGCGCGCCGCCGGCTCGGTCGTCGCCGCCGCCTTCCCCAACGCCTGGGAGGACGCCTATCGCAAGATCGTGGCGCCGCTCGTCGCAGCCCAGGGCACGCAGCTCGTCGTCTCGCCGGCCCTGGCGCAGGACCAGCTCGCCAAGCTGCTGGCGAGCCCCGGCAAGCCCTCCTTCGACGCCGTGCTGATGTCGCCTGGCCAGACGGCGGAAGCGGTGTCGCGCGGGCTGATCGAGAAGATCGATCCGTCGAAGCTGAAGAACTGGGACAAGCTCGAGGCATCGGCCCGCACCGAATACGGCCCGAACGTCACGGTCGAGATCAACGGCATCGCCTACAATCCGACGATGGTGCCCAAGCCCGCCGGCTACAAGGATCTGTTCGAGAACAAGGCCTATGACGGCAAGGTCGCCTGGATCGGCTTCGGCTCGAACACCGCTGCGATGGCCTGGGTCGAGATCGCCAAGCTCTATGGCGGCGGCGAGGACAATATGGAGCCGGTCTTCAAGCTGCTCGCCTCGCACATGCCCAAGGTCGGTGCCATCGCCAACAATGGCAGCGCCCAGATGACGATGTTCCAGCAGGGCGAGATCGGCGTCTTCATGGCCAGCACCGGCAATGTCGCGCGGCTTAAATCGCTCGGCGTGCCCTGCGAGTTCGTTCATCCCATCAGCGGCTCGCCGAGCGTTCCGGTCACCATCCACCTCGCCAAGGGCGCGGCCAATCCCGAGGGCGTCTACCAGTACATGGACGCGGCGATCTCGGCCGAGGCCCAGTCCAAGCTCGCCTTGCCGCCGACCGAGATGATCCCGACCAACAGCGACGTGCCGCTGACGCCCGGCATCAAGTCCTTCGTGTCCGAGGACGACCTGAAGAAGCTGGTCTACCCGGACTGGGCCAAGATCAACGCCAAGCGCGCTGCCTGGACCGCGGAATTCGACCGGGTGGTCCGCAAGTAGGCCTCTTCTCAGGCGATCCCTCGAGCGAGGCGCGCAATGAACCGCAACGGCCTTCCGTTCCTGCTGCCGATGCTTGCCCTGTCGCTGGCGGGCTTTGTGTTGCCGCTCGCTCTGCTGGGCGTGTTCAGCTTCGTCGATACCTCCGGCTCGCCGACGCTCGCCAATTATCAGCGCCTGTTCGCAGACCCCTTCGTGCTGAGCGTTCTCGTCGATACGATCGCGCTCGGCTTCAAGGTGGTCGCGCTGACGACGCTGATCGCCCTGCCGATCACGCTGCTCTACTGGCATGCCAGCCCGGCCTTACGCCGCGTGATCGTGTTCCTGACGCTGCTGCCGATGCTGACCAGCAACGTTGTGCGCACTTTCGCCTGGATCGTCATTCTCGGCCGGCAGGGTCCGATCAGCCAGGCGCTGGTCGAGCTTGGGCTGGCGCCGGCCCCGCGAAGCCTGCTCTTTAACGAGACTGCGCTCGTCGTCGTGCTCGCCCAGATCGAACTGCCGCTACTGGTCCTGCCGGTGATGGCGGTCATCGCCCGCAGCGACGGCGCGCTTTCGGCCGCGGCGCAGACGCTTGGCGCAGGGCCGTGGCGCATCCTCGTCACGGTGCTGCTGCCGATGATGGCGCCGGGCTTCCTTGCCGGCTGGGTGCTGGTCTTCGCTGGCGCCACCACCTCCTACGTCACCCAGTCGGTGATCGGCGGCGCCCGCCTGATCTACCTGCCGCAGTTCGTCTACCGCGAGGTCGGCGTGCTCTTCCAATGGCCGTCCGCAGCGGCCGTCGCCTTCGTCCTGCTCGCGGCCACGAGCCTGATCATGCTCGCCATGACGGCCGCGGCCCGCCATCCGAGGCTCGCCGGCCATGCTTGAAGCTCATCGCCCTTCCGATTGGGCTTACCGCCTCTTCGTCTATGGCGTCGGCGGCCTCGCCATCCTGTTCATGGTCGCGCCGGTCGCGGTCGGCCTCGCGATGTCCTTCACCTCCGGCCAGACGCTGAAGTTTCCGCCGGACGGCTTCTCCCTTCGCTGGTACCGGGCGCTGCTCGACCCCGAGCAATCGGCCCCGATCCATACCGCGATCTCGCATTCCCTCCAGATCGCGGTGCTCGCGGTCGTCGGCACGGTCCTGCTCGCGGCGCCGGCCGCCTATGGCGTGACGCGGCTGAAGCCTGCGGCATCCGCTGCCGTCGAGCCGCTGATGCTCGCGCCGCTGGTCCTGCCGAGCCTGGTCTATGGCCTCGCCGCCCTGATCGCCTCGGGCCGCGCGGGCCTGAGCCCTTCCTTCGGCCTCGTCGTCCTCGGCCATATCGTCGTGTTCGGGCCGTTGATGTACCGCGCCTGCGCCGCGATCACGCAGCGGCTCGATCCCAGCCTGGAGGAGGCCTCCGCGCTGCTCGGCGTCGGGCAGTTCAGGACCTTCCTGCGCGTGACCCTGCCGCTGATGCTGCCCGGCATCTTCGCCGGCATGTTCCTCGTCTTCATGCAGTCGCTCGACAACGTCTCGGTCACGCTCTTCCTCGCCGATCCGCGCACCACCGTGTTGCCGCTGCGCATGTTCCAGATGATCGAGGAATCGCTCGACGTCCGCGTCGCGGCGATCTCCGGTCTGCTGATCGGGACCGTGTTCCTTTGCCTGCTCGTCTCCTGGCGCGTCCTCGAACCCAGGCGCCAGCACTGACCGCCCAAACCAATCACCCTCAGGAAGCAAGAAAAGTGACGCCCATGCTCGCTGCCAGCCGCCGCGTGGAGGCCCTGCTCGCCGATTTCGAGCCGGATTTCCACTTCGATCCGCCGCCTCCGCTGCCTGTCGAGGAGTTCGAGGAAAGGCTCAGGCGCGTGCGCCGCGAATGCGTCGTCGCAGGCCACGACATCGCGATCGTCCACACCGACATGATCGGCTGGTTCCACACCTCGAACTGCTATCTGCGCTATCTCGTCGATTGGATGCGCGAGGGCGTGCTGATCGTCCCCATGGACGAGGACAAGCCGCTGACGCTGATCTCGTTCTTCACCCAGGCTGTTATTCTGCCACCGGGTGGTGAGCCCGTTCTGGTCGAGGACATCTGGCAGGTCGGCGCCATCGGCCGCGAATATGCCGATCGGCCGGGCTCGTCGGTCTACAAGACCGCCGAGGCCTGCGCCAAGCTGATGGCCGGGCTCGTCGGTCCGCGGCCGCAGATCGCCTGCTTCGGCGACGCCAAGTCCGCGGACTTCTTCGGCTTCCTGAAGGAGCTGGTGCCGAACGCAGAATACGTTCGCGAGAACGGCATCGTCGACCGGATGCAGCGCGTTCGGTCACCGCGCGAGATCGGCATGTTCCGCGCCGCCTGCCAGCTCATCGATACCGGTATCCAGGCCGCTTACCACGTGGCCAGGCCGGGCGTGACGGACGCTGAGATCTTCGCGGCCTTCACCTTCGCGCAGCTCGCGCGTGGCGGCGAATCCGCCGACGGCTACCAGATCGGCGTCAACGAGTTCGGCACGCATTGCGGCAAGCCCTATGGCCATGTGCTGCGTCCGGGCGACATCGCCAATCTCTACATCTCGAACGTAACCTGGCGCGGCTACAACGCCCAGACCTCGCGCATGATCGCGGTCGGCGACATCACGGCCCGGCAGGAGCTCGTTCTCTCCGCCTGCGAGGATGGGGTGAAGCGCGCCGAGAAGCTGATCCGGCCTGGCGCTCTGATGCGCGACATCAACAACGCCGCTTTCGAGCCCTTCATCGAAAAGGGCTTGCTGACCTCGCCCGAGACGCGGACCATGCCTTACAACTGGAGCACGGCCGACGATGGTGGCCCGCGCCTGATCAAGCGTCAGTATGTCCGCGACATCGACTGGGAGGCGCAGGGCCGCAAGCTCATGCATGTCTACCCAGCGACGCACGGACCGCATAACCCGAACATCGGCCACGCAGTCGGCATGGCGGGCGCCGACAACAGCTTCAACCTGGCCTCGCACAACTACGACAGGCTCGAAGAGGGCATGGTCTTCGTGCTGCACGCGCAATGGCTGGAGCCACTCTCGGCCGGCGCCAATCTCGGCGACTTCTACGCCGTCACCAAGGATGGCTTCGAGAACCTGAGCTGCCACACGCCACTCTCGACACATCGCGTCGCGGCCTGAGGGAAGGCGGCGCAGCTTCCCAACAGGGCTCTCGGCTCCTTCGCAAGCTGAGAGCCCGTTCTGCCAGAGCGGTGGAGGCAGGCCATCTCTCACATGGAGGGAACCGCTGCGAGATGACCGCTCGATCCAAGTTCTGCTGGAAAATCGAGCGCGCTGGGTCGGCCGCAACGAGCCTGTTGATAACCTCGGCGGGTCCGTTCCGAGAGCATGAAGCGCCAGCTATTTTGCGACCGCGGTGGCGGTTGCGCCAAGCCGAGATAAGGGAATGCTGACATCTCAGCGTCCGCTCGCAAGCAGGGGGTTGCGTCCCGGCCCGCTCAGCTATCCCAGCCCGTCGGCTCGCGCCGGCGGGCTTTTTTGGTGCGGAACCCTGAGTGCCGCCTCCCGTTCATTGAACATCTGGATGAGGAGGAAACCATGGATCATTCGAAGCACATCCGTCTTGCCGACTCCGATCTCACTGCCGTGGCCCTCGACGGCGCGACCATCTATGGGCCCGGTGACGACAAGATCGGTTCGGTCTCTCATCTGCACGGGACCGGCCCGAGCGCACAGGTCGTCATCGACGTCGGTGGTTTTTTGGGGATCGGCGCGAAGCCCGTGGCGGTCCCGATGCATGAGCTCGAGTTCATGCGTGACGAGGACGGTGACGTCCATGCGGTGACGAGCTGGACGAAGGATCAGCTGAAGGCCATGCCCGAACATGCCGAGCCATAGCCTCAGCCCGGCCCGATTCAAGCAAGGCCTGACCGATAAGCGATATCGCAGCTCAGCCTGATCAGTTGGCGTGGAACCTGCCGGGGCTTGCGGTGTTAAGCCTCCCGAATTCGCGGTAGTGCCCACGTTCGCAGCTGGGCAACGGGCTGGAGGCCCAATGAACCCCGCCGGCTTGCCGGCGGGGTTCATGCGTTCGGTGTGGTCGGCACTCGTCTCCCGATATGACCAGCGAGCGAGTGGAGCGCGATCTGTCACGCACACGAGGCGACGGAACTCCCGATCCTCTTCGCAGTTCTCCCGGCAGTCCCGCCAAGCGCGCCACCCGGAGAACTTCCATGGACGACATCATATATCTGGTCGGCCTCGTGGTCGTGGTCATGGCGATCCTCTCCTTCTTCGGCCTGCGATAGGAGCGTTTCATGGCAAGCGAAACCACTGACGTCGTCGTCGTTGCGCCGACCCAAACCGCACCGCATTCCGGCTCCTATCTCGAATGGGGCGCAATATTCGGCGGCGCGACGCTCTCGGCTGCCATCACCACGCTTCTCACCACCTTCGGCTCGGCGATCGGGCTTTCGCTCGTCTCGTTCGAGCCTTCCAGATCGACTGGCCTCACCGCGCTGGCCATCGCGGGCGCGCTGTGGGCGCTATGGGTGAGCGTGATGGCTTCCGCCGCGGGCGGCTATCTCGCCGGCCGGATGCGGCGTCCTGCCGCCGATGCCAGCCAGCACGAGCGCCATGTGCGCGATGGTTCGCACGGTCTGGTCGTCTGGGCTGTCGGCGCGTTGCTGATCGCGGGTCTCGCGGCATCGTCCGTCGCAGGCTTGGCCAAGACAGCAGCCTCCGGTGCTGCCGCGGTCACGAGCGCTGCCGGTACTGCGCTCAGCCAGCAGCCAGACCCGCTTTCCGTCGCCGCCGACACGGTGACCCGCTCCACCGGCACCGCACCCGTGACCCAGGCCGAGCGTGACGAGGCCTCCCGCATACTGGTTCGAAGCCTCGCCAGCGGGCAGCTCGATCCGGCCGATCGCTCCTACATTGCAAGCAGGATGGCAGCGCGGATGAACATCGCGCAGCCCGAGGCTGAGAAACGGATCGACGATGCCGTCGCCCGCCTCAATCAGGCAAAGGAAAGCGCGAAGCAGGCGGCCGAGCGAGCGCGAAAGGTCGGCGTTCTGTCGGCCTTCCTGACCGCCGCGGCGCTACTGGTGGGGGCTGCCGCTGCCTGGATGGCGGCTCAACTCGGCGGCAAGCACCGCGACGAGGAACTGGATCTGTCCGCCTTGTGGGGGACGCGCGGAGCCTAGGCAAATGCCGGGATCGAGATCGAAACGACCTCGATCCCGGTTATCGGAAAGCATGGCGACGATGATACTCGTCTTACCTTTCGATGAGCGGGGGCCGATCCCGAACAATCAGCGCTTCCCGGCGCTCGTCTATCGACAGGCGCTTGCGTCTGACCAGGCCGACCTGGCCACCGCCATGGAGCGGCGGTTCGAGGAGAATGGCTGGCCGCCGGCCTGGCGCAACGGCATCTACGATTTCCACCACTATCACTCAAAGGGCCACGAAGTGCTGGGCATTGCCAAGGGGTCTGCCGAGCTGGTCCTGGGCGGCGATCGCGGTCGCGAGATCGGAGTCCGTGCGGGAGACGTACTCCTGCTGCCCGCCGGCACCGGGCATTGCCGGCTCACAGCCAGCAGCGATTTCCTGGTGGTGGGCGCGTACCCGCCTGGTCAGAGCGGGGACATTCTGCGGGATCCTCCCACTCCGGACATCAGGGCAGCCATCAGCCGGCTAGCAAGGCCTGCGAGCGATCCCCTGTCAGGGCGCCAGGGACCGATGCTCGATCATTGGCGCGACGGGCTTTAGAGATGCGCTCGGCTGCAGCCTGCCCAAGGTCGACGAGCGGCAGGCGCCGATGGCTACTCGCTTCAGCGACCACGTGCCGCGTCCTTACCCGCGGCCGGTTTCGGAACTTCAGTCTCTGCTCGCGGGTTGTCCGCGAAACGCATTGGAGCCGTCATGCCAACACCGAACGAGCTTGAAGCCAAACTCTGGAAGGCGCTGCGATCCGACATGACCGTCATGCTCGGACTCGACAGATCAGGCGACAATCTGATGCGGCCGATGACGGTCCAGCTCGATGGCGATGCCGACCGTGGGCCGCTATGGATTTTCTCCGCATCGGATACCGAACTGGTGAAGGCGCTGACCGGAAGCGAGAACGCCTTCATGTCCTTCGCCGACAAGGGTCATGACCTCTTCGCCAGGATCAATGGCACCCTGGTGCTCGACAATGATCGGGCGGTCATCGACCGGCTTTGGAACCGCTTCGTTGCGGCGTGGTACGAGCAGGGGAAGGATGACCCCAAGCTCGCCTTGCTCCGCTTCGACCCGCGCCAGGCGGAAATCTGGGAGAACGAGTGGAGCCTGATTGCGGGCATCCAGTTGCTCTTCGGCTCCGACCCCAAGAAGGACTATGCGGACAAGACAGCCAACATAAGGCTCGCCTGACCATTTGGCCGCACCACTGACATAAGCCGAGCGCGCGACATGATCAAAGCCATCCTCAACAGCGTCGCGACAGCCTGGATCGCGCGCGATGCCGAGCGCGGAGACATTCCTGAGGGAATGACCGTTCCATTGACGTTGCTCGCGGCAAGGCTCCCGGCCCCGATCCTGGTTGTTGGAGCGATCGGTTACGGCCTCTATCGACTCAAGCTTGAAGCGCGAGCCCGTCGCGCCAAGGACGTCACGCCGCAACGCCGGCGCTCGGCACCGAGGAAAGCGCCTTCGACCGGGACTCGCAGCCGCGGCAAGGCCCGGAGCTGAACGACGCTGAACCGCTATGTCGCGTCAGCGCTTTTTCGTCCGCGTCCGATCAGGCAGTGCATCGATCGCTTCGTCGGCGCCCTGATCCTTGTGGAGCACGCCTTCCCTCAGCACCTTTCGCGCTGCTGCGTCCTTCTTTCGAGAATCCGTCGGGATGCCCTTCGTCTCGGGCGTCGCCTCCAGGCCGATATCCTTCGGCTTCTTGCCCGCGTTC
This sequence comes from Allobosea sp. FBZP-16, assembly GCF_002831785.1. Taxonomy (NCBI): domain Bacteria; kingdom Pseudomonadati; phylum Pseudomonadota; class Alphaproteobacteria; order Hyphomicrobiales; family Alloboseaceae; genus Allobosea; species Allobosea sp. FBZP-16. The sequence goes on along the minus strand of NZ_LNCQ01000023.1, from coordinate 413,391 downwards.
CTGGCGCTGGCGGCAAAGGTGGCGAGAGCTTCGGGTTGCTTGGCCATGGCTTTTCCTCCGTTTGCGTTGCAACCGGGGTGGAGCCTGGTTGTTCCCTGGCTCAGGAGAGCCACCGGCCAGCGGGCTGGTGGCGAGTTTGCGTTGCGGAGACGGCCTACTCGGCCTTGAGATTTTCCGCTGACGACTTGCCGGACCGCTTGTCCGCAACGACCTCGTAGGAAATCTTCTGTCCGTCGTGCAGCTCCCGCAGCCCTGCGCGCTGCACCGCGCTGATATGGACGAACACGTCCTGACCGCCGCCGTCCGGCTGAATGAAGCCGAAGCCTTTCGTGGTGTTGAACCATTTCACCGTGCCGGTCGCCATTCCCTGCCTCCTTGTTGGGAACGCGAGCATGGCTGCCGTCGCGCTGGAGGGCAACTGTCCGGAGAGCGCTTTAAATTTTCAGAACCCTGTCATTTGCTATTGCATCGCTCTAGGGCTCCAGCCATGGAGGCCGGCCCCTAGAGTCAGCTGATGCCCATATCGCCCACGCAATTCCTCAGATCGAACCTCCTGTTGCTCGCCGGAGGGGCGATTGCGCTGTTGGTCATCGTCATCGCGGCCTTCTGGCTGACACGGGCTTCGGAACGCCAGTTCGACGAGGTGGTCGCCGTGCGCGAGACCCGCAGCGCGACGGCCGATCTTCTCTCTCTCGCGCAGGATGCGGAGACGGGGCAGCGCGGCTACCTGCTGTCGCGAGACGCAGCCTATCTCGGCCCTTACACCGATGCCGTGGCCAAGTTCGAGTCGACGCTGCAGCGGGTGAAGGCCTCCGCTGGCGCGGCCGAGCTAACTCAGGCCGAGGTCGCGCGCCTGGAAAGCGCATTGCGTGGCAAGCTGGCGGAGTTGGCGGAAACCATCGCCTTGGCGCAGCGCGGCGGCTGGGACGATGCAATCGCTGCGCTTCGCCAGGGCTCGGGTCGCAACTTCATGGACGAGGCTCGTGCCGGGCTCGGCAAGATCATCGCGCAATCCGAGCAGCGGCTTCGACAGGCGATCGCCGACCAGGAATCCGCATCGGCGCGGTTGCGCTGGACCATCGTGCTCGGTGCGCTCGTCATCCTCCTCTTCGCGGCGGCGGCCTTCTGGACGATCGCGCGATATACGCGCGAGATCATCCTGGCCAGAACCGAGGTCGCCGCCCTCAACATCGGGCTGGAAGCGCGCGTGCAACAGCGCACCGAAGCGCTCACCCGAGCCAACGAGGAAATCCAGCGCTTCGCCTATATCGTGACCCATGACCTGCGGGCACCGCTCGTGAACATCATGGGCTTCACGAGCGAGCTCGAAGCGACAGCTGCACCGATCAAGGCCTATTTCGATGCCGGCGAAGCAGCTACCCCAGCGGTGCTGGACGAGGCCCGCACGGCGGTCGACGTGGACCTGCCGGAAGCGATCGGTTTCATACGTTCGTCGACGCGCAAGATGGATGGGCTGATCAACGCCATCCTGAAGATCTCGCGCGAGGGCAAGCGCGTCCTGCGCGCCGAAGCGATCGATCTTCAATCAGCGCTCGACGCAGCGGCGGCGGCGGTACACCATCAGGCGAACGAGAACGGAGGTGGCATCACTGTCGACTGTCCGCCGCTCAAGATCCGCAGCGACCGCCTGTCGATGGAGCAGGTGTTGGGGAACCTTTTGGACAACGCGATCAAGTATCGATCGCCCAATCGCGAGCTCAAGGTGGTGATGCGCGCGAAGCGGGAGAAGTCCGGCTGGGTTGTCATCGACATCGAAGACAATGGCCGCGGCATCGCGTCAACGGACCACGAGCGCATTTTCGAGCTCTTTCGTCGATCGGGTGCGCAGGACAAGCCGGGCGAAGGCATCGGCCTGGCGCATGTCCGGACGATCGTGCGCAATCTCGGCGGCGACATCACCGTCAGGTCCGAACTGGACGCTGGCACGACCTTCTCGATCTTGTTGCCGCCTGATCTCAGCGCGGTTCAGCGGAGTGCCATCACGTGAGCAATGCGAAACCGGTCTCGATTGTGATGATCGAGGATGACGAAGGTCATGCCCGTCTCATCGAGAAGAACATCCGCCGAGCGGGTGTCAACAACGAGATCATCCCGTTCCAGAACGGCACGGACGCTCTCGCCTTCCTCTTCGGCGCGGACGGTACGGGCGAAGCCAGCTCCCGCCGGCAGCTGCTCATCCTGCTCGACCTGAACCTGCCCGACATGGCCGGCGTCGATATCCTGGAAAAGGTCAAGGCGAACCAGCATACGCGGCGCTCGCCCGTCATCGTCCTGACCACCACCGACGACAGCCGCGAGATCCAGCGCTGCTACGATCTGGGCGCCAACGTCTATATTACCAAGCCGGTCGACTATGAAGGCTTCGCCAATGCCATCAAGCAGTTGGGCTTGTTCTTCTCGGTGATGCAGGTCCCGGAAACCGAATGATGCAATCGGCGACGACGCGGTAATGTCCCATCGCATCATCAAGGCGCTTTATATCGACGATGACGCCGCTCTCGGGCGCCTCGTCCAACGCATCCTTGGACGCCGGGGCTACGAGGTCGAGCATGTTACGACGGCTGAAGCCGGGCTCGCTCGCCTGGCCGAGGGCGGTATCGACGTGGTCATTCTCGATCACGACCTCGGCACGACGTCGGGCCTCGCCGTCCTGGAGGATTTGCGAGCGCGCGAGCACGCGCCTCCGGTCGTCTACGTCACAGCCTCTACCGAGCTTTCCATCGCGGTCCAGGCACTCAAGGCTGGTGCTGTCGACTATGTCGTGAAGGCTATCGGCGATGACTTTGAGGTGCTGCTGGTGGCCGCGCTCGAGCAGGCCGTAGAACGTGCTCGGTTGATGCGAGCGAAGGAAGAGGCCGAGCAGCAGGTCCGCCAGGCCAAGGATCGTGCCGAGATGCTGCTGGCGGAGGTCAACCACCGCGTCGCCAACAGCCTGGCGCTCGTCGGTTCGCTGGTCCGGATGCAGGCTGGCGCGGTCAAGGACACAGGCGCGAAGGCCGCGCTGGCGGAGACGCAGGCGCGCATCACGGCCATCGCGAACCTGCACCGCAGCCTCTACACCTCCACGGATGTCCAGCAGGTCGATCTTGCAGCCTATCTCGAAACGCTCGTCGGCGAATTGGGCAACTCGATCACGGCTTCGGGCAAGACGCCGATCGTCAAGCTCGATGCCGAACCTGTCTCAATCAAGACCGATCGCGCCGTTTCCGTCGGCATGATTGCGACGGAGCTCGTCACCAATGCCCTGAAATACGCCTATCCGGTTGGAGAAGGCGAGGTTCGCGTCAGCGTTTCGCGGACGCCGTCCAATCAGATCATGCTCAGTGTCGCGGACGATGGGATCGGCTGGACTGGTGACGGGACGGCAAAGGGCAGCGGGCTCGGCGGCAAGATCATCGCTGCGATGTCGAAAAGTCTAGGCGCGAGCTTGGAATATCACAGCCAGCCTGTCGGTACGCTGGCGTCCATCACATTCGATGAAAAGCTGGGATGTTGACGACGCATGGATGACTCATGCCCGGCGATCGCCATTGAACTAGAGATTGATCGCCAGCGCCAACGCCAGATTGAGCGCCAAAGCCAAGTAGATCCAAAACTCAAGGGGGACACTGCACTGCATCAGAAGGCTCCGGACTTGCAGCGGGGAAATTCCGCGTTCGATGGATCGTTCCGCGTTCTGGGGGATTTGATGAAAATGCCGGCGATGTTGGTGAACACTTTATTGCCATCGCCGGCATCGGACTCTGCGAGTGCGCCTCAGCCCTTCTTCAGTTGCGCTCGCCCAGCATGCAGGCCATACCGATGAACTGGATAACAGCCGCCGGCGCCATTGCCGCGCTTTGCTCGATGGTCAGCTTCGTGCCGCAAGCCTGGCGCATCGTCAGATCTCGCGACACCAGTGCGATCTCGCCTGCCATGTACAGCTTCACCGTGGCGGGTTTCGCGCTCTGGACCGTCTACGGAGTTGGACTCGGCGAATGGCCCTTGATCGTGACGAACAGCGTCTGTCTGCTGCTTGCATCCTTCATTCTTCTGATGACGTTGCTGCCGCAGGCCGAGAAGGACGCAATGGCTGATACCGTGGACCCTGATGCGTAAGATCGAGGGCTGATGGACAAGGACCTTTATCTTCACGGGCTCGTTCGCAAGCTCGAGACGAGTTCGCCCTTGCAGTCCGAGGAGCGAGACCAACTGCTCCGGCTGCCGCTGACCCTCAAGCAGTTCGAGAGCGGGCTCGACATTGTCAGCGAGGGTGAGCGTACGAAGCAATGCTGCCTCGTCGCCGAGGGGCTGGTTTGCCGTTACAAGATCGTGGGCGACGGGCAGCGCCAGATTCTGTCCTTGCACCTTCCGGGCGACATCCCCGATATCCACTCGCTTCTCATCGAGGTGATGGATCACAATCTCGGAACGCTCACGCCCGCGACCGTTGGCCTCATTCCCCACGAGGCTGTTCGCTCCCTGACCCGCTCCTATTACCGGATCGCTGAGGCATTCTGGCGCGAGACGCTCGTTGAGGCCGCGATCTATCGCGAATGGATGGTGGGGATCGGCCGACGCTCCGCGCCGAGCCGCATCGCCCACCTCTTCTGCGAATTCATCACCAAGATGACGGCGATCGGCCTTTCCGACGGCAAGACCTGCGAGCTGCCTCTCACACAGCCAGAAATAGCCGACGCCCTCGGACTCTCCACCGTTCACATGAACAAGAAGCTGCGCGAGATCAGGCAGGCCGGGCTGGTACGCCTACGGGCTAACAGGCTGACGATCCTTGATTGGGCAGGTCTGTGCAGACTGGCTGAATTCGATCCCGACTATCTGCATCTGCGTGAAACCCACCCCAGAAAGTGAGTTTGTGCCGGAACACCGGACGGCGAGCGGAATTGGACTGTCATGCCACGGTACTTCTTCCACACGCGCGATGGCGAGAACGTCGAATTGGACGACGAGGGCACGGAGCTGCCCAATGAAAAAGCCGCCAAGGACGCTGCAAAGGAGCTCCTTGCCGGACTCAATCTCGAAAAGCTTCCCAATGGCGACCACATGGAATTGGCGGTCGTCGTCAAGGATGACGCCGGTGCTGACATCTATACGGTCACACTGAATCTCGACGGCCATTAGATCATCGCGCGTCCGAATCGACACGATCACGATGATCTATCACTCTGTGATCGCATCGGATTTTTCCGAAAAGTGGATTCCGCCTTTCGGTCGGATGCTATAGCGCGTCCCGCTCCTGCTCGATCGCTGCAGCAAACTGCCGCATCCAAAAGGCATCCAAACCAGACACGTTCTGGACGCCGATGCGGAACTTCTCCTCGCTGCTGCCGTTATCTATAGCACTTGGCTAACTATCTGCCACATAAGGAGATTTCGATGCGAAACGTGGTTCTCACGTCCCTTTTCTGCGCCTTGATGTCGACGGCGGCCATCGCGCAAACGTCGACCACGGCTCCAACGCCTTCGCCGAACGCTCCAGCTGATGCGAACGCGCCGCTGCCGGGCGCCAACAGCTTCACCGAGGGGCAGGCCAAGAGCCGCCTCGAGGCCAACGGCTATTCCAATGTCAGCAGCCTCAAGAAGGACGACAACGGCGTCTGGAAGGGCACCGCGACGCATTCCGGCGCACAGGTCACCGTGTCGGTCGACTATCGCGGCAACATCACCCGCAACTGATCGCCGCCCCTCCATCTCAAGACGAGGAGAATTCTCATGCGTACCATCACCCGTTCCTATGACACCTACGATGCTGCGCGCCGGGTGGTCGACGATCTCGAGGCTGCCGGGTTTCCCGCGACGGACATCAGCCTGATCGGCCGCCATACGAGCACCGACGACAGCAATGCCGGGGAAGGCGCCGGCATCGGTGCGGCTCTCGGCGGCGCGGCGGGCCTGCTCGCCGGGCTCGGCCTGCTCGCCATCCCCGGGATTGGCCCGGTTGTCGCGGCGGGCTGGCTTGCGTCCACCGCAGCTGGAGCGGCGGCGGGCGGCGTGACCGGCGGAATCATCGGCGCCTTCACGAGCGCCGGCGAGGACGAGGCGAGCGCCAACTACTACGCCGAAACGGTGCGGCGTGGCGGCAGCGTCGTTTCGGTGAAGGCCGATGAGGACAAGGCGCCGGCGGCGGAAGCCATCATGGATGGTGCGGCTCCGATCGATCGCGACGCACGGCTGGCGGACTACAGGAAGGAGGGCTGGTCGCGGTTCGACGATCGCGGCGAGCCGTACCGCCCGCTCATCTGAGTTCGCCTTGGTTGAACCTGCCCCGCCGGGTCGCGCCGGCGGGGCATTTTTCGTCTGAACGACCAGGATCCTGACGCCGCGCGACTCGTTTGCTGCCGGTGATTGATCAGCCGCGCCAACGTCGGCAAAGCGCGCCGAAGGCGACGAATCTGGACCGGGAGACGAGAGCGGCCGTTCAGAAACGCCGGCAGCATCCTGTCATTTGACATCGACAAGCGGCTTGGAAAGGCACCTACTAACCCTGCCGTTGTCTCCAAACCGCTTCTGGAAATGACCGCGTGCGGCGCATTTTGACGCCCCCAAGCGGAGCGATGCCATGCTTACGGGCAAAGGCCGGCTTAACCTGCGCGACAAGCGCAGGATCGATGTTCTGTACCAGTTCGCAGGCGACTATGACGATCGCCGGGCCGGCTACCTGCTCTTCGACACAAGAGAGTGCGACGACAGCCAGTTCTGCCACCGACTGGTGCTCGAATGCGAGGATGGCGCGTCCATCGTTTTGGTAGTCATGAACCGCAGTGACAGGCACCTGGCGGTGCACGGCCGCGTGCTTTCCGTCGCTGCATAGGGACTGCCCTTGCGTTTGTCGGGAACCTGGCAGTCTCGCTCTCGTTTCTGGAATCTACGGCTGGGGGTCACCGCGCGAGGAGGCTCCCCGATGGGATGGTTCACCAAAGATATCAAGACCATGGATGATCTGTTCGTCCATACGCTCCAGGATATCTACTACGCCGAGCACCAGATCAAAAAGTCGCTTCCCGACATGATCGAGAAGGCGACGAGCCCGGAGCTGCAGCAAGGCTTTCAAGCGCATCTTCAGCAGACCGACGGGCACATCGCCCGGTTGAAGCAGGTCTTCAAACAGCATGGCGCCGAGGAGAAAGCCGTCACCTGTCCGGCGATCGATGGAATTCTGTCGGAAGCGAGCGACATCGCCTCCGATGTCGACGACAAGCAGGTGCTCGATGCGGCGCTGATCGCTGCCGCCCAGGCGGTCGAGCACTACGAAATAACCCGGTACGGCACATTGGTTGCCTGGGCCAAGCTGCTCGGCCGCGAGGATTGCGCGGCTCTTCTCAAGCAGAATCTCGATGAAGAATCTGCCACGGATGCAAAGCTGACCAAGCTCGCAACGAGCGTGATCAACCGGCAGGCGGCGTGATGCTTGCAAGCCGGGAGCGGGGTTCTCTCGCTTCCGGCACTCTTCTCATGATCCGCTGGAGGCATCGTGTTGAACCGCCCCGGGTGTGTCGGAGGCCGCAACTCCCGAGAGGATCGGGCGCTGACGAGCAAGACGACCCGCCCTCCATCCAGAAGCGACTGGATCAGGACGTCACACCCCAGCAACACCGACTTCGTCAACGGTATCGGCGCGTTTCGCACCGGACACCAAGTGGCAACAAGCGGTCAGTTCAGCGAGATCGACCGCGGCAGCCAGAGCGCCAGCTCCGGCCAGGCCAGCAGCATCGCGATCAGCAGAAAGGGCGCGACCAGGAACGGCAGCACGCCACGATACATCGCCCCCAAGCTGATCTCCGGCGCCTGGGTACGGATGACGAAGAGGTTCATCCCGACCGGCGGGTGGATCAGCCCGATCTCGACGACAATGACGAGCAGCACCCCGAACCAGATCGGATCATATCCGGTCGATATGACCAGCGGCAGCAGGACCGGCACCGTGACCAGCACCATGCCGATGCCTTCGAGAAAGCAGCCGAGGAAGACGTAGAAGCCGATCAGCAGCAGCATCACCGCGAGCGGCGACAGGCCCAGTGCCGCGATCGACTTCACTACGGATTGGGCCATGCCGGTCTGCACGACGAAATAGGAGAAGATCGTCGAGCCCAGCACGATCAGCACGAGATTGGCGGTGATCCGCGTCGTCTCGGTGAAGGCAGTCGTGACGTCGCCGTGGGCGAACCCCCTGCGCAGCAGGCCGAGCAATAGCGCGCCGAAGGCGCCGACGGCGGCAGCTTCCGTCGGGCTGAACCAGCCGAGATAGATGCCGCCGAAGGTGACGAGAAAGAGCGCCGCCACGTCCCAGATACTCAGGACGAGCCGGAACGCCTGCGCCTTGCTTTCGTTCGGCAGCTTCGGCGCCGTCTCTGGGCGAATGCGCACCCAGAGCCAGACCGTCAGCAGATAGAGCCCGGTCAGGACGAGGCCGGGGATCAGCGCGGCGGCGAAGAGCTTGATGATCGAGAGCTGGGCGATGATGCCGTAGATCATCAGGATCAGCGAGGGCGGGATCAGGATGCCGAGCGTGCCGCCGGCCGCCACCACGCCGGCAGCGAGCGCCGGCGAATAGCCGGCTTTCAGCATTTGCGGGATCGAGATCCGGCTCATCGTCGCCGCCGTCGCCAGCGACGAGCCGCAGACCGCGCCGAAGGCGGCGGAGGCGCCGACCGCGGCCATGGCGAGCGAGCCGCGCATGCCGGCGAAGATCGCATTGCTTGCCCGGAACAGGTCCCCGGAGAGCCCGGCCATCGTCGCCAGCGCCCCCATCAGCGTGAACAGCGGCAGCACCGAGAGCGCATAGGCGGAGGAAAGCTCGAGCGGCACCGCGCCGAAGACGAGGCGGGCCTTGGCGAAACCGTCGATTGCGGCATAGCCGACGAAGCCGGTCAGCCCGAGCGCGACGCCGACCGGGATGCGCGCCAGGATCATGCCGACCAGCGTCGCCATGCCGATCAGGCCGATGGAGGTCGCGCTCATGAGGCGGCTCCATTGCTGCTGTGCAGGGCCGGGGGATGGGGATCAGCAGTGCCAGCCGCAGCGCGCGGGAAGGCGCGGACCTGTCCGACCGCGCGGCCGAGCACGACGAAGACCGAGACGACCAGCGCCAGCTCGATCGCCAGCAGCAACACGAAGATCGGCACCGGCAGATCCGGCTTCTGGTCGCCGAAGCGATAGGCGTCGGCGAGCGGCTGGATCAAGGTCACCGCCAGCAGGACGAGGAACGCAAGCGTCGCGATCTCGCCGGCGAGCCGCATCGCCGCCAGCGTGCGCCGGCGCACCATGGTGTCGAACAGGTCGACCTTGATCTGCTCGTCGCGGCGGAAGCATTCCGGCAGGGCGAGGAAGGCGACCAGTACAAGGGTGACCTCGACCAGATCTAGCGTGCCGTGCAGCGGCTTGTTGAAGGCGAGCCGGGCGCCGATGTCGATCATCGTCCAGAGCACCATGACGGCGAGCGCCAGTGCTCCGGCGATCGTCAGCAGCCGCACCGGGTCGAGGCGGCGGAGCTTGCCGGGGCTCATTTGGCGGCACCCACAGCGGCGCGCAGCTCGTCATAGAACGGCTTCGCCTTGATGCCCTTGGCCTCGACCCTTGCGATGAAGCTCGCGGTGATCGGCTTGGCCAGCTCCTCGAAGGCGGCCCGCTCGGCGCCACTGAGCTCGGGGATCTCGGCATTGGCGGCGCGCAGATAGGCACGGCCTTCCGCCTCGGCCTGGTCATAGATCGCGCCGACCTTGCGAGCGGCGGCCGGACCCGTCGTGTCGTCGATCAGCTTGCGCAGGTCCTCGGGCAGGGACTTGTACTTCTCGGCGTTCATCACCAGCGCGAAGGTGCCGGCCGCGGCATCGAGCTGCGTCACGGATTTCACGCTCTCGGCCATCTGGAAGGATTTCGCCGCCTCGTAATTGAAGAACATGCCGGCGATCGTGCCCTTGGAGAGCGAGTCCGCCAGCTCCGCCGGCGGGATGGCGGCAGGCGTCGCGCCCCAGGCTTCGAGCATCGCCGAGGCGATCGGCCCGTTATGGCGCATGCGCAGCCCGCGCATTCCGGCCGGGCTCCTCACCGCCGGGCGGTTGAAGAACAGGCTGAGCGTCGGCGTCGCGATGAAATAGAGCGGCTTCGTGCCCTCGTGCTCGGCGGCGAGCTTGCCCGAGAGCTCGGTCAGGATGCCCGAGGCCTCGGCCGTGCTGAGCGCCTTTGCACTTGCCCCTTCGCCGCGATTGAAGGCGTAGGGCAGGTGCGAGATCTCGGTCAGCGGGAAGCGGCCGGGGAGGGCGCCGTGCAGGAAGAAGGCGATGTCGGCGACGCCGGTGCGGGCGAGGTCGTATTGCCGCGGCATCGGCCCCATCTGCGCGGCCGGGAAGATGGCGAGCTTGAGCCGGCCATTGGAGCGCTCCGCCAGCTCGGCGCTCCAGGCTTCCAGCTGCTTGTGCATCTGGTGGTTCGGCGGCAGGTAATGCGAGACCTTGAGCTCGACCGTCTGCGCGATGGCTCCGGTGGCCAGCGAGACCGCCAGCACCGCGCCGAGCAAGGCTCCGATCACTCCCCGTTTCATCTTATCCTCCCCATTCGTTGGTCTTGTTTCTTGTGCGTCGTCCCTAGGCTGCCGTAGCGGCTATCCCGATTGAGGCGTCCAACTTCATCCGGCCGGTGACGATGGAAAGCAGCGCCTCGCAGTCGGCCGGGAGCGCATCGCCGCGCCAGGCGACATGCTGGTCCGGCCGGATCAGGGCGAAGCGGGCGCCATAGCGAGCGGGCAGGCGCTTATCGCCGGGCAGCAGCAGCTTCAGCGGCACGCCGAGACGGGCTGCCGTGGCGATCAGCGGCGTCGCGTCTGCGCCATCGCCAGCCGTGGCGAGCAAGGTGAAGCCCTGGCCGAAATGGTCGTAGAGCGAGGAGCCGTCCGCGAGCCAGAGATGCGGCGCCAGGCACCCCGGATGGGCTGAGGGCACATAGAGCATGAAATGCTCGACAGGCGGCGCGCTGCCATCGGGCACGATGATCGGGGAATCCTCGTAGCGCGTGCCGAGCACAATGCCGAGCGTGCGGAACTCCCGCAGCTTGGTCGCCTCGATGAGCTCGCCGACCTCGCGCCTTGTGGCATCGCCGAGCGGTCCCGGCTCCTCCAGCCCCTGACGGACGAGCTGGTTGCCGACGGCGCCGTAGTTGATCACCGCCTCGGCGATGGTGCGCTCATGCACCCTGCGCCGCTCCGCCGCATAGCTCGCGAGCAGCTCGCTTCCGCCCCAGCCCTGCAGGACCGCCGCCAGCTTCCAGCCGAGATCGACGGCGTCGCCGATGCCCATGTTCATGCCGAAGCCGCCGAAGGGCGGATGCAGATGGCAGGCATCGCCGGCGAGGAAGACCCGGCCCTTCTCGTAGCGGTCGGCGACGAGGCGATGCGCGACCCAGGGATCGCGGCCGACGATCTCGATGGCGAGGTCGGAGAGGCCGGTGCCACGGCGAATGAGCTCGACCGGATCGACGCTGGCCGGGTCGACGTCGTTGGCCAGCTTGGTTGCCATGAAGAACCACAGGCCCTCGCTGTCCATCGGGCCGAGCAGCGAGGGTACCTCCTCGTTGACCATCCAGTACATGATCGCCGGCCCGTGGGCGTGGCGCGATGCCAGCTCCGGCGCGCGGAAGATGATGTTGTAGTTCTTCGAGAAGGCGCCTTCGCCCTCCATCCGGGCGCCGATCGCCTCGCGCACCGAGCTGCGCGCGCCGTCTGCGCCGATCAGATAGGCGCTCGCGACCTCACGCTCCGCGCCGCTGGTCACATCCTTCAGACGCGAAACCACGTCGCGGCCATCATCGACAAAGGAAGTCAGCTCGGTGTTGAAGCGGATCTCGACCCCGGGCAGCGAGGCCGCATGCTGGCGCAGCACTTCCTCCAGCACATATTGCGGCACCCATTGCGCCTCTTCCGAATAGAGGTCGTTGCGGGCGCGGCTGCCGTTCAGCGCATTGCCGAAGCGGGCGAGCTCGGGACCGTTCATCCGCGTCGCGAAGACGACGTTGGAGGGATAGTCCGGCGGGATCGGCGAGGCCGCGCGCAAGGCGTCGGCGATGCCCCAGCGACGCAGGTGCTCGCGGCTGCGGACATTGGTGGTCTTGGCGCGCGGCGAATAGCCGACGCGGTCGTTGCGCTCGACCACGAGGCAGCGGATGCCGCGCTGACCGAGCTCGATCGCAGCCGCGAGGCCGACTGGCCCGGCGCCGGCGATCAGTACCTCTATGTCCTTGCCGGTCCGACTCACTGTTCTCAGCTCCCCTTGATCCGCGGTCAGGCCGCGGCCCGTTCGGCCGCTTCCTGCGCGATCGGGTTGACGAGCAGGCCGATGCCCTCGACCTCGACCTCGCAGACATCGCCGGGCTTCATGAAGAGCTGCGGCTTGCGCGCGACCCCGACGCCGGCGGGCGTGCCGGTGACGATGACGTCGCCGGGCTCCAGCGTGATTGCCTCGCTGATGATCGAGATCAGGCTGGCGACGTCGAAGACCATGTCGTCGGTGCTCGCGCTCTGCACGGTCTCACCGTTCAGCCTGGTCGTAAGCCTGAGACCGCGTGCGCCGGGCGGCAGCTCGTCGGCCGTGACCAGGGCCGGACCGAAGGCGCCGGTGCCGTCGAAGTTCTTGCCGACGGTCCATTGCGGCGCCTTGAACTGATAGTCGCGCACCGAGCCCTCATTGAAGACGGCATAGCCGGCGACATGGTCGAGCGCATTCGCCTTCGGCACATGCTTGCCGCGCCGGCCGATCACTGCCGCAATCTCGCCCTCATAGTCGAGCTGGTCGGACAGGCTCGGGCGGATCAGGGGCGCCTTGTGGCCGATCAGGCTGGTGGCGAAGCGGCCGAACAATGTCGGATAATCCGGCTGCTTGAAGCCGCTCTCGGCCGAATGGTCGGCATAGTTCAGCCCCACGCAGATGATCTTCCCGGGGCGCGGCACCACCGGCAGGAAGGTCGTGCGCTCAGGATCGAGCACCGCCGTGGCAGGCGCGCTTTCAAGTGCCCGGGCGATCGCCGCACGGGCCGCATCGCCACCGGCGATGAAGGCGAGGATGTCACCCGGCAAGCCCGGACCGGCCTTGCCGAGATCGATCAGATCGGCGCCGCGATAGGCGGCGAGAGCAGGCTTGCCGCCGCTCAGGATGGTGGCGAGACGCATGGTGTCCTCCTTCTCGGTTGCCTCCAACCAGGGCGGCGAGGCAATGCATGTCGGGTTCGTCAGGCGGCGCCGAACAGGACGGTCAGCCGCCGTTCGGTGAAGAGCCAGGTGCCGTCCGGCCCCTTGACATAGCGATCCGCGTATTCGGCGATGAGCAGCGGGGTGGCCGAGCCCTCGCCCGGCCCGTCATGGCGGTAGAGCGTCAGCGGGACCCAGCCGCGGGCCGCATCCGCAGCGAGGGGCTCGATCAGGATGTTGCTCTGGAGATGGCGCGAGCGGCGCTCGGCCATGGCAGCACGCTGGCGGCCCCATTCGGCGATGGCCTTGCGGCCGACCTTGTCGGGGCCGATCCCGTAGAGCGCTCCCTCCTCCGCGAAGAGCTCGCCGACCTTGTCTGCCTCGCCATGGTCGATCAGCCAGGCATGGCGCTGGATCAATTGCTCGATCGCGAGGCGGTCCTGCGGCGAAAGACCAGCAACGATGCGCACGGCGCTGCTCACGCCGGCAGTCCGAGATCGGGCGTGCCGGCGGGCTGGTAGTCGCCGCGGCGCATCGCGACATGCAGCTCGTCGAAGCCCTGGCCGGCCTTGTGCGCCTGATAGACTCGCTCCGGATCGAAGAAGGTGCCGATCGGGTTGGCGGCGAAATCCGGTGAGGAGCGCATCCATTCGCTCGACAGCCGCCAGTCGCCATAGCTGTCGCATTGCAGCTCGACGAAATTGCCCTCGGGGTCCTTGTAGTAGATCGAGATCGTCATGCCGTGGTCGAGGCTGAAGGCGGGCTCGATGCCTTCGTCGCGCAGGCGGGCATAGGACGACATCAGGTCGGCGAAGCTCTCGTATTCGAAGGCGCTGTGATGGATGCCGTTATGGTTGCGCTTGTCGGGATCGTCGCCGAGGCCCGGCGCCGAGAGGAAAGCGACACGGTGATTGGCCTCGTCATTGGTCGTCCAGGCGTTGCTGGTGTCCTGGAAGGTCGGCCGTGCCCCGACGACCGTGCCATACCACGCCACCATCTCGGCGAGCCGGCTCGTCTTGAAGGTGACGTGATGGAATGCGGGCTTGATGATCTCCATGCCGTCCTCCCGAAAGGGCCATCTCCCGTTCTCCGGGGCGGCCGCTGCTTGTTCGTGAGGAATGGCTAACGTCGGCACAGATACCTGAACAGATGGAAAAATTGCAGGAGCGATAGCAAATCGGTATCGATGAATGGCGTCGGGAGGCCGCAGCAATGAAGCTCGATCACTTCGAGGAGGTGGTGGCGATCGCCGAGCGCGGCAGCATGCGGGCCGCGGCGCGGCATCTGCAGATCGCCCAGCCGGCGCTGACCCGCAGCCTGGCTCTGCTGGAGCGCGAGCTCGGCGCGCCGCTGTTCGAACGTCGGGCGCGGGGCGTGGTGGCGACGCCGCTCGGCGATGCCTTTGTCGCCCGCGCCAGGTCGATCCTGACCGAGATCCGGCGCACGCGCGAAGAGGTCGAGCAACTGAGGGGTGCCGGCACCGGCACGGTGACGGTCGGGCTGTCGATCGCGGCGCATCTCGCTTTGCTGCCGCCGAGCCTGCGGCCGTTCCGCGCTCGTTATCCCGACATCAGGCTGCACATCATCGAGGGTTTCTATCCGACGCTCGAGGAGCGGCTGCGCGACGGCTCGGTCGATTTCTACATCGGCCCCGACGGCGGCGCGCAACCGGTGCCGCAGCTCAGCCGGGAGGTGCTGTTCCACAACCGCCGCATCGTGCTCTGCCGCGCCGGGCACCCGTTGGCGGCTGCGACCTCGCTGCGCGAACTTGTCGGCGAGGACTGGGTGACGACCTCGATCACCGCCGATGCCGGCGACGAGATCAACGCCTTCTTCGCCCGCCATGGCCTGCCGCCCCCGCGCTTGGCGGTGCGCAGCCAGTCGGCGCTGACATTGCTGACCTGCCTCGCCAACAGCGACCTGCTGGCCATGGTCCCGGCGCAGTGGGAGCGCTTCGAGATGACCGGAAAGGCGCTGACCACGATCAAAGTCGAGGAAGAGCTGACCGCACCGCCGCTTGTCTTGGTCCGGCGCTCCGACCTGCCGTTGACTCCGGCCGCGCTGTCCCTGCTCGACCTAATGCGCCGCGCAACGTCGCGATTGGCTGCAGAATCATAGGTGTCGACAGCGCTACCCCCCCACTGCCATCCGGTATGGTCCCGTCGTCGGTCGGCCGGTGATTACATCAGCCTGGAAGCAGGCCCGCCTCCCGATAGCTGTCGATCAAAGCGTCGAAGACGGAGATGTCGGATCGGCTGCGCGCCATGAGTTGGGCTCCCGCGACAGCTGCAAAGATCGCACGCGCGCGCCGCTCGCTAGCGGCGGTGTCCATGTCGGTCGCGGCGGAGAGAACGCGCGTCAGCCAAGCGATGTTGATGTCGGCAAAGGCGGACACCTCCCGTTTGACCGGGTCGGGAAGGTCGTCGTGCTCGGCCGACATGAAGCTGCACAGGCAGATGCGGTTGTCCTGTTCCAGGGAAACGCGGAACGTGTTGGGGTATTCCATCAACGCCCGCGCGGGATCGTTGCCGCCGTTCCACAGGCTATCCAGCAAGACCTGCGAGTCCTCCCAGTAACGCTTGGCGATGGCGGCGCCGAGATCGACCTTGGTCGGGAAATAGTAGTGGATCGTCGCGCTCTTGATGCCGACCTCGGCCGCCAGCTCCCGAAAGTTGAGGCCCGTATAGCCATGTGACTGTGCTGCACGCTTGGCCGCCGCCATCACCTCCTCCCTCACATTCGAACCCATCGCAGATCTCCATCATGAGTCTCTATCAAGTGATAGATAGAGGTTGACGTCCGGTTTGTGAAGCTGTAGCGATTCTCTATCAACTGATAGATAGAGGATTTGAAGATGTCCGAGCAGATCACCCGTTTCGACGCCACCAGGCTCGCCGAACTCGTCCGCAATCGCGAGCTATCACCGGTGGAGATCGTGAAAGCGCACCTGGATCGCATCGAGGCTGTCGACCCGAAGATCAACGCCATCGTGACGGTCGCGGAAGGGGCGCTTGCAGCGGCCAAGGCCGCCGAGGACGCCGTCATGGCAGGCGAAGCATTGGGACCCCTTCATGGTGTGCCGTTCACGGCGAAGGACTCGATCGATACCGCTGGGGTCCTTACGCAGCGCGGTTCTCCGATCTTCCGGGGCCGGATGCCGGCGCAGGACGCCACCAGCGTCGCCCGGCTGAAACAGGCCGGCGGCATCCTTCTGGCGAAGACCAATCTTCCGGAGTTCTCCTACTGGATCGAGAGTGACAACCTCCTGTCCGGCCGCTCGAACAATCCGTGGGATTTGACCAGGACGCCGGGCGGGTCGAGTGGAGGCGAGTCGGCCGCCATCGCGGCGGGCATGTCGCCGCTCGGCCTCGGCACCGACCTCGCCATCTCCGTGCGCGGTCCGGCCGCCCAGACCGGCATCACCTCCATGAAAGCGACGCATGGGCGGGTCCCGATGACGGGAATCTGGCCTCGGGCGCCGCGCCGCTTCTGGCATGTCGGTCCGATGGCGCGTTCGGTTCGCGACGTCGCGCTGGCGTTCTCGCAGCTGATGGGTCCGGATGGTCAGGACGCGTTCTCGACGATCATCGGCGGGTTCGACGCGGGGGGCGCCCGGCCAAACGCCCGCCCGCTGCGCGTGGGTTGGATGGTCGGACCCGGCTTCGGTCCCGTCGATTCCGAAGTTGCCGCGACCGTCCGATCGGCGGCTGAGGCGCTGAAAGACCTCGGCGTCCATGTCGAGCATGTCGGCATTCCGGCACTGGAGCGCGATTTCGCGCTCGACGTTTTCAACCGGCTCCACGTCATGGAGATGAAGCCGGCGTTCCGTGAGGCGACGGCCGGCCACGAGGGCGAGATGTACAAGATGGCGACGACCATGCTGTCGCTGCCCGACACGTCGATGGTCGACTTCATCGACGCAGAGCAGGCGGCCGAGAGGTTACGCGACGGCTACGCCGATTACTTCACGCGCTTTGATGCTCTGATCACCCATGTACTGCCGATCCCAGCGCACAAGCACGGCGTCGACCGATTCACCATCGACGGCTATGACGTGGACGCAACCTACCTTCAGGGCGCGACCGTTCCCCTCAACGTCACCGGGCTGCCCGGACTCGCGATGCGGTTCGGGACGAGCCGGGATGGCATGCCGATCAACGTGCAGGTCGTCGGAGCCTGGCAGGCGGAGGCGACCATCCTGCACATTGCTTCGCTCCTGGAGGGAGTGAGCCCGGTCAAGAACCTCTTTCCTGATATCTGATGCAACGGGCAGGCGGCGTCCGGAGACGGGCGCCGCCATTGCTATCGTCAGATCATGGACGCGTGGGATCAGTGGGCGATGGCGAGCGGGGTGGAG